>JAJPZA010000059.1 GCA_021204625.1 Clostridia bacterium | reverse complement strand
TCTAGCCCCCTCGGAGAAGGCTCTCCATCCGCACTGTGCAAAAGGGGGGCTAAATTTTATGCAGACGGTGCATGCCCGGCAATACTGGGCGTCATGAGTGAAAAGCCACAGCCCACAAGAGAAAACCGCCCGTGCCTGCCGCAAAAATGCCCGGCAGATGAATGCCGGGCCGGTGTGTGTATTCTTTCTTTTGGCGCGGGATTGCAGAGCATTACAGGTTCATGAGCCAGTCTTCCGCGTTCCAGTACCGGATGCTGCCGATATATCCGGACTTGCCTCTGTATATTACTCCCCTCTCCGTTATCTTGCCGAAACGCTTCTCCGTCTGGGCAAGCTTCTCGTCATCCACAAGGTATCTGGTCTGCTTCTGCGTGGTCTTCTCGCTGTGCTTTATGACGTACACCTTGCAGGTGAGCTCCCTGGGGTCTGCAATAACCAGATCATATTCGCCGGACGGGAACAGGAAACGGAAGACCTTCTTGTCCGGGTTGGCGAGGAGGGTCTCAATGAGAATGATGTCATCCATCATGTGCTTGGAGACCTGGTTCATTATCTTGTTCTGGGCGTTCCTGCGCTTCTGGGCAGGAATGGACGCGAACATGTCATTCTGTATGAACGTCTCCACCATGTCCTTGACCTGCGTGTACCGTATGCCGGGCATTGTGGTTATAACCCTGTGCTCCCTCTTCTCTCCGGTGTCCGCGAAGAGCGTTTCCGTGCGGCGGAGATAGTTCATGCGCGCAAGATACTCCTCTATCTCCCTTCTGTGCTCCATCTCCACGTCATCGCAGTGAAGGGCTGCGCCTAAGATTTCCAGCAGGTTGTCCGGAATGTAGCTTAAATCCCCTGTCTTGTATTCCGTCTCAAGAATATCCTTGAGGAACACACGGCTCTCCTGCGCCACCACAGAGGAAACCGGGCCGGCCGCATCCTCCACGCTGTCCGGCTCCGTGCAGGCTTTGCTCGCGGACGCCCTGAAACGCATGGCGTCCTGGATGTTCTTCTGGATGGCAGCGTCCACATACAGGCCGACGGACGCATCCGTGGCGAACACGAACCCCTCTTCCGATTCTTTTCCCAGGTCCATTGTCCCGCCGTGCTTCATGTACTCATCCAGATCCTTTGCGCCGAGAACGTTCACGCAGTCCTTGTACGGGATGTACGTGGTGTCCAGGATAACGGACCTGTCTGCCATGCCCTCGTCATGGCAGAATATGAAAGCCAGCGAGCTGGAACCGGAAAGCACTATCCTCATCCCGCATGCCGCATACGAATCCGCAAGAAGGGAGCATGCCTCCTTGAAATCCGGCATTGCGGTTATCTCATCTATGAAGACGTACCTGCAGCCGCCTCTCTCCAGCGTGCGGACATCCTCATCCAGGTCATGAACGGAGTCCTTCGGCGTGGCAAGCACATACGCGCACTTTGCAAGATTCTCCTCATTCATCTCCGCGATGGCCTGGCGCACCATGGTGCTCTTGCCTGTCCTGCGAAGGCCGCAGAGGAACATTACCTTCCCGTTCATATCCCCGTACAGGAATTCCGTGAGCCTGGAATAACACTCCCTCTTTGCTGTGTCCTTCACCGGCTCTGCAAAGCGGGCAAGGTCATCCCCCGTGCGGACGCTCATCCTGTATGAAGGAGCAGCGGGAGCAGGCTCTGCGTATACCTCAACGGCTGCGTCCTCAAGGCCGTCATCCGTCATATCCTCTTCCGTATACACCGGAGCGTCCTGGACCTTGGGCTGCGCCTCACGGCGCACTGCAGGCTTCTTGCCCTGCAGTGCGCGAAGCTCCGCTATGCACGCCCTTCTCTCATCTATCCTTGCCTTGAGTGCGGGCATCTCCGCCTCGTCCACGAACTTCTCCTTGCGCTTGCCGTCTACCGTTGTCCTGTGGTAATAATACAGCTTGCCGTGTATGCGCTTGTGCGCAATGCTCCCTCCGGGGAGCGCATCTATCTTTTCCTGCAGTTCCTTTATCCTGTCTTCGTTCATAATGGTATAATTATCTCCCTTTGGCAAAAGTATACCCAAATATAAGAAATATGTCAAGGTATACGCGAAAATATCCGCAACATATTTCCCATATCCCCAAATAATCCATGAGCCGCCCTCCGGAGGAAGACGGCTCCTGTGCTGTTTATCTGCATATGCTGCTTAGTCCCTGTACAGGTCCTCGCCGGCAATTAAATTGGGTATGTCACCGCAGTCCGGGGCATAGCCGCTTACGGAAACAAATCCCACATGGGAACGTCCAGTTCCGCCTTCACGAGCTCCCTCTCCGGCATATCCCTTGTTACACTCTCCCTTATGCAGAAGGGGATGTACACGTATATGCCGTCTCCCTTCTGAAGGGCTATTTCATACTCCGTGCACCCTCTGTATCCGTTGACGTCATTATCCCTTTCATAGCGCCATGTGCCAATGGACGTTGCTCCGTCCAGGGAGCCCTTCTCCATCTGCAGACGGAAATACTCCCTGCGAAGCTGAGGGAAACGGATTGCAGCATGCCTTGAGAGATCATCCAGAGTCATGTTCCCGGGGTCTTCAAACCAGTAGCCGACATCCATTACCGCAGATGCGAATCTCTCCGTATTTCTCTCTATGCTGGTCTTGATTGCCTGGAATGATATGACTTCCCTGCCGTCCTCACGTATCGTCTCTCTCACCAAAGCAGACTTTCCGCTGCCTCTCCTGCCATACACAATGGCTGCGCCTCCCGGTCTTCCAAGGAACTGGGCCAGCGCATCCAGCTCCTTCCTTCTTCCAACGAACATATTCCCTCCCCGCCAGCCAGGTCCGGTTTTGTGAATGGATTTTAGCATAAACGAATGTTCATTAACTGTAAGTTCATTTCGCAAAAAATCCGGAAAAATCAGACAGAGTTTTTTGAGCGGGAATATTTGGGCGAATTTTACCTTGTTTTTCCGCTGTCTTTGGGCGGGAAAATCTCAAGTTTGCAGCGTCAGCACCCAATATCTGCCATATATACGCGCATTTTATGCATAGTACAAATCTATTGTTGTGCCTGTAAAATGTGCTGGTGAAAAGGCGCCGGAACCGGAGTCCTGGCGCCATGAAATTCTCTGTTTGCACTGTATGCGGCTAGAGGAACTTAGCGAGATATTCCCCGCTGGTCTGCATGCTCTTCACCGGATCCCCGTTCTCCCATCCTCTGTGGGTTTCAAGGATAATGGCCTCCACGCCAAGGCACAGGGCCTTGCGTATCATTGGCTCCAGGTTCATGTTCCCATTCCCGAGCTCCGCTCCCATGTATTGGATGATTGGCGTGGCAGCCGCTCCCTTGCGGGTGCTGCCCCTGTCTGTGATATGGTACAGCTTGAGACGGGATCCAAGCATGTCCATGACCTGCAGGATGTCCATTCCGGCGTCTGCAGCCCAGAAGCCGTCCAGCTCAAAGCCCACAAGGGCAGGGTCTGTCTGCTCTATTAGAAGCTGGTATGCCGTCTTGCCCTTCACGGGGTGCAGGAACTCTGCGTTGTGGTTGTGGTATATGAGCTCCAGGCCGTATGCATGAAGCTTCCCGCCTGTCTCGCTGAGCCAGTCTGCAAGAGCGGCGACGGCGCCTTCGCTGGAGTAATCCGTGTGGGAATTGCTTAAGGTAACGCGCCGGGCGCCAAGGGATAGAGTCTCCTCCGCAGTCTTCTCCAGATGCTTTGAAAGGGCCTTCACGTTTTGGTGCACGGAAACAACCTTGAGGCCGGAGTCCTTCACAAGGGAAGGCCAGTCCATCCATCCGCCGCGGCCTATTGGCGTGCCGGATGCCCTCATGCCGATTTTGTAAAATACGGATGTGGGATGAATCATGAAATAGCAGAGCTCTATCCCTTCATACCCGGCGCCCTTTATAAGCCGGAAGGTGTCCATTGCCTGCTTTCTGTTGTTCAGCACCGTGCCCAGCTGGAACTGCGCCACTGCCTTTATAGCCATGCTGTGTCTCCTTTGCCTGCCTTGCATTATACTCCCCAGGCGGCCTGTATGCAACACAGGGGAAGCTGCGGCCATCCGGGAAAAAGCATGAAAAAGTGCCTGCAATTCCGTGGCCGGGAATGCAGCAGTACAGCCATTTGCACTATGCCGCCGGGAGCCTGCAGGTCATGCCGGATGAACGGGCCTGTACAAAGACATTGCCGTCCCGGGGATTCGGGACGGCAGTGACTGCAATAAATAAGGAAAGATCAGATGACTGATGTAAAATCTCATGGATTTGCTGGGACGGCCTCAGCTCTATGCCTGCATTATCCCATTACGCAGGATTTTTCGTAATCCCGGCGGGATATCTTTCCTGCATTTTGAGACAACCTGCCATCTCCCAAACCGCATGTTGCAGAAATAATCACTTCCATCTGCCACCCACTTGAACGGCTGCGTGCTTTTATTTGTCTGTGCAAGTAATTGTGCCTGATTTTAGCTGGAATTTTTCATTAAAATATTTTAAGTGAAATTTTTTTAATGGAAATATGCCTGTATATATGCATTATTTGCCCCGGAGACAGCAGGTTTGAGCAGGAAAAACAGGCCGGAAATTGATTTGAGTGGGAAAAAGCCGTTTCCCGAAGAAAACGGCTTGGATGCTTGTTTACTGATACTGTCTGAACCTAGCACGAAGGCTCTTTGTCTTTCTCCAAAATCAAGCACTGCACGGCATCTGCAATCTTGATGATATTCTCTGCATACTGTTCTACATACTCTTTTGTGATATCGGCCTGTTCAGCTGATGCATGGCTACGGTCCATTTGATGAGCTATCTGATTCCTTCTTGAATACTGTTCTCTAAGAATCTTGTCACCCTGCTTTTTTGCTTCATTCTCAGTAACAGTGGGAAACACCTTGTGCATGACCTTTACATACTCAACGCCACTCATGTTCAAGACATCCTTTATATCTTCTGGAGATAAAAAAACGCTGTTGCTGTACTTGAGATTAACGAAGTCAAAAAACCACTCTGCACCATCTCTGGAATTAATGGCATCCTGTACAACACGGATAGGAATGGTAATAGCCTTATATTTCTCAGTCTGGTTCCAATCGCCGACATAGATCTTGTACAAGGCATATTTACAGATTTCATGCAAATAGAAATCCAGGACTCCCTCAAAGAAGACCACTTGGGATCTCCAGATTGTTTTGGCTTTTTCAATCTGCTCTTCAGCAATCAAGGTGTCTGCAATCTCAAACTGCTGTTTTGTTAATGCAATGCTTTCATCAAAGTGCTTCCTTATGTCCGCCAAGCTGAAATGAAGAGGATGGATATCAGGATGTTCTTTGGAGTTTTCCTGTACGCCTGTCAATGATAAATCTCTTTCTGCCATAGCCTTCATCCCCTTACATACTCGACACAAGATTGGCAAAATCAATATTCAGCATGGGGATGGCGCCATATCTGCCTGAAATATAGCCTCTCCCAAAATTCTCTTCTTTGCGTATGTTCTTCAGCTCTGCCAGAGAATACAAATCCGTTTCACGGCCTTCCTTCTTCATCTCAGTAAACCAGATCTGATCTCTTCTGAAGAGATTCGTATCAATAAAAGCCGTTTCATGAGCTGTAAAGAAAATCTGGGCTTGCTGACCGTTATGATTTGATTTCATGAATTCCTTTATCAGACCATACACCAAGGATTCATGCAGCCCTGATTCAAGTTCGTCACATAGCATTATCTTGCCGTTAGTAATAACATCTATCAAAGGGCAAAGCAGGCTAACCAGCTTCTGGATTCCGGATGATTCTTCATACAGCAAATCTGTTTCAAACTCATCATACACAATTCTGGCAGTAATTGAATCCTTGTCTTTGTTCAACACGCTCTTATTGAAATCCTCCGAGAAAACAGGCGGTGCCAGCGAGATACCAGTATGCTTAAAATTAGTCCTGTTTATTTTGACCTTGATATCACGGATATTAATATCCAGGCTGCGCATGAAATCAAGGATGGTATTCTTAAGCACTTTATTTTCAGCAATCTGATACAGCGAGTAATTCATCCAGTCATTCTGATTGTCAGGATTATATATTACAAGGTCTTCAGCAAAGAATCTGTATGCATCTTCGGTCTCTTTCACTGAGCTGAAATTGGCAGCACAGGAAAGCATAAGGCGATTGGGCTTCAATACATCTTTGCATGTATTAAATGCGTTACGGAAGCTGTTTCCTGGAATAACTCCATCTTGATTGCGCTCAAATACACATACCTGTCTCCCCTTTGGAAAATAATAAAGATACTCATCAGTCACAATCCTGTTCGTCAAAGTAAATCCGTATGCATACCTTATATCCTTGATTGTAAACTGAATTGCATACGTGCTGTCTTTATCAAATCCCTCCAGTTTGTGGGGCATTTGATTAATCTTCTCGTTAGGCTGATGGCCAATACTGTTCATTACCATCATTTTAACATAAGAAATTGCACTAAGCAGGTTAGTCTTGCCTGACCCATTAGCTCCATAAATCACAGCAGACTTCAAAATACGGTCTTTGCCATAGGGAATCAGATTCTCCTCATTTGAAGTATCCGGAGTAGCAATGGCAGAGAACAATACCTTCTTTCTTATTGACTTATGATTTGAACATGAAAACTCAAGAAGCATTTTCTTTACCCACCTTTTTATAATATACAAACATGATAGCACAATAAAATAGACTTGACAATAGAATTTGCATAAAATCTGCAAATTTCACATTGAAATACAAGATATTGATTGATTATATTAGATTATGTTTTAGTACATCCATTGAAATTCATTAAATCTACTATGACATGCTTTTTACATAAAAACTATATCACAAGATTATCTCCCTCTTAGCCTTTGTAAGCTTATTTTGAGTGGGGAAAACGGGCCAGGAACCGGCTTGAGTGGGAAAAAGCCGCTCCGGTGACGGAACGGCTTGGATTGGCCATATGTGCCTGTGTGGATATGAATAATAGCCACAAGAAACGGGCTTCAGTTGAGGACTACGTCCTTGAGGCTCTCGTACTTGCCGGCGGCAAGCTTCTTGAGTGCAGTGAGGTCTGCGGTAGAGGCGAAGGCTTCGTCCACGAGGGCCTTGGCGGTGAAGACGGTCTCGACGGGGAACCTGAGGTTCTTGATCTCGGAGAGCATGCGGCCGGACTGGCGGGTCCCGAGAAAATCCCCGCCTCCGCGGATCTTGAGGTCCTCCTCCGCTATGCGGAAGCCGTCCGAGCAGGTTTTGAGGACCGTGAGGCGCCGTCTGGCCTCTTCGGATTCAACGCCCATGAGAAGGAAGCAGTAGCTCTTTCTGGAGCTGCGCCCCACGCGCCCGCGGAGCTGGTGCAGCTGCGAGAGGCCGAAACGCTCTGCATTGTATATGATCATGATGGTTGCGTCCGGAACGTCCACGCCCACTTCTATGACCGTGGTTGAGACAAGGCAGTCATACTTCTTGGCCTTGAAGTCATCCATGATGGCGTTCTTCTCCTTCTCCTTCATCTTGCCGTGAAGGAGGGCGAGGCGCACGTCCGGCATCTTGGCCTTGAGATCCTCGTACAGCTCCGTTACGGACATGATGGTGCCCTCTTCATCCTCCTCTATCTTGGGGCAGACGAAATAGGTCTGGCAGCCGAGCCTGGACTGCTCCGAGACATAGCGGAGCATGTCCGTGTACTTGCGCTCCGGAATTATGGATGTGGAGATCTCCTGGCGGTCCCTGGGCTTGTCCTTTATGGTGGTTACGTCCAGGTCTCCGTAGAATATAAGGTTGAGCGTTCTGGGAATGGGGGTTGCCGACATGACGATGACGTCGCAGCTCTCGCCCTTGTCCGTAAGCGATGCCCTCTGGGCCACGCCGAAACGCTGCTGCTCGTCGCATACAACGAGGGAAAGGTTCGCAAAAACCACATCCTCCTGCAGGATGGCGTGCGTGCCGCACACTATGTGGGCCATGCCGCCCTGGATAAGAGCCTTAGTGAGCTTCTTTTCCCTGGCTGTCATGGAACCGGTGAGGCATACCACATTGCAGTCCGGAAAGTAGGTCTTTAGCACGGATGCGTTCTGCTGCGCAAGCACTTCCGTGGGGGCCAGCATTGCGGCCTGGTATCCGGACTTCACCGCCATATATATGGCTGCCATTGCAACCGCGGTCTTGCCGGACCCTACGTCTCCCTGTATGAGCCTGTTCATCCTGTGCGGGCCCTTGAGATTGTTCCAGATGTCCTCCACGGCTCCCTTCTGCCCGGGAGTGAAGGTGAACGGAAATCTGGAAATGAAGGAGTCCAGATCTGCCCTTGTAACAGGGTACTGGTTGAGACGGGCGTCATCCGAACCGCCCTTTATTACCTTGAACGCCGAGATTAGCAGGAAGTATTCCTCCAGGGCTATCCTGTTCGCGCCCTGCTGGTAATCCTCCACCGTCTCCGGGAAATGCACCTTCCTGTACGCGTCCTTGAGCTTTATGAGCTCATACTTGCGCTGGATGTCATACGGGATGCAGGAAAGCAGCTGGAGCTTGTCCAGAGCCTGCGAGAGCTCATATCTCATGAGCTTCTGCGTAAGCTTGCCGGAAAGGGAATATACAGGAATTATGCCCTGCAGTTTGGACTTGCTTTCCGCAGGCTCAAAAGTGGGGTTCACTATGGTGAGCTCCAGGCCGAACTTGTTCTGGACACGGCCGTAGAAGAGAAACTCCCCGGGATGGAGCTTGTCCGCCACATACACCTGGTTGAACCATATGGCAGTGAACAGGCAGTCCCCCTGCCTGCACCTGGCCTTGACGTACGGACGCCTCGCGTACTTGTTGCATTCCACGGTCAAAATTTCCCCGCAGGTGAGCACCACGTCATTGTGATACACCTGGGATATGGGCGTTATGTTGCGAAGGTCCAGGTAGTCCTTCGGAAAATGCCGGGCAAGGTCTTCCACCGTGTATATGCCCAGCTTATTGAAATCTTTCTCTCTCTTGTCTGATATAAGCTTCAAGGATGTTATCTGCATAAATCCCCCGTAATTGCGGGCCTTTTCCCTCCCTTCCTTTTCTGCCGGCTCCGGACTGGACGGGCAGAGCGAGCCGCCTGCACGGCTGTATATATGGCTGTATTATGGATTGCGGCCCGGGATGTGTGCTGTTTTGCCCCTGCCGGATCTTTGGACCATGTCATGTGCCGGATGTCCGGCGCGTGCGCCGATGCCTGGAAACAAAACCCCGCCACCGCTGTGCGATGACGGGATACCCGCATAATTATTATAACCTCTTTTTCGCGCGTTTAAACAGGTTTTGGGAAGTTTTCTGAAAACCTGCGGCATATGTGCCGGGTTTTTATTGCAAAGCGCCAAAAAATCCAGGGGCTGGGTAGTCACTCAAGGGAGACGATGTAGTAATAAACGGGCTGGCCGCCGTAATGGCAGTCCACGTCGCAGTCCGGGAACTCCTGCTGGACCTTATCCATGAGGTCGTTGGCGTCCTCTTCCTTCACGCCGTTGCCGTAGTAGAGGGTTATCATCTCGTGGTCATCGTTCTTGAGATGCTTTATGAGCTTGAGCGTGGTCTCCTCTATGTCCGCTCCCTTGGCAAGTATCTTCTTGTTGTCCAGGGCTATGATGTCCCCTTCCTTGAGGCTGAAGCCGTTCATCTTCGTGTTGCGCACGGCGTACGTGACCTGTCCGGAAAGGACGTTGTCTATGGCGTGCACCATGTTGGTCTTGTTCTCGGAGACGGATTCTTCGGGGTTGAACGCAAGGGCAGCCGCAAAGCCCTGCGGGATGCTCTTTGTGGGGATTACGTGTATTGTGCGGTTGGTAACCAGTTCCTTTGCCTGCTCCGCCGCAAGTATTATGTTGCCGTTATTGGGGAATACGAAGACGTTTGCCGCGTTTATCTTCTGCACTGCATACGCTATGTCCTGGGCCGAAGGGTTCATTGTCTGGCCGCCCTCCATGACCCTGTCGCACATGAGGTCCTTGAAGATCTCCTCGAGGCCCTTTCCGGAGCAGATGGCCAGCATGCCCATCTCTTTCTTCTCGGCCTCCATCTTGGCCTTGATTTCCCTGTTCTCCTCAAGCATGTTCTCGATCTTTATGCGGTCCAGCTCGCCGAGCTCCAGGGCAAACCCGAGCGCCCTTCCGGGGGTGTTCGTGTGCACATGGACTTTTATGAGCTCCAAATCGCCTATGCATATGACGGAATCACCTATGCCCATGAGCTTTTCCTTGAGCCTGTCTATGTCCGCCATAGTGGTTGAGGGCTTGATATGGATTACGAAGAACTCCGTGCAGTATGCGAACTCTATCTCGCCGAGATCCAGGTTAATGACCTCTGAATTGTCTCCGAAGACATCCTCGTCGCTTTTGGCATTGGCCGCGCTTGCGTCCGTGGGTATGTCCTCAATATTTCCGGTATCCTCTGTGAAAGCCGCGAGGAAGCCTCTCATTATGGTCATGAGACCGACGCCGCCGGAATCCACGACGCCCGCCTTTTTGAGCACGGGCAGAAGCTCAGGCGTATGGGCGAGGGCTTCGTCCCCGACCTCAATGACCGCCTTTAAGAACTCGTCGAAATCCTTGTATTTTGCCGCAAGCTTTCCGGCCGCCTCGCTCATGCTTCTTACGACCGTGAGAATCGTCCCTTCCTTGGGGACGGACACAGCACCGTACGCCACCTTGGTCCCTTCCTCAAGGGCCTTTGCGAAATTCTTGGTTGTGAACGATTCCTTCGTGTCCTTCAGCGATGAGCATATGCCGCGGAATATCTGGGAGGAGATGACGCCGGAATTTCCGCGCGCGCCGCGAAGCGCTCCTTTGGATACTGCGTTGCATATGTCCGCGAACTGCTGCGATGAGACAGCTCCCATCTCCTTCACCGCGGACTGAAGCGTAAGTGACATATTTGTTCCTGTGTCACCGTCAGGAACCGGGAAGACGTTGAGGGAATCGATCTTGGACCGGTTCTGATCAAGCAGCCTTGACCCGGATATAATCATTTTTCTGAATTCGGCGCTGTTTACCGTTTTCTGCATAATACTCCTTTCTCAGGCAAGCGGCGCCTCCCAGTGGCGCCCATGACACGTATCGCTCCGGCCGCAAGAGCGGCCGCGCGGCCCCAGAAACGCTTAAAGCTTCACGCCAACAATGTTGACGTTGACCGTGTCCACGATCATGCCTGTAAATCTCTCAACGCTGTACTTGATGCTAGCCTTCAAAGATTCAGCCACTGCCATTAAAGAAACGCCGTACTTTAGGATGACGTTGACGGTTATGTAAATCCTGTCTCCGGACGTGACCACCTTAACGCCCTTGCCATCCGGCTGTCTTCTGAGAAGCTCCCACACGGAATCCTTGATTCCTCTTGAGACGGTGTCTACTATGCCGTAGCACTCAAGCGCAACAGACTTGACCACCTTCGCGATGGCCTGATCCTCTATTGAAATTTTACCCAATCCGTTGTGTGTGTTGACAGACATAGTCTCTCCGATGTGACCCCATGAAGCGGTCACCTGTTTCTCTATAAAAGCTATGCGCTTATTTTATACCATCGCCCTGATTATTGCAACTGTTTTTTCCTATCTGGCGGCTTTGCAAGCATATATGATGCGATTTTTCACTAAAATCACACCCAAAATCACAAAGATAATCAACGCTTTGTCTAAAACTGTTGCGAAACTTGCCCGAAATGCGGCCTTAAATCCGGTCTTGCTCCGCCTCCGTCCGAGGCAAATGAGAGCCTGCATCATGCAGAAATCCACAGGGGAAGAGGCTATCTGATATTCTCCAGGTCTTTCCACCTGGACACTTCCTCATACTTGCTCAGACGCGAAATGAGCTCCTTCACGCCCTTTTTAAGTTTCATAATGACCTTTTCCTGCTCGATTATAAACCGCTGCTGCCGGCCGCTTATCTCTTCGCTCCCGGCCAATGCCTTTTCATACGCTTCAAGGTCATGAGCCATTCTTTGCAGCTGCGCCTTGTCTGCGAAGTCCGCCCTGTTCTTCTCCGTATCCTCTGCAATGGGATACAATCCTCCCAGCAGCTCGCAGTCTATAGTGACTTCGCCTGTTTCCTTATTCTTATGCGTGCGCGTCTTGACCACGAGGGTCTCCCCTGTCTCAAAATCCGGCTGCAGCTCTATAGCCATAATATCCTCCTTGACTGCAACTCAAACGGAATATGCCGATTCTTCCGGTTATTCCTGCACATCATCCCAACCGGACACATCCTCATACCTGCTGAGATGGCTTTTGAGATCATTGTATCCTTTCACCAGTGCATTAATGAGTTCGCCCTGTTTGCTTATAACCTCTTTCATAGTATCCTCAAGCTGTTCGCTTTTGGAGATAATCTCCTTGTATGACTCAATTTTATCCATCATCTGCTTGTACTCCAGAAGATTTTCAAGCCCTTCCCTTTGCCGGTCCTCTGCCCTCTTCCTGAGCTTCTCATTGCTCTTTGCAAGCTTGCTGTTCTCTTTTCCCAGCGTCTCATTCCTGCGGACCTCGTCCGCGGCATACGCCACAAGGTCCTTGTATGCGGTTTTAAGCGTTCTGTAACTGTTGTCCTTGACTATGACGGCATCCGCAATCTCTTTCATCATAGCACTTACTTCAAGCCACGAGTACACGTCCTCATCCGGCGAAACCGATTCAACCACGTCTCTTATGGCTTCCGTAGCGTTCTCGTGCGCGCGGTCCAGATCTTCCAGCATGACGGGCTCTTTGCCGTCAGCAACAGCAAACAGCCCGCTTATGGCCTCATGGTCCTCTTCCTCGGTGAAGGGATGCAGCCGGCCCTTAAGCACTCTCTGTTCAGCTGACTTGCCGGTGCTCTTGTCCGTAACGCTTGTCACCTCATATACGAGAGTCTCGCCAGTGATTTTATCCTTTTCCAGTTTGATAGCCATATCAATCCCTCTTGATTGCCGCATATGCGGCGCTTAACGGCGGGAGCGGGCTGCTGTCTGCACCACACTCCCCTTTCTGATTGCTTGCTGAATCCAATACGCCTCAGTCTGAATCTTCCACAGAGGAGTCATCCACGGCATCCCTTGATTTAGACTGTTTCAGCGCCGCTAGCCAGATTTCGTTATCCTCTTTTACAAAATCCCACTCGGATACATCTTCATACTTGCTGAGACTGTCCAGAATACTGTTTATAATCCCAATATGACTGCTTATAATATTGTCCTGATTAGCAATGAGTTTATCCTGGTTGTCTATAAGATTCTGCTTGATTTCCCGCGATTCATTGAGTTCATCAACATACTTCTTATAAAACTCGATGGTGTCTTTCTGTTCGGCAATAAGCTTTTCCGAGATTTCCTTTAATTCCGCATTGTTTTGTTCAAGTTTTTCGTATGTCTCAATTTCCTTCGCCATCCATGTGGAGTTCCATTCGTCCCTGGTTTTGCCTTCCCGGACAGTTGCCAAATCCTGCTTATATAACTTATTATCCCGCGCAACCTCCGCCGCCTTCATTACAATCTCCTTGGTGTAAACGCCAAGCTTGTTGAAAGCCTCATCCTTTTCTGCGCTTATCTCCATGAACTTCTCAAGGAGAGGCAAAAAATCTGCCAGCGTGTACACTCCCTTCGTCTTGTCCAGCATATGCGTCAGTTCTTCAGCCCCGGAAACCGTCTTTTCATACAGCGCCGAGATGTCTCCCCAGACATGGGGAGCCTCATCAAACATCGTGCTCACATCATCTATATCCTGCTCCAGCGACGAAGTATACAGCCTCCCTAAAAGCTCCTTCTTTGTGCCGGACTTGCCGGTTTTCTTGTCTCTGTAATTGGTTGTCTCATATACGAGAGTCTCACCCGTTTTCTTATCCTTCTGAAGCATTACGGACATATGCAGCATCTCCCGCCCCTGAGGGGCCTTTCATTTCTACGGGCATTGTACCATTTCTGCAGGCAAATGGCAAGACATGAGAGCAATGCAGTGCTGTTGACATCCCTCTAAGCAAAGGCTAAACTGTATGCATACAGGTGTGTTTTATGAAGTTCAGGGAAATTACAGCGCTGGTTTTGTGCATTGCCGTGACGGCGTCTTCCGCCGCTGGAAGAGAAGCTAGCCCCTCCGCTCCCCGTTCCGGCGCCTTTTTGTCCGGACGCCAGACCCGGACGGTTCATAATGGATTCCGGGACAACTGTCCGTAAAACCCGGCTTCGCCGGACCATCCGGAAAAGCACTTTACTGCGGCAGTGTATTAAAGTACATGAATGGGCCAAAGTACGAACAACAGTTCGTAAACGGAGGTTCGGCGGCCCGCAATTTTGAGAAATTTTGCGTTTGGGCTGAGAAACGCCCGGATTGAGAGGCGTTTTTGCTTGTTTTTTCTGTTTTGCTGTGTTATATTAGACAAGACCGTTGAAGCGGTTTCTTTTTAACTGTGTAAATTACCCATACAGAGAGGGAGGTATAGATATGTCAAGAGTATGCAGCGTCTGCGGAAAGGGACAGCAGACTGGCCATCTGGTAAGCCACTCCAAGATCAGAACCAACAGGACATTCAGACCCAACGTCCAGAAAATCGCTTACGTAAAGGACGGCAAGGTGGTCACTGGTTATGTATGCGCCAGATGCATGAAGAGCATCGAGAGAGCATAAGTTTTAACGTACAGAAAATTCAAGGTGCGCATCTTTTCGGATGCGCACCTTTTTCATGCCATGATTTATATTTATTGGCCTGGGGGAGACAGCCCGCAAACGGCCCCTCCGCCTGCCTTCTCAGTCTTTCACGAGGACCTTCTCTATATTGCCCACGTAGACGCAATGGAAGTCCTTCTCCGGGTAATTGCGGGAGACGGTTTCAGGGTCCAGGAATCCTTCTTCCTTCAGCTGGGAGACGTACTGCTTGCGGCAGATGAAGACCATGTCCGCACCCTTCACGTAGGGCACGCCGTTATAGTAATCATACTCCATTCCGCAGGCTTTCATCTTGTCTCCGTCCCTTCCGCTGTGGGCTCCCATGTATGCAAGCTCCCTGCGCATGCCTTTCATGAAGACGGAAAGGGAATAGCAGTCCTGCGTGTCCATGAACCCGCGGGTGTAGCGCTGGGGGCGCACGTACGCTATGGCTGTGGCGTTTCCGAGGCCTCCCCAGATGGAGCCCAAGTGGCCCCATGAGACTGTCATGGAGTTGGCTTTGGATTCATCCCCTGCGGTAAGAAGCATCCACTTCTCCGAGAAGATGGTGAACGGGTTGAATGAGAGCTCTTCTATTCCGGCTTCTTTCATGATGTTCTCCGTATATCCGGCCCTGTATCATTGTGCAGGGCCCTTTCATTGGGCCCGGGACAGGCGCGGCCCTTTTGTTTCTCTATCCTGTGACAAGAGCCTGCCGGAAGGCAGGCTCTTGGGGCCTGTTGTCTGTTGCCTGTTGTCAGGTGTCGTATGTGAGATACTTGCCCTGGGAGTCTATGCGCTCGCTGGTGGTGAGAATCTCTTCGTAGCGGCCGGAGGCTGTGAGATGACGGGCGTTGACGTTGTCATGGAGCATGGTGTCTATCATCTCGTAGATGGCGGCCTGGATGTCCTTGTCCAGGATGGGCGTGGCTATTTCCACGCGCTTCTTGGTGTTGCGTGTCATGAGGTCCGCGGATGAGATGTACATGATGCGGTCCTCTTCCTCGCCGAAGCAGTATATCCTGGAGTGTTCAAGGAAACGGCCTACGATGCTGATGACGTGGACGTTGTCCGTGCGCCCCACCTTTTCAGGAAGCAGGCAGCACATGCCGCGGATAATGAGATATACGTGGACTCCCGCGCAGGACGCCTCCACAATCTTGTCCATGATTTCCTTGTCCGTGAGGGCGTTCATTTTGCCAATGAACAGGCCCTTGCCGCCGGACTGGGCCTTGGATATCTCGCGGTCCAGAAGATTCATGATCTGGGGCTTGAAATACTTGGGTGCTATGCAGAGCCTCTTGTAATCCCCCTCCACGTTGGAGATTGCCACGTTGCGGAAGAACTCCGCCGCATCCTCTCCTATCTCCCTGTCCGCCGTTATGACGTTGAGGTCCGTGTACTGCTTCGCCGTGCTCTCGTTGTAATTGCCGGTGCCGAGATGCGTTATGTAGCTTATGCCGCCGTCCTCTTCCGAGAAGACGATGCTTAAGATCTTGGAGTGGACCTTGTAATTCTCCATTCCGTATATGATGTCGCAGCCGGCCTCCTGCAGAAGGTTGGCGTTATAGAGGTTGTTCTCCTCGTCGAAACGGGCGGTGAGCTCTATCACGACGGTTACGTCTATGCCGTTTTCGCTGGCCTTGGTGAGGGCGTCCACAATCTTGGAGTGGTCCGCCAAGCGGTATATGGTGATCTTGATGGACCTGCAGTCCTTGCGCTCTGCGCACTCGTTGAGAAGCTTAATGAGCGCGTCCATGGAATCATACGGATAGCGCAGAAGAAGATCCTTCTTGCGTATTTCCTCCACTATGGAATCCGCATGCGCGAGACGCTCCGGCATTACGGGATGGAACGGAACATAGCTCAAGGATTTGGAGAGCTCCTTGTCCAGCATCTTGGGCAGGGAGTACATGTACTTGAACGAGAAGTTGCTCTCAATCCTGTATACCAGGTTGTCCGGCACGCCCACCACTTCCGAGACGAACTTTATGAGAGACTTGTTGTCCCCCTTCACTTCCAGGCGGATGACGTTCTGGAGCATGTTGGTCTCAACCTTGGATCTAAGGTACTTGGAGAAATCGTTGTTGAACTCCGTGTCCGCCTCCGCGAGCTGGGCGTCATAATCCGTGTTGCGGGTTGTGCGGATGGCGATTGAAGCCGTTACCGTGTATCCCGGGAACGCGAGATAGCCGAGATTCTCTATGACGTCCTCCATGGTTATGAAGGAAGGCTTCTTGCCGGACTGGAACTTGTACAGGGCGTCTATCTTGTCCGGGAACTGCATGACGCCTATCATGGTGTGCTCCGCTTTTTTGAGCCTGTACACCATGTAGCAGGCCTTGTTGTCAAAACGGAACAGAGGGTGCTTTGCGTCTATTACCATAGGGGAAAGAAGGGGCAGGATTTTCGCCTTGAAATAGCGCAGGATCTCGTCCTTTCTGGAAGATGAAAGCTGCCCGCATGTGAAAAGGTTGATTCCGGCCTCCGCAAGATCCGCCTTGAGCTTCACATACGCCCTCTCCTTCATGTCATACACGCGGGCAATCCTCTGGGACATGCCCTTTATCTGCTCGCCGGGAGTGAGGTTCGTCTTGTCTTCCTTTGCCTCCGGGTTGAGCTTGTCATCATTGTACATGCTGCCCATGCGCACCATGAAGAACTCATCCATGTTGGAGCAGAAAATTGAGAGGAACTTGCCCCTCTCCAGAAGCGGCGTCTGCTCGTCCATGGACTGCTCCAGGACTCTGAGATCAAATTTGAGCCAGGCATATTCGCGGTTTACGTATATGCCCTTCTGCATCTTCAGCTGTTTCTCCCCCTGCTTCTTGGGAGACTTGGTAGACTTCTTGCTGCTTGCCATAATTCCTTTATACCATCTGTATTTCCGGCCACACGCCGCATCCGGCGGCACGCGGCACCCTTATCCTGTTCATGTTCAATTGCCCGCGGGAGACAGCAGAATGAAGATACACATCCCTCCTCCGGTCTCTTCTGCGCGGGATTCATGCCATATCATGCGGAATATGCATGAATGAAGGCCTATTCGCCGTCCTTATGTTTGGAATCCGGCTTGAAATCCTGCCTGGACTCTTTCTTAGCCTTGTCCTTCCTGTCCTTGGCCTTCTTGCCGTCCGGAGACGCCTGGGCGGGCTTTTTGGCCTCAACCACTTTGGGAGGAGCCTTTTTGGCGCGCTTTTTGATGGCCTTTGTGAGGTCCTCCAGGGTATCAATCTTGCTGTCCTCCGAAGGCGCGGGCCCGTATGCGGAGGGCATGGCCTCTATCTCGCCGGCCTCGAGAAGCCTTAAAAAGCCCTCTTTGACGCCGTTTTCCGAGAAGCAGACCTTGCGGAAATCCAGCTCCTTCACCATTCTGGAAATGATAACCAGCGCTACGCCGAGGTACTCCACGTTGCCGGAAGCGGCCTCAATCAAAAGCTGCGAGCGGCGGTCTGAAGTGAGCACCTTTTTGGCAAGTTTGGAAAGCTTGTCCGGGTCCGCGATGCGGTCCTCGTCCAGAGGCTCGTTGAAGACCTTGCAGTACAGCCTGTATATGGAGCTTGAGAGCGTGCCGGAAAAGACAGCCATGCGCTCGTCGCTGTCATCGCAGAGCTCCGTGACGTCAAAGTCCAGAAGGGCGCCTTTTATGTACTTCTTGATCTGCTTGTACTCTTCCAGGTCCGGATATGCGCCTGCCACGAAACGGTCCTTGAGCGAAAGCGCACCGAAGTCCAGACAGCAGATTTCATTGGATGAGTAGCTTCCCATCTCAATGCTGGAGCCGCCTATGTCTATTATGACGGGGTCTCCCATTCCTCTGTATCTTTCATTGGACGCAAGGGAGCATTTGCCCTCCATCTCCGCGTCCACAATGTTGACCTCCGCGCCTGTGTACTTCTTTATGACCTCTATGACGTCCTCTGAATTCGTTATGTAGCGAAGGGACGCCGTGGCCAAAACGTACAGGTTGTCCACGATGGTGTCCGACATGTGCTGGCAGATTTTCTGCAGCAGCATGACCTTCTCGCAGATCTTGATTATGCCGTCCGCATTGAGCCTTCCGTCCTCCGTGTAACGGAGAGAGGGAAAGCCTTCGCGGCGGGTGTATGAGTAATCCCCGTCATCTGACTGTATGAGAAGGGATACTCCTGTTGAGCTGATGTCTATGACTGCATTGACCATATGTCTTTTCTGTTTGCCTCAGTGCCTTGTCCTGTATCTGTATAGCGGAATTGATGCCGGACCGGATGAATGGATGATATATGCCCGGCTTCCGGGGCCCGGCTTCAGTCTCCCATGAAGATGCCCATGGATCTTGCAAGGGTGACAAGCTGCCCGTCCGCAGGCACGAATTTTGTCTTGCCGGCGATTTCTGTGAGATGGTTGTACGCGAGCCGCGTGCCGCGGACGCATACCGTTACGCCGCATATTCCTTTCTCCACAAGGGATGCCGCATATGCGCCTATCTCCGTGGTAATGACCTTGTCATACGCGCAGGGCTCCCCGCCTCTTTGAACATGGCCCAAAACCGTTGCGTAGCACTCTATTCCCGTGCGGTCCCTGACGCTCTTGACAAGCCTTGCCGTGGCGGAGCCTTCCTGGGCCGTGTATTCCTTGCGGGTCTTCTTTGTCATGGCGGCCTCTGTCTTTGACATGACGCCTTCCGCTACGGCTATGACCGTTGAGCGGGCCGTCTTTTTGCGCTCCAGGATGTAGGCTGCCAGGGCGTCGTCATCGTAGGGGATTTCAGGAATGAGGATTGCGTCCGCTCCCGCGGCAATGCCTGCGTGCAGTGTGAGCCAGCCCACTTTGTTGCCCATGATTTCCACGAAGAACACCCTTGAGTGGCTTTCCGCGGTTGTGCGTATGCGCTTCATCTCGTCCGAGGCTATCTGGACTGCTGTCTCGAATCCGAATGTCACGTCCGTGCCGAAGAGGTCATCGTCTATGGTCTTGGGGCAGCCAATGACCTTGCATCCTTCCACTGCCAGAAGGGATGCCGTCTTGTGCGTTCCGGCTCCGCCGAGGGTAATGAGATAATCCAGCCCGAGAGACCGGTAATTTGCAACCATCTGGGACAGCTTCGTGGGAGCGCCGTTTTCCGACACCGTCATAAGCTTGTACGGCTGTCTGGAGGATCCGAGGATTGTGCCGCCTTTGTCCAGAATGTTTTCTATGTCCGCGGGATGAATGACCATGTAGTCCGCGTTCATAAGGCCTGCATACCCTTCCCTGAAGCCGAGTATCTCGGCGTCCGGGAACCTGTTGAAGATGTACTTGCAGAAGCCTCTTATTGTGCCGTTGAGCCCGGGGCAGTCTCCGCCGCTTGTGAGCATTCCGATTCTCATAAAAATCCCTCCCGGAAACGTACAGATGATTAAATGCCACAGCCCACACAAGGCCTTTTGGCCTGCATGGGTTGTCTTTTTCGTGTGAAATTTTGCCTTCGGCCGCGAAGCATTATATCACAGCAGCCGATAAAACTGCTAACGATTGCATGCCCGCCGGCGGATTTTTTCTTCATGCGGCGCTTAGGCTTCGCGCGGATATGAAGGGCTTAAGGCTTAAAACCCGGAGTCCGTGAGGAAGTCCTCCACTTCGTCTTCCGGCATGAAGCCCAAAGTCTTGTTTACGTCCTGTCCGCCCTCAAAAGCCATGACCAGGGGAATGCTCATGATGCCGTACTCCACGGCAATCTCCATGTTCTTGTCTATGTCCATCTTCACAAAGGTTATGTCCGGGTGCTTCACGGACACCTTCTCCATTACGGGAGCCAGCATCCTGCAGGGCCCGCACCATGTGGCGAAGAAATCGCACACGAACTTCTTCTTGCTGTCAAGGAGATCCTTGAACTCTTTTGCGTCTATCTCTTTTACCATAATATCCTCCCGGCCCGCACGCGGGCTTCCGGCTGTATCTGAACTGCCGCATGTTAAAGCGGCAGAATTAATCGCCGCTGTCCGGACCCATAAGCTGGGCCTGCCGCATCATGTACTCAAGGATATCCCTCTGCATGAATGCCTTGAGGCCGTCCATCCGGACGGGGGTCTCGGTGCCGTCCGACATGCGCTTGAGCTTGATTTCCCTGGACTCAGTCTCGTTTGATCCTATTACTGCCACATAGCGGGCGCCTATCTTGTCCGCGAACTTCAGCTGCGCCTTCACGGACCTTTCCATATGATCCGTCTCAGCGCATATGTTTGCGTCCCGTAAAATCTCCGCAAGGGTCATTGCCGCATCCCTGCCTGCGCCGTCCGCGCCGGCCAGATACACGTCCACGCCCCTGGGCTCCACGAACCTGCAGCCCGTGTTCTCCATGAGAAGCATGAGGCGCTCTATGCCCGCGGCAAAGCCTATGGCAGGCACCGACGGGCCTCCCAGTTGCTCCACGAGGTTGTCATACCTGCCTCCGCCGCAGATTGTGCCCTGGGCTCCTATCTTTGTCGAGACGAACTCGAAAACGGTCTTGGTGTAATAGTCCAGCCCGCGGACTATGTCCGGATTTACGGTATATGCCATCCCCTGTGTGTCCAAGCGGTGGCGGACCCTGTCAAAGTGCGTGGCGCAGTCATCACAGAGGAAATCCAGTATGCGGGGCGCGTCCTCGCAGATCTCCTGGCACTTCTCTTCCTTGCAGTCCAGAATGCGCAGCGGATTCTTTTCCAGCCTCTCCCGGCATGTGGGGCAAAGCACGTCCCTGCGGGGAATGAAATATTCCCTGAGGGCTTTGTTGTACTCCGCGCGGCATACCGGGCAGCCTATGGAGTTTATCTCCAGCCTGTAATCCCTGAGGCCGAGCTTTTTGAGGAATGACGAAGCGGCGAAAATGACTTCGGCGTCCGTGTCCGGGCTCTTAGATCCGAAGACCTCTATGCCGAACTGGTGGAATTCGCGCAGGCGCCCTGCCTGCGGGCGCTCATAACGGAACGCCGGCGTGAAATAATACGTTTTCACGGGAAGAGGGCATGACGACAGTCCGTTCTCTATGAACATGCGCACGGCTCCCGCCGTGCCTTCCGGCTTGAGCGTTATGCTCCTGCCGTGCTTGTCCTCGAAGGTGTACATCTCCTTGTTCACGACGTCCGTGGTCTCTCCCACTCCGCGCTGGAACAGCTCCGTGTATTCAAAGGTGGGCGTGCGTATCTCCTTGAGATTGTATGCTCTCGCCACTTCCCTTGCCGTGTCTTCTATGAATCTCCACTTGTATGACTGGTCCGGCAGAACGTCCTTCGTGCCTTTGGGTATGTTTATCACAGGATGACTCCTTTATGTGTTATGTGTTATGTGTTGTGTGTTATATGCCTTGAACCGCGCATATGCGCGGCTCAGCCTGTCTGGCTTATGCCGCTTGCAGGTTCCCTGCGTGCAGGTCAGGGTTTTCCTGCCTGCACATCCATGCTGGGCTTTTCCGGCCCGCAGGCCTGCAGGCCTGCGGCGGATGCCGGAATTCCGGCTCCGGATTACAGGACGTACTTCATGAGGTCCCTGTTCTGGATGATGTTGCTGAGATGCTCGTCCACGTACTTGCTGTCCACGGTGAGGGGAACGACAGGGTAGTCGTTTCCGCCGGCCTCGTAAGAGATGTCCGAAAGAAGGGACTCCATTACGGTGTGGAGACGGCGGGCGCCGATGTCCTCTGACGTCATGTTGATGTCCGCGGCTATCTCGGCTATGCGGTCCAGGGCGTCCGGAGTGAAATGCAGGTCTATGTTGTCCACGGCCAGAAGAGCCGAGTACTGCATGGTGAGGGAGTTCTCCGGCTGGGCGAGGATCTTGACGAAGTCTTCTTTTGTAAGGCTCTTGAGCTCAACCTGGATGGGGAAGCGCCCTAAAAGCTCGGGGATCAGGTCCTCTATCTTGGAGACGTTGAACGCGCCTGCCGCGATGAAAAGGATATAGTCCGTCTTCACGGGGCCGTACTTGGTGTTCACCGTGCACCCCTCGACTATGGGCAGGATGTCCCTCTGCACGCCTTCACGGGACACGTCCGCGCCGCTGGTGTTCCCGGCTCCCGCAATCTTGTCTATCTCGTCTATGAAGATTATGCCGTCATTCTCGGCCCGCTTAAGGGCTTCCGTGTTCACGGCGTCATTGTCTATGAGCTTGTCCGCCTCGTCCTCTATGAGAAGCCGGCGGGCTTCGGCCACGGTTATCTTGCGCTTCTTGTGGCGCTTGCCAAGACCCATGCCTCCCATGATGGAGCCGAGGTCAATGGAAGCGCCTCCGCCGGCAGAGAGATCCAAAGGCTTGGGCTCGTCCGGAACGTCTATCTCAATGACCACGGAGTCATACTTGCCGTCATGGATATCGTCCAGAAGCTGGCGCTCGAAGACTTCCTTCGCGGTCTCGCCGCGCTCCTCGCGCTTGGCCTCCGCAAGGACCTTGAGAATCTTCTTCTCCGCAGCCGCTGTGGCCTTCATGGAGACCTCCTCGGTCTTCTCTTCCTTCACGAGGCGTATCGCGCACTCCGCAAGGTCGCGGACCATGGACTCAACATCCCTGCCCACATAGCCCACCTCCGTGTATTTGGTGGCTTCAACCTTAATGAACGGAGCGCGGACAAGCTTGGCAAGGCGCCTTGCAATCTCCGTCTTTCCTACGCCCGTGGGGCCCTTCATGATGATGTTCTTGGGAGTGATTTCCTCCTGCAGCTCAGGTGAGAGCTGCGACCTTCTGTATCTGTTTCTGAGGGCTATGGCCACAGACCTCTTGGCCTCGTCCTGCCCTATTATGTGCTTGTTAAGCTCATGCACTATCTGCTTGGGGGTAAGATCCATAAATTATCTCCTGTCCTTTGGCGGGATCATGTTCCAATCCGGGCATGCCGCATAATGGCATGTCTGCCCGCATGAATAGACTTACAGCGCGTTAAAGGCCAAAGGCCGCAAAGCCAAGGCTGGCTTCAGACGGTCTCGCACCTGATGTTGTCGTTCGTGAAGACGCAGATCTCGCTGGCTATCTTGAGAGCCTTTGTAGCGATTGTGGGCGCATCCATGTCCGTGTTCTGCACAAGGGCGCGGGCAGCGGCCAATGCGTAGTTTCCGCCGGAGCCGATGGCTATGACCCCTCCGTCCGGCTCAATGACTTCGCCGGTTCCGGACACCACGAGCATCACGTCCTTGTCCGCTATTATCATCATGGCGTTGAGCTGGCGGGCAGCCTTGTCTCCGCGCCAGAGCTCCGCGAGCTCCACTGCGGAGCGCATGAGATTTCCTGAGAACTTGTTGAGCATCCCCTCAAACTTCTCGGAAAGGGAGAAGGCGTCCGAAACGGAGCCTGCAAAGCCTAAAATCACCTTGCCTCCGTATATCCTCCTTACCTTCTGCGCCGATGTCTTGAATATGACGTTCTCGCCCATTGTGACCTGGCCGTCTCCGGCTATGGCCGTAACGCCGTCCTTCTTGACGCCGCATATTGTCGTAGCATGAAATTCTGACATATTGATTCTCACCTAAATTATTGTCCTGTAATTTCCGTCCTGCATCTGCATGAGAGTGCTTTGCCCCTCACTATGTTATATAAACACTTTCCGGCGGATCTAAAACCAAAACCCCGTTTTTTTCACAGATATTCCATAAAACTGCGGTTTCGCGCTTGTTTTGTTGCAGAAAAATCCCCGGAATACAATGGCCTTTACAATGGCCCTGTAATATCAGCCTGGCAGAGCCCGCCGCCTCACTACTCGCAAAGGTACGCCCGGATGCTGGCAAGGGCCCTTTCGGAGAGGGCGCGGTATCTTGCCTTCTTGTCCCGGGCCGGGGTGTCCAGAGGGCGCAGGATGCCGTAATTCGCGTTCATTGGCTGGAAATCGGATGAAGCGGCGGATATGTGCCTTGAAAGCGCTCCCATCACTGTGTCATCCCCGGGAATCGCAGGGGCTTTGCCCTGCAGGCGGGAGATGAGATGGCGGGCGGCCAGAATGCCGCTTGCCGCGCTCTCCACGTACCCTTCCACTCCCGTTATCTGGCCCGCGAAAAACACCAGAGGGTCTGTTTTCAGGGAGAAGTCCGCGTTAAGGCATTCCGGGGAGTTCAGGAAGGTGTTCCGGTGCATGACTCCGTATCTTAAGAAGTCCGCGTCACGGAGGGCCGGAATCATGGAAAAGACACGCTTCTGTTCTCCGAACTTCAGGTTGGTCTGGCAGCCCACAAGGTTGTACGCCTCTCCGGATTCCGTCTCCTTTCTAAGCTGCAAAACGGCGAAATGCCGCTGCCCGTCCGGACCGCTTAAGCCAACCGGCTTGAAATTTGCAAAGCGAAGCGAGTCCCTGCCGCGGGAGGCCATGACCTCCACGGGCATGCAGCCCTCAAAAATCTCGCTCTTCTCAAATGAATGGAGCTCAGCTTTCTCCGCGGAAAGAAGGGCTTCAACGAAGGCGTAGTATTCGTCCTTCGTGAGCGGGCAGTTTATGTAGTCGTCCCCGCCTTTGCCGTACCGGTCTCCGTAAAAGGCATGAGACATGTCTATGCTCTCCCTGGAGACTATGGGAGCCGAGGCGTCATAGAAATGCAGCGGGGAGCCGCATATCCTTGAGATATCCCCGTTCAAAGGGCCGGATGTAAGCGGCCCTGTGCAGATTATGCAGGGGCCCGCGGGCACGGCCTGCACTTCCTCGCATGCGGTGCGGATATTGGGGCTGGATTGTATCCTGTCTGTTATGTACCGGGCGAATTTGTCCCGGTCCACGGCCAGCGCTCCTCCGGCCGGCACTCTTGTATGGTCTGCGGCTTCCGTCATGACAGAGCCGAAGGCTCTCATCTCAGCCTTTAAAAGGCCGCAGGCGTTGGAGTACGGGTCCTCGCCTTTGAGGGAGTTGGAGCATACGAGCTCCGCAAAATCCGGATTCGTGTGGGCGGGCGTGAAAGAGCCGGGCTTTATGTCCTTCAAAAGGACACGGCATCCGGCGTTCGCAAGCTGCAGGGCTGCCTCGCAGCCTGCAAGGCCCGCGCCTATCACCTGTATCTCCACAGGGGAATCCGGGGATGTCACAGAACCCGCGGACTCCGTAGCGGAGCCGGAAAATGCGGGCATATTGTCCACGGGCATGACGTCAGTCCTCATCCTTGCCAAGCTTGGCAGCGAGTTCGGAGGAAATGGGTTCGGAGTACTGGCATCCCTTGGCGGAGCAGACAACCTTCTTGCCCCTCACAACGAGGGCTTCGCCGCAGAGCGGGCAGAGCTTTCCTGTGGGAAGATCCCAGCTGCGGAAATCACAAGCGGGATAGCCGGTGCACCCGTAGTATATCTTCTTTGACTTGGCGCGCAGGCGACGCATGGGCTTGCCGCACTTGGGGCAGGTGCCTGCAAACTTCTCTGCTGCTCCGGAGCCATCTGCGTCTCCGGAAGACGAGGCTTTGGGAAGGGGCTTGCGGGTTCCGCAGGCCACGCACTCCAGGTAGTCTCCATAGCGCCCGTGCTTGAGGTACATGGCTCCTCCGCAGGCGCACTTCTCATCCGAAAGGACAGCGTCTATGGGGAGCTTGCCCTTGCACTTGGGATAGTTGGGGCAGGCAAGGAACTTGCCGTACTTGCCGCTCTTAACCACCATGTTGGCCCCGCAAAGAGGGCACTTGGTGTCCGAAACTTCCGCCTCGGTCTCAGAGATTATGTTCCTGCACGCGGGGAAGTTGGAGCATGCGAGGTATGTGCCGTGGCGGCCGGGCCTGCGTATCATGGGGGAGCCGCACTTGGGGCACAAGATGTCCGTCATCTCGTCCTCGCCCGTGTTGGCAGTGTTGAGCTCTTCGCTGAACGGAGGATAGAAATCCAGAATCATCCTCTTCCAGTCCACGCCGCCGTCCTCCACGCTGTCCAGCTCGTTCTCCATATGGGCCGTGAAGCCCACGTCCATGATGTCCGGGAAATACTTCACAAGGAAGTCCGTAAGCTGGTACGCCACTTCTGTGGGCACCATTGTCTTCCCTTCCTTCTTCACGTACTTGCGCTTGGTGAGAACGGAAATTATGGATGCGTACGTGGAAGGGCGGCCTATGCCGCTGTCCTCCATCGTCTTTACAAGGGAGGCGTCCGAGTATCTCTTCGGAGGAGCGGTGAACTTCTCTTCCTTCTTGAGCCCTAAAAGCGTGAGCCTGTCCCCTTCCTCAAGCGGGGGAAGAAGCTTTGCCACAGGCTCTTCCTCGTCCGTGTCCGTCTTCACATCCTGGTATGCGGCCGTATAGCCTGCGAATATCATGGACCTGCCGCTGGCCTTGAAGGTGGTTCCGCCGGAGACGGCCTCTATCTGCATGGAGTCGTACTTGGCGGGAGCCATCTGGGATGCGAGGAAACGGTCATATATGAGCTTGTACACGCCGTAGTGCTTCCTGTCCAGGAAGTTCTTCACCTTGGCGGGGGTTATCTCAAGGTTTATGGGCCTTATGGCCTCGTGGGCGTCCTGCGCCCCCTTCTTTGTGGCGAAATAATTGGGCTTGGCCGGCACATATTCCGGGCCGAAGCTTGTGCCTATGAAGCTTCTTGCGGCCGCCTGCGCCTCGGATGCCACGCGCACGGAATCCGTACGGATGTACGTTACGAGAGCCATGAGCTCCCCGCCCACTTCCATTCCTTCATACAGGTGCTGCGCCACGGCCATGGTGTCCGGGGAAGTGAGGCCAAGCTTGTTGTACGCGTCCTGCTGCAGGGAGGACGTTGTGAAAGGCGGGGGCGCGCCCTGGGACTTTACGGACCTTGTGACCTTCTTCACATAGAAGGTGCCTGCCTTCACCTTGCTCTCAACGTCGCCGGCCGTCTCGGCCGAAACGTTTGCCCCCTTCTTCTTGAGCTGGCATGTAGCCTTGAAAGGCGCGTACTGGCCGTACTTGTCCTGAAGGTCCGCAGTGAGCATCCAGTACTGCTCCGGCTTGAACGCCTGTATCTCGCGCTCCCTGTCCACGATGAGCCTTAAAGCCACGGACTGAACCCTTCCTGCGGAAAGGCCCGTCTGTATGCGCTTGTTCACGAGCGGGGAGAGCTTGTATCCCACGATTCTGTCCAGCACCCTTCTGGCCTGCTGGGCGTTGACCAGGTTGAGGTTGATCTTCCTGGGATGCTGCAGGGCGGCAGTCACTGCCTTCTGCGAGATCTCGTTGAACTCTATCCTGCTGTCCTCATTGGGATCCAGCCCCAGAACTTCCTGCAGGTGCCAGGAGATGGCCTCCCCCTCGCGGTCCGGGTCTGTCGCAAGATAAACCCTGCCCGCCTTCCTGGCCTCGTCCTTGAGCTTCTTGATGGTCTCCTTCTTGCTGTCCGTGACCTCATACTTGGGCTCGAATCCCTCCTCAATGCGGAAGCCGAGGCTCTTCTCCGGAAGGTCCCTCACGTGTCCGCCGGAAGCGTCCACCCTGAACTTCCCCTTGAGATACTTTGAAATTGTCTTCGCCTTGGACGGCGACTCTACAATTATAAGATCCATATGATCTCCTTAAACGCCCGGCCTTCCGGCCGCGGTCTATCCTTTACCCGTTAAGCGGCCCTCCTTCGCGGGCCTGCATATCAGCGGCCTTTCCCTTTCGGGCCTGCATAATTATATTTAAAGCACTTCCAGCCGTTTCAAACGCCGGAGGCGCAAAAAACTTCTTTTTCTCACGGAAATTGTGCACATTGCACAACCATTCCGGCACCTGCCGGCTTGAAATACAGGCCTTGGGCCAAAGCTCCGCAGCGGTGCCGCCAAAGAAGCGCCGAGGGTGCAAAAGCCCCTGTGTTAATAAAAGCCCCCGCGCATAGCGGGAGCTTATTTAATCTTATCTGATTTCCTTTATCTTGGCAGCCTTTCCGGTAAGTCCTCTCAGGTAATACAGCTTTGCCCTTCTTACCTTGCCGCGGCGAACCACAGAGATGTCTGAAATCTTAGGGGAGTGAAGAGGGAATGTTCTCTCCACGCCTACGCCGAAGGAAAGACGCCTTACAGTGAATGTCTCACGGATCCCGCCGTGCTTCTTGGCAATTACCACGCCCTCGAAGTTCTGGATTCTCTCCTTGGTTCCCTCGACGACCTTGAAGCCCACTCTCACTGTGTCCCCCACATTGAACTTGGGGACATCCGTCTTCATGCCTTCTCTCTCTATGGCCTCTATTAATCCATTCATGATCTAACCTCCAAAATATACCAAGGCATTCATGCACTCTTCTGCAGCGGACTGCCCCGAAGTCGAAACTAATATTAACAAATGCTTTTGAAAAAATCAACTCATTTTACGCCGCTTTTCAGGCGAATTCGGGCGCCGGGCAAAAAATTCATGCCCTTTACCATATATAAATTCCGCCTTTTTCAAGCCCCTCACGCATGCGCTAACCTTCATCCTTCGGCGCTTCATTCCCGTCCTCTTCCACCGGAGGATCTTCCGGCTGCCCTTCCGTCTGCTTTTCCGCCGGCCGTTCCGGCTGCCCTTCCGCTGGCAGTTCCGTCTGTTCTTCCGCAGGATTCTGCGACAAAGGATCATCTGCGGGAGGCACAGGGGTGAGCTCATCCCCGAAGGGGTCTTCCTCTGCCACGGCCGGGTCTATCCCAAACGGGTCTTCATCCAGGGGATGCTCCGTGAAAGGGGCTTCCGCAGGAACCTGGGTCAGGGGAACAAGGCCGTATGCATCCGCATCCGCAGCCTGCTCCGGAATGACAGGCTGCATGCCGAACGGGTCTTCCGTTATGGACTGTGGAGCCGGCTCCGCAGGCTCTGCGGGCGGAGGAGGCATCCTGTGGAATGAGAGGATCCAGACGTCCGAGCTGAACATTTTGGTGTTTGGCTTGAGTTCCCTGGACTCAAACTCCCAGCCCTGCTTTTTGAAATCCTCCTCGAGCTCCTTCAGCTGGTCTTCCGTGGCCCGGACCTCGATGTACCTGTGGTCTTCATCTGCCGGCTTGTCTTTGGGCTTCACGTCCTTGGGCACATGCTTCCCCTTGCTGTACGAGGACAGGATGAGGACGAAGACGATGACCACAATGACGATTATGACGATTAAGTCCACAGCCGCACTCCCTCTTCCTTCTGCATCCGGCACTTAATGGATGCCGGATAGCGGGTCTCAGTCTATTTTGCTGTAGCCGTAGCTGTTCACAACGGCGTCCACTCTCACGCCCTTCTTGCAAAGCGGGCACTCCAAAGGAGAGTATGAGCAGTACGTGGGTATGTCCTTGAGGCCGAAGAGCTTCACCACGCGAAGGTCGCTCTCGAATTCCCCGCCGAAAACCGCTGCGATGGCCACGGGGATGCCGCCGTAATAACGGACGCCGTCCGCTATGCTGTGCACGGACTTTCCCGTCGTGGCGGAGTCCGTGAGAATGAGGACCCTTTTGCCGCGGACGTACTGCATGACGTTGTCCCTTAAAATGAGGATTCCGTCCGTTACCTCCGGCGAAAGGACGGAAATGTTCTGCCTGGAGCTTGCGCTCATGCTGCTGGAAAGGAATTCAGCCATGTAGGCTCCGACCATCTTCATCCTGTCCAGCGAGATTATGCTCTCAATGGGCGTGCCCATGAGAATGTCCGTGAACATCCTTGCGGCTGCCTTGGCTTCCCTGAGCTGGCACTTCACTTTGTACATGTCCACAAAGTGGCTTATGTGCGAGTTCTTTGTTGCAAAGTGGCCTGGTATTACCTCTATGCTCACTTCGCGGCGTATGGTTGAACGCAGTTCATATGCATGCTCCATACTCGTATCCCCCTTGTCTTAAGCGCATTACTATATAATAATGTGTAAGTAATTTATATGGATTCTGCAGAGGAGCCTTGCGTTTGGCTCTGCTGCGCGTGTGTTCTTAAGTTTTAACCGGCGCGGAATTGCGCGCCCGGATTATTGGACGGTGCCTGTACGGCGCCGCATGCGCCTGCATGAGCCTGTATGAAAGCCCTGGTTCAAGGGTTTAGTCTTTGGCCCATTTCTCCGTGAAAGAGCGGCGGTGCTCCGGGCAGAGGCCATGGTCCAATATGGCCTGGATATGCTCTTTTGAAGGATATCCCTTGTTCTTTGCGAAGCTGTATTCCGGGTACCGGGCAGAAAGCCGGGTCATGAGGTCATCCCGGTACGTTTTGGCCAGGATTGAGGCCGCGCCTATGGTGTAGCTCTTGGCATCCCCCTTTATGACGTGCCTTTGCGGAAGAGAGATGTCCAGGGTCATGTTGCCGTCCGTTATGACGAAGTCCGGCTTTACGGGAAGGCTCTCTATGGCTTCCTTCATGGCAAGCTTTGTGGCCTCCAGTATGTTGACCCTGTCTATGTCCTCCGGGCTCTTGCTGCCTATGCGGTAGCATATGGCCCTGGAGCGTATCTGCTCCGCAAGAGTGCAGCGCTTTGTCTCGGAAAGCTTTTTGCTGTCATCTATGCCCGGGATCAGGGAATCCTCATCCAGAGGCATTATGACGGCCGCGCAGATTACCGGTCCCGCCAGCGGCCCCCTGCCGACTTCATCCACGCCGCAGATGTACCTGCAGCCGTATGCCTGCAGCTCATGCTCTATACAGAGCTTGTCCGCGGCTTCCAAGGACTGGTCTTTGGATCTGGTGCTCATACGCGCCTCCGGTTGCGGCCCTGCAATCCGGGCCGGAAAACTGGCCCGGAATATAGGCCTGAAATAATGGACTTTAGTCAGAACTTGAGATTGTCCATGTCTTCCGGGAAATCCAGGGTTATGCGCCCCAGACGCCCTTTGCGGAAATCATCTATCACGGCCCTTTCGCCGCGGTCATAATCCAGTTCGCCGCCCTTCAAAAGGAAGCCCCTCGTGCGGCATACGGCGTCCAGGATTTCCAGGGGTGTGCCGTCTCCCTTTCCGTACCGCTCCTCCAAACGGGAGCTGTAACGGGCCTGGAGGTCTTCTATGAGCGCCAGGGCTATGTCATCCATGTCCAGGATATCGTCGTTTATGGAGCCGATGTATGCGAGCCTGCGGGCGAATGTCTGGTTGGTGAAATCCGGAGGCATGGTGCCCGGGGTGTCCAGGAGGTCAAAGCCGTCACAGGAGATCCACTGCTTTCCGCGCGTCACGCCGGCCTTGTTTCCCGTGTCCGCGCGCTTCACGCCCGCCAGCAGGTTTATTATGGTGCTCTTCCCGGTGTTGGGCACGCCCGCTATCATGAAGCGGAAGACTCTGGTCTGCCCGCGCGCTTCCGCACGGGCCCTCTTCTCTTCCGTGATTTTTGCGATTGCCCCCGCAATATCCCGCTTTGATGAGGCCTTGGCGGCATTGCACTTTATGGCCTCCGCTCCCGAGGCCTGGATCTTCTTCAGAAGAATGTCCGCGCGCTCGTCCGCAAGGTCTGATTTGTTGAGGATGTATAAAACAGGCTTGGAGCCTGCCATTTTCTTTAGCCTGAAGTTGAAGGATGATGCCGGGCAGCGGGCGTCCAGGATGAAGACAACGCCGTCCACTATGGACAGGCTGCTTTCCATCATCCTCATCGCCTTCGTCATGTGACCGGGATACCATTGTATTTTCTTCATATGCTTGCCCTCCCGAATCTCATTCTTCCCCGCATATCATGCGTTTTGGCTGTAATGCGGCCCTGTTTGGCATAGCGCGCATATTTGCACACGGATGCGAACTGGCTCCGGAATACGTCTGGAATGCGGGCCTCTTGGCGCAAGCCGCTTTAGAGCGGCTCAGAATGCCCCGGACGGGTTTTTGTCCGGATTCACGTTGGCCGGGCCGAGAAGGTCCGGACGCATCTCGCGGGTTAAGCGGAGGCTTTCCTGCCGGCGCCATTCATCCGTTTTGGCGTGGTCTCCGGAAAGAAGGACTTCCGGGACCCTGAGGCCTTTGTATTCCGCAGGACGGGTGTACTGCGGATATTCCAGAAGACCGGAGGAAATGCTCTCGTCCACAAGGGAGCCGTCCGAGAGGACGCCGTCCACGTAGCGGGCGATGCAGTCGCAGACAACCATGGCGGGAAGCTCGCCTCCCGTCAAGACGTAGTCTCCTATGGAAATCTCCTCGTCTATGTACAGGTCTATTACGCGCTGGTCCACTCCCTCGTAATGCCCGCAGAGCATTATGATGTCCTCGTGGGAGAGAAGCTCGAAGGCCTTGCTCTGCGTGAAGACCTTGCCCTTCGGGGAAAGGTATATGTGGTATGCCTTGTGATCCGGGTCCAGTGCGTCAAAGCACGAGCCTATGGGCTGGGGCATCATGACCATCCCGGCTCCCCCGCCGAAAGGATAATCGTCGCACTTCGAGTGCTTGTTCTCGGCGAAGTCACGGATGTTGACCGTCTGTATATCCAGTTTTCCGCCCTTAACCGCCCGGCCTATGATGCTCTCTCTAAGAGGTATGAACATCTCCGGGAAAAGGGTGAGAATAGTTATCTTCACACGGACACTTCCTTGAAACGCTTCTTTGAGACGGTGATCCTCTTCTCCCGGATGTCAACGTCCAGTATAACCCCCTCAGCCGCTACGAAGGACAGCTCGCCCTTCGGGGTGTCCAGGTAATATATGGTCGTGCGGGAGGGAATCACGGACGAGACGGTGCCGACGGTCTCCCCGCTCTCATACACAACCTCGCATCCCAGAAGGTCCGCTATGTAGTATGAGCCGTCCGGAGGCTCCGGAAGGTCTTTCCGGTTTGCCTCAATCTCCTTGCCTCTTAAAAGCTCCGCGGCGTTCCTGTCCGGCACGCCTTTGAGGGAGATGTACGCCATGTCCCCGTCTCCCCTCACGTGCAGGACTTCATACTCCCTGCCGTCTATGTACAGCCTTTTGACTTTCTTCAGGTCTTCCGCGCTGTCCAGATACACTTTGGCCTTTATCTCCCCGCAGATGCCCTGGGGCTTCAGAACGGACGCCACGGCCAGTCTGTCTTCACTCATTCAATACCTTTTTCTGCCGGACATGCGCCCAATGGGCGCGTGAATCGCGCATAATCCATGCGCTACGGAATGAACGGATCCGTTTAGAAACATATGTTTCTGCTCCGGTCCGTCCGGAAAATTTTCTGCCCCGGAGGGCGCCCGCCCCGGCCGGCTTTTGAAGCGGCTTTGAGCGGGAATAAGACAAATGCCCGCAGCAAGGATCGCCCCTTTCAGGGGCTTTGCTCGTGCGGCATCCTGCGGCCCGAAGGCCGTTCATATACTGTTGTCCGTTAAGGGGAGGCACCGGCCCTTGGGAGTCAGGCCTTCTCTTTTATGGATACGATGGTTCTCTTTGCGTTGCGTGGAGTTGCGGCTGTGACAAGGGTCCTCATGGCCTTTGCAATCTTGCCCTGCTTGCCGATGACCTTGCCCATGTCGCTCTCTGCAAGATAGACGGTGATCTCGGTGACGTTGTCCTTGTCCTCTACGGTGTACTCCACTTCGTCTGCCTTCTCTGCAAAGCTGCCCACTATATACTTAACGAGTTCAAGCGTGTTGTTGTTTTCCATAATGCATCTCCCGGCCATTCAGATTCAGGAATGGCGTATGGCGGATCAGTTCTTCTTTCTCTTGTTGTTCGTCTTGGGAACGGAAAGCTTCTCGGAAGGCGCCATGGCTCCCTGCTTTACAAGGATATTGCGCACGGTCTCTGTAGGCTGCACGCCGGCTGCAAGCCACTTCTTTGCTTTCTCAACGTCAAGAACGATTGTCGCGGGCTCTGTAAGAGGGTCATATGAGCCGACCTTGTCAAGGTACTCGCCGGAACGCGCCTTGTGAGAATCCACAACCACAATGCGGTAGAACGGACTCTTCTTGTCTCCCATTCTGGTAAGTCTCATCTTAACTGCCATAATCTAGTAACTCCTTTTGCCTTTTCGGCTATAAAAATTAAAATTTCTGCCTTATTTTTACGCCTTGGACGCGCCATATCCGCGCCCTTAGAGCTCCCGGACCCCGGGTTCTGGAATCCGGATTCAAAGCCCCGGAGAAAGCCGGAGGCTTATGTTTGCGGGAGCAGCATGGATGCTGCTTTTGCGTGGGAATCAGCGGTACTGTATGCGGCGCATGTTCTTGCCGGGCTTGCCGCCGTTCTTCATCTGCTTCATCATCTGCTTGGTCTGCTCGAAGGACCGCAGCAGCTGGTTCACTTCCTGCACCGTTGTGCCGGAGCCTGCGGCTATGCGCTTGCGGCGGGAAGAGTTTATGATAGCGGGCTCTATGCGCTCCTGCTTCGTCATGGAGAGGATGATTGCCTTCGTGTGGGCAATCTTCTTCTCGTCTATGTCGCCGGCGTTTATCTTGTTTCCGCCGGGCATCATGCTGAGCAGGTTCTGCACGCCGCCCATCTTGGTGATGTTTTCAAACTGCACAAGGTAATCCTCGAGGGTGAAGGTGTTCTCCATCATCTTCTTCTGCATTTCCTTGGCTTCTTTCTCGGACACGGCCTCCTGCGCCTTGTCTATGAGAGTCAGAACGTCTCCCATCCCGAGGATTCTGGACGCCATCCTGTCCGGATAGAAGGGCTCCAGGTCCGTGAGCTTTTCGCCCACGCCTATGAACTTTATGGGCTTGCCTGTCACGGCCTTTATGGAAAGGCACGCGCCGCCCCTTGTATCGCCGTCCAGCTTGGTGAGAACGACGCCCGTGATCTCAAGCCTCTCGTTGAAGGTTTTCGCCACGTTTACCGCAACCTGGCCCATCATGCTGTCCACGGTGAGAAGTATCTCCGTGACATCCACGGCCTTTTTTATGTTCTCCAGCTCCTGCATGAGGTTCTCGTCCAGCTCAAGCCTTCCGGCCGTATCCAGGATTACCGGATCAAAACCGTATGACTTCGCGTACTCCACCGCCTCTTTTGCCGTCTTCACCGGATTCTGCGTGCCCTTTTCAAAGACCTCGGCCCCGGCGTTCTTGCCTACGACCTGCAGCTGGTTTATGGCCGCCGGCCTGTATATGTCGCACGCCACAAGCAAGGGCTTCTTGCCCTGCTTTTTGAGGAGCGTTGCAAGCTTGCCGCAAAGGGTTGTCTTGCCGGCGCCCTGAAGGCCGCACATCATGATAACCGTGGGAGGCTTGTTAGCTATGTTGAGCTTCTGGTTCTTGGAGCCCATGAGCTCCACCATCTCATCCCTTACGATGGCAATGACCTGCTGGGAGGGATTGAGGCTCTTGAGTATCTCCTGCCCTACGGCCTTCTCTGACACGTCCGCACAGAACTTCTTGGCAACCTGCACGTTGACGTCCGCCTCCAGAAGAGCCACGCGGACTTCGCGCATTGCCTGCTTTATCTCAAGCTCTGTAAGTTTGCCCCTCTTGGTAAGCTTGGAAAATATGTGGTTAAGTCTCTCTGAGAGAGAGGAAAATGCTCCCATACGCCACCTGCGTTCCTTATTTCACCATGGCTCTGCCCGTTCCCCTTACTATCCCGGACAGCTCTTCCGCCTCTTTGGAATATTCCGGATGCCTTCCCATGAAGCACACCCTCCATTCCTCTACGCCCTTTACAATCTCATCCTTCGCCCGGCCCATCTCCTTTATCCTGGCCGCGAACTGAAGCTTGTCCTCCAGGTCCGCAAGCTCCTGCTTGCATGTCCGGAGGCACTCCGACACCGCCTGCCTTGAGACGCCCTTCTGCTCTGCAATCTCCGAAGCGGTCAGATCCAGATTGAAGTACAGATCAGTGATTTCACGCTGCGTGTCCGTAAGCAGAGGCTGGTACAGATCCCACAGCTTCATGAATTCCAACTTGTCCATAATACGGATGCCTGTAAAGTTCCATTACTTTACCCCAAAGTATACACTCCGAAACAAAGGCTGTCAAGCCATTTCGCTTGACAGCCTGTTCATTTTCAACCGGTTGGCGCAGGATTATTCCCGTTTTTTCCGCCAAAGCGGCAGATTTGAAGAGAAGATCAGTCCGTATCCGCGCTGTCCGTGAATACAGGCACAAGGACAACTGCCGTGGACTGAATCACGAATGAACCCTCTGCCTCCACTGTTTCCACCAGGCTTCCGTTCTCATCATAATACTCCCATCCGGAGAGGGTCATGCCTGTGTCATTTGCATACTCTGAAGATGCGGGCACATAGCAGGTGCTTCCGGCATAATAGCCGTCCGTTGTCCATCCGGATACTGTGAAATCATATCCCGCGGCATCCACTCTTACAGCTGCGGAGACTGTGCCGGCCGTGAAATCCTCTGCCTGTATCCTTACGCCAAGCATGAGGGTATCCACATCCTGATTGAGCTCTATAACCGTTATGAAATTCTCTGTATAGCTTAATGAGGATGATGTGCTGGGCTGGCAGAAGTATGCGAACAGCACATACTCTGTGCTCTGCGGCTGTATGGTGACCTGCCGGGAAACCATGCCGTACGTGCCCGAATCCCCGTAGCTGTTGGTGCAATGGTAAATTGTTATGGTAATGGCCGTATCGCTGTAGTTGGTGACGGCATAGTAGAAGTTATAGTATGAACCGTCATTGAGATGGCCGTCTGTCACGCTTGCGGCATATGTGTTGAATCTGAACCAGCTCCCTGAGCTGAGAGGCACAAGGCTGCCGCCGGAATTTTTGTTGAGCACAACGTACTCCAGAACGTTGTCCGTCTTGTTGTACATCTCCGTATCGCTGAAGCTGCTGTTGAGGTTATTGCTCCTGTCGTAAGAGCCGAAAACAGTGCCGGACTCATCTGTGGTGACATGATTGTTTTCCCTGTTATATCCGTTGGCCTCGAGCTGATATGTGTCATCGCTTAAAACCGGCCAGATAACAAGGCTGTCTGTGAATGCATCTACAGTGAACTCTGCCCCCAGATCGTAAACCCCGTTTGCGCTGGTTCCAAAGATATTGCCCTGGGAGTCCTCCACATACCATCCGGAAAGGGTTCTGCCGGTGTCATTTGAAACGTCATCCGCTGTGGGAAGAGTTATCGCGGAAGACGTACTGCCAATCTGGAAAGTGATACCGCTTGTCAAGGAGAATGTGCTGGAGTCTACGGATGAATCTATCGTTATTGTCTTGGTGGCCTCGTCTTCCGTTATTACATACGGCATCAGAAGAACCTGCTGATAGTATTCATCAATCTGGCATGTATTCGAGTCAGAGACAGTGAACGAGCCGCCGTCTTCAATGAAATCAAGGATATTTCCATTGTTGTCCACAATATACCAGCCGAGGAATACATAACCGCTGGAGATTGTGAAGTCCTCGCCGTATACGGGAACAGTTATGGTTGAGGTCTTGTATGCGGTCATGGAAGACCAGTCATCCGTGTTTGTGAGAGTGAAACCGTCTACGGGTTCTATATTAACGCTTACAGGTTCTTCCTCTATCCAGATTCTCATTCCAAGCTGGAAATCGCTGCAGTCATCTGAGAGCTGGTAGATAGTTATAAAGTTGTTGGCATTCGTGTTTTTCTCACAGAAATCCATGAAGGAGACATATACCGTCTCACCAGGCTTTATGGTTACTTCTTGCTGTACGTAATTGTTTGTTGCGTAAGAACCGGTTCCAAAATATCCGTTGGTGCAATGGTAGATTGTGAAGGTTATATCTATGTCGCCATAGTTTGTAAGGGCATAGTAGATATTGTAGTAATGTCCGGAGACAAGGCCGCCCTCGAGGAATACTTCTGTGGAATCGGAAGATCTGCAGGATCCGCTTGTAACGAAGGTGTTTGTTCTGAACCAGTAGCCTTCAGGCAGCGTCTGTCCGGAAGCATTGGTTATGGTATATTCCTTGACCAAATCCACCTTGTTGTACATGTTCGTGCTGGTGATGAGCGCAGTGTAGCTTGATCCTCCGTTCGTTCCGAGCGTGGTGCCCGCAACGTCCGACGTTGAACTGGTGTTGCCGTCATTGACCTCCAGCTTGAAGAATGACCTTCCGAAAACAGGCCATATGACAAGGTTCGTGGTCATGCCCGGAACAGATCCGCCCAAATCATAGAATCCCACAGTATCTCCGGCCTCAGTCTCAACATACCAGCCGGTAAGCGTATTGTCGCCCGTGTAATTTACCTGCTCCGCCGCAGGCAGCACTGCTGCTGCATTGTCCACAAAGCTGAAGTAGTCATTTGTCCCATCAGCATAGGAAGCGTCAAGGGTTACGCCTGTCACATCGGCTGTAAGTGAGACATGGCCGTAGGCCTCGGAGCCTAAAAGCACATAAGGCTTCAGATATACCGCACTGGATGTTAGTGTGAAGGTGAAGTCTGTGTCCTGGAGATTTCCTATCACGTTGCCGTTGTTGTCAAGCATGTACCATCCGAGGAGGATATAGCCTCCATCCGTATCCAAGGAATAGTTGCTTCCGTCTGCAAGCTGTACGGACTCGCCGATGGAATAATCCTTGGAAAGCCAATCGCCGTATGAGGTCCATTCGCCTTCGGATGTGTCAAATGCAATTCCGTCCGCAGCCTGAACATATACAGTGCCCTTTGCTTCTGTGTCCTCTTCCGTCACATTAATTCTCACGCCGAGGGCCATTTCCGTGCACTGGCTTTCGAGCTGGATTACCGTTATGAAATTGTTCTGGGATGTGTTTACCGCTACTGTTTCCTGGAATCCGTAGAAAGCGAACTCAACCGCATCTCCGGCAAGAATTGTTACCGTATAGCCATCTGTATGATTGCTGGACGTGGACGTGTCGCTTGTTCCGAGATATCCGTTGGTGCAGACATACAGCGTGAGGGTAATGTCTTGCGAGCTGAAGTTCGTGAGCGCGAAGTAGATGTCATAATAACTCCCCTGGACAAGGGTCACTTCGGCGGACGTGTTAAGCCTGAACCAGTATCCGGAAACCAGGGTTTTTGTCAGCCCGGTATCGCTGGCCACATTGATGATTGTGTAATCGGCTACATTGTCTTCCTTGTCATACATGTATGTGTCGGAGATGTAATGCCAGACATCCGTATAGCTGTCCACGCCCAGGACGGTTCCGGCATGGTCCGTCATTGCAATGGTACTGCCTTTGATATCAAGCCAGTTTCCGTTCGTGGACAGAGGATAATCAGTGTCCGCCAGCACAGGCCAGACGATGAGATTGCCCGTTACCGCCCCAACAGCTGCTCCCAGATTATAGATGCCGCTGGCGCCGCCTTCCGCTGTTATGATTTCCCCGTCCTCTGTTTCAAGGTACCATCCAACAAGAGTTCTTCCGGTTGAATTATCGGTTATGTATGCAGAGTCTGCTAAAGGAAGCACAAGGCCGTCTTCATCAGAGTCATACACTCTAATCTCTGTAAGCCCGAAGCCGTCCACGCCGTCTGCAAGGTTTACTGTATAGTAGTGGTCCACTATGGGAACGAGCGTGTATGCCCCGCCGGATTCAAGGGTAAGAACATCTTGAACTCCAACCAGTACGTTATCATATGTTGCAACTATATCTCCATCCTCGTTGCAAAGAGCCCATCCCTTTATGCCGTATGTTGAAGCCAGTGAAAGAATGTACTCGGATGTCTCTACAGGAAGCTCGTATGATTCTCCAACTAAGATGTAGGTCTCACCATCATAATGGTCAGTGGCCGAGCCAAGAGTTATCTTATCCTTATTTGCCGTCATGCCTTCAAGCGTGACGGTTACCTTGCCATATTCCACGAGGTACGGCGTGAGGAGATATGTTATCGTTGAATCCGTAATTTCCACAGTGGCCGTATCCGCTTCATCTGCCTTTACTACAGAGCTTGAATCTCCTATAGCAACAACCCAACCATCCTGGTAATGCCATTCTGCAGGAATGTATTCTGAAGCATCTGCTACAATGTCAGCAACCGTGGCGCTGTTTCCTACTCTTGATGTATAAGATCCAAGAGTTCCCTCATTGCCATCCTGTATCAGAATGGTTACCTCCACTCCTTCCACGACAGGAACAAGCCTGTAGGTATTGCCTGTGGAAACCGGGAATGAAGAGCCTGTGCTGTATGAGATTCCCTCTGCAGAACCGTTGATATACAGAAGCCAGCCGGTCACTTCGTAATTGAAGTTTGTAATGACATACAGGCTATCGGATATAGTGTATTCAAGACCGGAGCCCTCTGTATCACTGGATGTAGTAATCGTAATACGGTCTGAATCTTCGCTGCTTGCTTCTATGGAAATTTCAACAGGTATTCTCTCTACTACTGCCTCAAGCTTGTATGAATGGCCTGCCGATACCGAAACGCTGCCTGTTATGGCTATTGCGCCTTCCTGGGCCTCATTGTCTATGTACAGCGTCCAGCCAGTGAGCTGGTAGTTTTCATTTGTACTATATTCGATGTTGGATACGCTATATGAATCGCCGGATCCCACTGTAGCGGATTCCGTTGTGATGGTTATAAGGCTTGACTGGCCATCCGCGCTTGTGATGGTTATCTCAACCTGGATCTGAGATACAACAGGAACAAGCTTGTATGTATTGCCTGCGGTTACTGTGAATGAATCACCTGTGTTATAGGAATCCGCTTCTGCAGAACCGTTGGTATACAGAAGCCAGCCTGTTACTTCATAATTGGTGTCCGTGATTGTATACAGACCCGTAGGAATTGTGTATTCAAGGCCGGAGTCTACAGTGGCACTGTCTGTTACTATTTCAATGCGCCCGGAGTCTCCGGTATTTGCCTCAATGGAGATGGTCACAGGAATTCTCTCTACTACAGCTTCGAGCTTATACTCTTTCCCCGCTGTTACTGTGAAGCTGCCGTCTACAGCTACTGTGCCTTCCTGGGCACTTCCGTCTATGTACAGCTTCCAGCCTGCAAGCTGATAGTTGGAATTCAGCATCATGTACTCAATGACGGATACAGAATAATCCGTTCCGGAACCGGCTGTGCATGTGGCTGTAGTGACTGAAATGATAGCGCCGTTATCATCTCCGGCCTCAATCGTAATGGCTACAGGGATTCTCTCCACAGCAGCCTGAAGCTGGTATGCGGTTCCTTTTGCTATGGTGAATGAGCCATTATCCATCTCGGCCGCAAATCCGTTCTCATACAGCGTCCAGCCGGAAATCTCATAATCCGTGGAATTTGTGAGCTCATACATTTCAGCCGTGATATCTGCATCTATGCTGAAGGATCCGTCACTGATTGCCTTGTAAATAACGCTTGTGCTGAAATCAATGAGGCCTGCACTGTCGCTGTCCGCCGCAAGTATCACTTTTGCCGTTATCTGCTCTGTTTGAGCCACAAACCTGTAATCTGCGACAGACCCTATTGTGTAGGTTGTTATATTGCCTATATCCGCGCCAACGGCATCGCTGCCTATATAAACAGTCCATCCGGACACTTCATATGTGCCGTATGAATCCTCTGCGGGTTCATAGGATGTTATGGTTATTTCATCACCGTAGTAGGTTGTTCCGGAGGTTATCTCTGTAGTGCCGTCTGCCTGGTATATGATGTAGGTTAAGTCTATATAACCCACAGAAATTGTGAGCGTGTAATCATCAATGGACTCAATCCGGAAATCCTCTGTTATTGCATCATCAGAGCCAGTGCCTATCTGCAGGCTGTAGCCCTTAATCTCATATCCGGTATAGCCACCTACATCAAATGTCACATCATCCGTGAGGCTGAAGGTTTCTCCGTATGACTTGATTATTGTCTCATTGCCCGCAGGCACGCCGTCTATGGTCACTGTTATATTGACCTGTGCAGGGCTGACAACCGCAAGAAGCTCATATGCATTTCCGGCCTCAACGGTGAACGTGCCGTCTGTCATGGCAGTCTCAACTCCGTCTGCGGTCAATGTCCAGGAAACCACATAACCGTATGAGTAGTCTGACGTGAACGCATACATGCCGGAGGTTATATCCGTTGAGACGTCAAAGGAATCTCCAATATTCTTGGTTATGGATGCACCTTCTGTAATTGTGATGCAATCCGTGCTGCCGCTTGATACGCCGAGGGATATTGCAGAGCGGACCTGGACCACTGCCGCCTCCAGCGTATAGGTGTGTCCGGCTGTTGCCGTTACTGTTCCGTCTGTGGAGACTGTCTCTCCCTGGGCGGCTCCGTCCACGTACCATGTCCATCCGGCGAGCTCATAATTTGAATCCAGCATGCTGCATAATATGCCTGACACACTGAATTCCACGCCGGACTCAACTGTGATGGATGAGCCTGTATCAATGGATATGATGCCCTCTTCGCCATCCTTCACTGCCAGAGATATATCTACAGGAATCCTTGTGACAGCGGCTATAAGCTCATATGTGGTCCCCTTTGCTACGGCAAAGGATGAGCCGTCAAAATCATCAGCGGTCTCGCCGTTTGTCTTGAGCGTCCAGGATACGGAATAGTTCACGGAATCCGTGAGACTGTAGGCATCCGCCAGGCCGGTGCTTAATGTGAATGTTGTGCCTCCCTCTTCCATCAGGGTTGCATATAATTGCCCGCTTGTGAAGCTTATAATGCTTCCGCTGCTCTCATCCGCAGACAGCGTAATCCTGGCCGTTATCTGGTTTGTGACGGCGATAAGGACGTATGACGCTTCAGCGTCAATGTAAAGGCTGCCCGCCGCATCTATTGTCCTGCTGTATTCTTCATCTATATAAAGCTTCCATCCGGTCAGTTCGTACGTGCCGTATGCATCCTCTTCCGGCGTGTAATCTATGGAGGACATTTCAATCGTGTCTCCAACATATACATGGTTGTTCGTATATACGGCATGAGCTGAATCAGAATCATCCGTATATGCGACAACATGGAGCTCGTCATGAAGGAGAACAGCTGTGAATGTATAGGTGCCTACCTGTGTGATTTCATATGCGGTTGCTGAAGCGCTGGGCTGGCCGACGGTTGTTCCGTCCACCTTTGCAATCCAGGATGACAGAGACCATCCTGCAGGCGGCGTATATACCACCGCAGACAGATCCAATGCATCTCCGTAATGCGTGGTTCCGGAGGCAACTACTGTAGTGCCGTCCTCGTCGTAGAAAGTATAGGACAGAACTATATAATCCACAGAGACTGTGAGAGTGTAATCCTCTATGGAATCAATCCGGAAGTCCTCTGTAATTGCCTTGGCTTCCTCTTCGCCAATCTGCAGACTGTAGCCCTTTATCTCGTAGCCGGTATAGTTGCTAACGTCAAAGGCCACATCATCCGTTAGGCTGAATGTATCTCCAAAGTTCTTGGTAACAGATTCAACGGTTGCTTCAACACCGGATACTTCAATATTAATCGTAACAGTCTTAGGCTCAGTGCTTACAACCAGCTTGTATGTATTGCCTTTCTCTACAGTAAATGATCCGTCGAATGAAGCATCTTCAGCCCCGTCCACCATCAGGCTCCAGACGAGATTGTAGCCGTATCTGGCTTCACATATGCCGGATGCAGCATCCGTGCCTGTGTCAAAAGATTCTCCGACCGCCACAGCAATGGGTTCGGAGGTCACGGACACAATGTAATCATTGTATCCTTCCGCCACGCTCACGGAAACCTTGGCATAAGTCTCCCTGGCCACGGCAATTAAGACATAGTTCCGAACGTATCCTGCCTCAATGCTTCCATTCGCGGATATGGTCTCAAGGTATTCATATGAAGAGCCGTCATAAACATATACCTGCCATCCATCCAGCTCATAGATGAAGCTGTCCGTTTCCGCCGGCGTGTATTCTATGCCGCTGAGGTCTATGGTTCCCTCATAATGGGTTGTGCCCGAGGTTATGAGTGTCTGCCGGTTTTCCTGGTACAGTGAATACGTGAGGTCTGTATAGCCCACAGAGATTGTGAGCGTGTAATCATCTGTGGAATCAATTGTGAAGGATGCAGCGTCTGCATCAAGGCTTTCAGAGGATGACCCGTGCTGTACTGTATAGCCCTTTATCTCATAGCCGGTGTATTCGCTTACATCAAATGATGCATCTGTGAGGCTGAAGGTGTCCCCGTAGTGCCTGGTTATGGTTTCGCCGTCTGCTGCAACGCCCTCTATTATGACGGTTATATTAACCTCAGCCGGGCTTACAACAGCCAGAAGCTCATATGACTTTCCGGCCTCAACAGTGAAGGTGCCGCCTTCCATGGCTGTTTCAACGCCGTCCACTGTCAAGATCCAGGAAACCACGTAGCCGTATGAGTAGTCATCTGCAAATGCGTATAAGCTGTCTGCAATGTCTGCGGAGACGTCAAATACGGATCCAACATCTTTTGTTATGGATGCTCCGTCTGCTATCGTAATCTGGCCTGCGCTGCCGTCTGAGACGCCCAGGGATATGGCGGAGCGAACCTGCTCCACTGCTGCCACAAGGCTGTATGTGCTGCCTGCTTTTACAACGAATGACCCGTCTGCAGGGATGAACTGCGTTGTTGCATTGCCTTCGGAATCTGTTATGACAAGGGTCCATCCGGAAAGGGCATAGTTGGAATCCAGCATCTCATACTCAATGCCCTCCACGCTGTAGTCTTCTCCGGACAGACAGGAGTCTTCTGCTGTGGATACGGATATGAGGTCTGCGTCATCCTCGCTTGCGGAAATAGTAAAGGATACCGTTATTCTGTTCAGTATGGGGTACAGATGGTATGAGCCGTTACGGGTAATGGTGAATGAGCCGTCCAGACCATAGTCATTAGTATAAGATGTGTCATCCACATACTCTGCTATGAGCTTCCAGCCAACCAGTTCATAGTCCCCGTCATAGATGGACACGGGAGGGGTGTAGCTGATGTCGCTTAAGTTTACGGCTTCATTCAGAGTTATGTCATCCTGGGAGCTGAACACGACATAGTCCGTCTTCCCTTCTTCGTATTCCTCCTCATATATAATGAGGTTAAGCGTGGTGTCTATGAGCTTTGCCGTGAGATGGAAGGTTCCCACCTCACGGACTATGAGCGTGTCTCCGGCAAGGTTTCCGGTGATTTCACCGTCTTCCGTCCGGATTAGAATCTCCCAGTATCCGAGGGCGTACGGCTCCTCAATCCAGGAAAGGTCCGCATTGGACAGGTCCACCTCGGCCATGTAATGAGTGGTGCCGGTCTCTATGACGGTCTCCCCGTCATCCCGGTATAAGGTATAGGCAAGCTCGATGTAGCCCACTTCTATGGTTACGGTGTACCCGTCCGTGGATTCTATGGCAAACTCCGTCTCGCCGGAGCCGAGGGTCCTGGCCGTGCCGTCTCCCTCCTGCACTTTGTATCCCTTTACCTCGTAGCCGGTCTCAGGGACGTATTCTATGTCCTCCGCTATTGAGAATGTGTCTCCGTATGACTTGGTGACTGTCCAGGGCTCCGTTCCGTCCACGCCTGTGACGTTCACGGTGACTGTCACGTCCACGGGGGAAGCGCTGGCCACAAGCTCATATGTGCCGCCTTTTTCCACGGCAAAAGTCCCGTTGAAGGATTCCGTCTTCTCGCCGTTCACAAGAAGGGACCAGGTCACTTCATAGCCGTATGATACGGCATATGTGATGTCTTTCTCTGTTGCTGCGGAGATGTCCACCGTGGAGCCTACGGCCGCGCGGATGGATTCCTCAAGGATTTGGATGAAGGATGAGCTGTCTTCCGAGACGGAAAGCGTTACGTATATGTAGACCTGATCAAGGACCGGGGTGAGGACATAGTCCGCCAGCTGGTTCAAGGTTATGGAGCCATCCTGTATCCGGTCATTCGCAGGCTCGCCGTCTATCGTGAGGGTCCAGCCTGTGAGCTCATAGCCCTTCGGCGGGGTGTAGTTTATGCTGCCAAGATCCAGGGTTGTCCCGTATTTCTGCACGATGGGACCACCCAGGGCCTCGCCGCTCGGGGACTCTATCCGGACCGTTATGTCCGCAAGGTCCACGGAAGGCACAAGGACGTATGAGACGTCTTTCTCCACGAGGAAGGCTCCGGCCAAGTCCTGGGCCGCTCCGTCTGTGTACAGCGTCCAGCCTGTCAGGGTGTATCCGGTCTCAAGGGTGCAGCAGCCTTCCGGAAGATCTTCGGAGACATCAAAAGTTCCTCCGACTGGCCAATTGACCACGGAGGTATTTATGGTTATGCCGTCCTGCCCTTCGGCGGAGATGGCTATGTCATTGGACGTGTATATGAGATGGGCGTACAGACTGTACGTCCTGCCGTACGCAATGCGGACGGTGCCGTCGAAATCCGTCTCCTCGCCGTCCACTTCCAAAGTCCATGATTCTATGGAATAGCCCACGTCCAAAGTGTACGGAATGTCCCGTTCCACGTCCAGAGTGCGCCCTCTTCCTATTATTGCCTTATTGTCCTCTTCAAGGAATGTTATGCCTTCATCCCCGTCCAGGGATATCTCAACGCCCGTGAGCGTGCAGGCCGCCGCAATGACAATGCAGCATGCTGCAAGAAGAGCCAGGATTGCTGCAAGCAGGCTCTTTGAAGACCGTTTTCTCATCAATACTCCCCCATGCCCTTTGGCCCGGCCGGCCAAAGGATTCCGGCTGCCCGCAGCAGCCTTCTGCGGTCCAAACTTTCAAACGGGTTACCCGCGCCGTGTTTTCACATGCCCGTGTTTATCATCCCGCATTCTGCCCATGCATCCGCCGGACCGGCGGCATAATTGCATAATTCCAGGCGCAGAAAACGGGATATGACATACTCCCACGTTAATGATTATAATCCATGATTTGTGCGCTTTGCAATACGGAAATGTTATTTTCTCACATTATTGAATGAAAATGTTATAATTTCACAATATTCTTCACTGCACAGACAAGCATTTTGAAAGATAACAGACAGAGTGATGCATATGTCCCGCCTTCCGGCCGGGGGATGGACGCCTGGGCGGTGCCTGGTGCGGCTGTCCGCTGATTGATGTCATGCAGGCCGGACATGGTGCAAACCCGAAGGTCGGTATGGCGGACAGGCGCAAGAGGCATGTAAAAAGACGCATGAGGCTGCGTTGTACTAACAATTTTTTGTGAAATCTCACAAAAGAAGCGGGCCGGAGAAAATGTGTTTTGCGCCGTTTGACAGAAAAAATGGCTTATGCTAAACTTCAACTCGCAGTATAAGATACGATTAGATGGAGAGTGAATTTTTATGCGCAAGGCCATAGACGGGGTCATTTACGACACGGCGACCTCCGTGATAGACAAAAAATTCACCTGCGGTGTTCCCGGCGATCCATACGGCTATGAAGAGACTTTATACATCACAAATGACGGGCTTTACTTCATATACACCTACGGCGGATACAAATCCAAATACCCTCAGGAAAGCATAACGCCTATAGCCAAGGCGGATGTAAGGTCCTGGGTGCTTTCCAGATAAGCGCCCTGCCGCACTACCGGCGGCATGAATGAAAACAACATCCAAAAACCCGCAGAGTTTCCTCTGCGGGTTTTGTGTTGCTTGTGAATTGAATCGGATTGGTTTGGATCGGTTTGGCTTAGGCTGGCTTGGGCTGGCTTGAGACCGGATGTCTGTCATCTGTCAGCCGTTGCCGTTCGGGGCCGCAGGCTCTGCGGCTTGTCCGGAAGGATTCGCTGAGCCGCCAGGGTTTGTGCCCGGAGCCGGAGCTCCGCCGGAATCAGGAAGAGGCTCCGGCATGCCACCGCCGCCGCCCAAAGGCAAGCCGTCCTTGTCTCCCTTGTAGAAGACCTTCAGCATGATGGGCGTGAGGATCGAGGAGAACAGAATGAGAAGCACCGTCATTATCATGAACTCAGACGGCAGGGCGTATTCGCCGAGAGCGGAGCTTGTCACTGTGGACGTGATTATGAGGGCCACTTCGCCACGGGCCATCATTCCCACGCCGCCTATGGTGCTCTGGCGCCAGTTGTACTTGAAGCATTTGAAGACGGCTCCGCAGCCTACTACCTTTCCTATGAGCCCCATGATTACCGCCAGGAACGCCCACAGAAGAATCGTGGGGTCAAGGCCTGCGAAGGTTATGTTGGAAATTCCTATGTTGGCGAAGAATACGGGGGCGAAGATCATGTACGAGTTCACGTCCACCTTCTTGTCCGTGTACTGGCTTGCCCTGTGGTCTGTGGAAAGGACGATTCCTGCAAGGAACGCCCCTGTGATGTCCGCAACGCCGAAGATTTCATCAGCTATCCATGCGTACGCGAAGCATACGGCGATAGAGAAGATTGGGATTCTGTGATGGTTGGGCCATCTCTTGTCCATCCATTTGAAGAGCTTGGAAAGGACCCACCCGGCAGCCACGGCGAAGACGAAGAAGGCTATTATCATTATGATCGTGCCGTATATGGTGCCCTTGAAAGCCTCGAATCCGTTCTCGTACTCCTGCTCCGTGGAAGCCTCCGCGATGCCTGTGACGATGGACAGAAGGACGATGCCTATGACGTCATCTATTATTGCGGCCGAGACTATAGTGGTCCCCAGCTTTGTGTTTATCTTTCCCAGTTCCTTTAAAACGGAGACTGTTATGGCCACGCTTGTGGCCGTGAGAATGGTGCCCACGAAGATGCACCTGTAGAGGTTAGCGGGAGTCTCAAATCCGAGCCCTATGTTGCCGAACGGGAGCGAAATGACAATGCCGAGAGCGAAGGGCACGAGGACGCCAACAAGGGCAACGAGAAGCGCCGTGACACCTGTCTTCCTCATCTGGTGGATGTCCGTCTCCAGTCCCGTGGAGAACATGAGAAGCAGGACGCCTATCTTGGAGAAGATGTCCAAGGCGTTGGACACGTTGAATCCGGTGCCGTCCGCCGCGCTGGCCGGAAGGGTGAACAGAGCGGTGTATCCGGAGCCCTCAAAGCCTATGAGACAGAATCCGCAGAAATCTCCGAAGAGGGCCGGGCCTATGAGAATGCCGGCAACTATATAGCCGAGCACCTGCGGCAGGCCTATCTTGTGGAAGATAAGTCCGAACAGTTTGGTGAATGCAAGAATAATGGCGAGAACGGCAACGAAACCAAGCGTTGAATTGCCGGAGAACATGACATTCAGACCTCCTTCCAGAATTTGCACACAGTATAGCACCGGCGCATGTGAAATGTAAATTAAAAGGGCGAATATGTTCATTCGGGCGGTTTTGTTAAAAATTAACAAACAATTCTGCAATATTTACACAAGAATATTGCATTTTTAACAGTATCCGGCTCTGTCTGCCGTTCACAGGCCCTCTCTCCCGTCCGGCCGCAGCCGCAGCAAGGGAATGCCCGCCGCTGCCAAATGCAGTGAAAGAGCTGACATATGTATGCATTTTGCCCTGTCTCATGCAGTCTGCCCCTACAAAGGTCACAGGATTGTTGGATTAGATAAGCAAAGTGCACAATTTTGGCCGGGATGGGAAATTTTCACAAAATTTTTTTTGAAAAGGGTATTGACATCTGAACTCAATGTGCTATAATTAGGCCAGAAAGAGAAAGAAACTAACAAAAAATGTTAGGCGCCAACAAAAATTTTTAACGGATTTTGGAAAGTTTCTTTGAACGAGATAAAAAATTTTCATAAGACGTCTCTTTATGATAGGGGATATCGTAGGAGGTGAAGCCATGATTCATTTTGAAAGACTTTGCTTATCCCATGCGATAGAAGAGTAAGGAGGTACCTTGCCAATGAACAGCTTTAAGGAGGGAATCTGATTCCTAGGGCGACACATGATTTGCAGTGGCAATTAGTGGCTGCATGGTTCCAAAACCAAAAGTAAGTCGTGATGGCGGCGATTCCCGCAAGAAAAACAACTTCATAAGAAAATTTTTCCTGCGCCACTTGTTGGCGCAGTTTTTTTTGTCTTCCGCCCCATCCTCCCTCTGTCCGGGATATGTTAAGGAAGGACAGGGAATTCTCTGCCGCCGCCTTTTTGTCTGCAGGAAAACCAGCAGGCCGCCCCTTTGCGGGACGGCCCTTGCTTGTCTTGCCATATTCAGTTTGCCTGGATCTGTGCCTGCGGAAATTCAGGTTCAAACCAAGGCTATAAAGATGATGACGTATAAAATCACGACAAGGCACACATAGGTTATTACCCCGGCAAGGGCGCCCTTGCCGCAGGATCTGGCCCTGAGAGGAAGCGAGTCATGCCATACGATGAACAGGATGAGGCCCACAATGGGAAAGAAGAAGCACAGCGCCGCAAACCCTCCGCTCTTTTTGTCAAGCGGACCGGGCTGAGCGGGCTGAGGAGGATACGGATAATACGGGGGCGGCGGGTAATAGCCTCCGTTCGGCTCCGGATTCTGCCGGTACTGGTTCTGCTGGTTCGGCTGGCCCTGCTGTGTCTGTCCGCCGGAGGCATTGGGCTCCGGAATGTCAAACGGGTCATCCGAATCCAGGCCCGCCCTCGGCTGGTTCGGCTGGGATACGGGCGTTCCGCACATTGGGCAGAACAATGAGTCATCATCTATTTTCGCTCCGCATTTCTTGCAGTACATTCAGGCAGCTCCCCTCCCGCCATTTAAAGCGGGATTTTTCTTGGTCTCTCTGCGTAAAGTATACGGCTTATGAAGGGGCTGTGTCAACTGCCGCTTATGAAGCTTTTCCAAAGATTTATATCCGGTCTCCCACGGATCCCGGATTTTTATCCAGTCTCTGGAAACCGAACACCGCACATATACGGGCAATTTTTGAAATTGCCCCGGATTTTTATCTGCAGTTTTAAGAAAACCCCCCGGATTTTTATCCGGGGGATTTGGTATTTTCCATGGATTTGTGTCTGCAGGATTTGCTGCTGCGGAAGTCACTTCTCCAGCCTGGAGGCTATGGCCTGCAGGAACTGGATGGAGTTCATCTTTACGGGCGTGATGCCTTCGGAGCGGAACATGGGAATGAGGTCTCCGGTCATATAGCCGCTCTCTATGGTGTCCAGCGTGGCCTTCTCAAGCTTCTTTGCAAATGTTATGAGCTCAGGGATGCCGTCCAGCTCGCCGCGCTTGGCAAGGGCTCCGGTCCAGGCCCAGATGGTTGCCACAGAGTTTGTGGAGGTCACCTCGCCCTTGAGGTACTTGTAGTAATGGCGGGTTACTGTGCCGTGGGCCGCCTCGTATTCATACTTTCCGTCCGGGGAAACGAGGACAGAGCTCATCATGCCGAGGGAGCCGTATGCAGTGGCCACCATGTCGCTCATGACGTCTCCGTCATAATTCCTGCATACCCAGAGCATGCCGCCTTCGGAGCGCATGACGCGGGCCACGATGTCGTCTATGAGAGTGTACATGAAATACAGCCCGGCCTCCTCAAAAGCCTCCTTGTACTCCGTCTCGTATATCTCGTTGAAAATGTCCTTGAAGCGGTGGTCATAGGTCTTGGAGATGGTGTCCTTTGCGCCGAACCATACTGGAAGCTTCTCGGAAAGGCCGTAATTGAAGCAGCTTCTCGCAAAGGCGCGGATGGAGTCATCCAGGTTGTGTATGCCCTGCACGATTCCGTCTCCGGTATTGAAGGAGTGTATGAGCTGGCGGGAGACTTCATTTCCTTCCTTGTCCGTGATTACGAGATATGCGGAATCTCCTGCGGGAACTTTGGCCTCAACGGAGTTGTATATGTCTCCGTATGCGTGACGGGCTATGGCGATGGGCTTGGTCCAGCCGGGAACGTACGGGGTTATGCCTTTTACCAGGATGGGCTTGCGGAAAACGGTGCCGTCCAGTATGCGGCGCACCGTGCCGTTGGGGCTCTTCCACATCTTCTTGAGATGGTACTCCTCCACTCTCTGCGCATTGGGGGTTATTGTGGCGCACTTCACAGCAACCCCGAGACGCTTTGTGGCCTCTGCGGCGTCTATGGTTATCTGGTCCTCCGTCTCGTCCCTCTTGACGAGCGAGAGGTCATAATACTCCGTCCTGAGATCCACGTACGGCTTGATGAGAATGTCCTTAATCCATCCCCACAGAATCCTGGTCATCTCGTCTCCGTCCATCTCCACAATGGGCGTCTTCATCTGAATCTTAGCCATGATGCCTCCTGAAAACGCATATGATTTCTGTATCTTCTGCCCGAATTATATCCTATCTCCCCCGCCTTTAGCAAGCGTTTGAACGCCCAAAAGCCCGGGCAAAACAGAGCGAAACAGAAGAGCCATTCCACCGGGGAACAGCGGATGCCGCAGGGAAAAGCAATGCGGGCAAGGCCAGGCCGGCAATCCCGGAGATTTCTGCGGGCAAATGCACCTGCAGGCACCCGCGCTTATGCGCTTCAGGCTCCGGGGCGTGAAAAGGCCCGGCAGACAAGCCGGGCGGTGATGCCATATATAAGGTTATACGCGCGCGTGCGCATAAGGGAATTACATAGATTCCACGGCCAGGTACAGGACGCAGTCCCCGGCTGTCTGGATGCCGGCAAGGTATTCCTTTGCCTTGCGCTCTGTGTTGAAGATCTTGACGTTCTCCTCCTTGCCGCCGGCTTTGTGGTATCCTTTCTGGACGTCCTTTATGAGAGTGGTGCCGATTAAGATGACTTCATCCGCGCAAAGAAAGGCTGCTCCGAGCTTCTGATTCTCCTCCGGCTCCAGGACGCCGAGCTCCGTCAAGCCTCCGGTGACTATAATCTTGCGGCCGGGATGACTGGCAAGGACGCCGGCTGCGGATTCCGCCTCCACAAGGGTTGAGGCGTTCATGTCATCCAGAATTAAGACGCCGTCTTTTACGGTGTGCGTGAGCCTGTGCTCCACGCAGTCCGTGGTTGCAAGAGTTTCCGCTATCTCGTCTATTGCAATCCCGAGGTCATACGCCATCTGGGCCGCAAGGCCGGTGCAGCGCGCCGCGTACTCTCCGAGGAATTTGGTATGGACCTCTCTGGTCTCCCCGCCTAATGTGAGGGTGAATATTGTGCCGTCCAGGGAGCAGCGGATGCCGGATACGCAGTCCTCCTTTTCCTTGGGAACGTCATATGAGCTGAAATCATCCCAGCAGGAGGCAGCTATCATGCTGACGCCCTTGGTGCGTGTGAGGAGCTCCGCGTTGGCGGCCACCATTTCCTCTTTGGTGCCGAAGGCTTCGGCATGCTCCGGGCAGATGCCTGTGGTTATGGAATAATCCGGGGGAAGGACGTCGCAAAGACGGGCGACGTCTCCCGCGTAGCGGGCCTTCATCTCCACGATGAATATGTCATAGTCCGCTATGTTCACGCCGGTCAGGGCCTTGGAGATTCCGAAGGGCGTGGTATGCGCGCGGACGGTTGAGAACACGCTGTACTTTCTGTCCAGGAGGTCATGAAGGACGGCCTTGGTGACCGTCTTCCCGGCGCTGCCGCTTATTCCTATTATCTTTACGCTGGAGGCCGCAATCTTATCCTTTGCGGCCTTTATAATCTTGTTGCCGTGGGGAACGTCATACGCCTTGGAGATGAGATTGCCCAAAAGGGCAACGGGAATTATGAGCAGGGCGAAAAGCGCCATGGGCACGTACCTCAATGCGCTGAAGATAAGGCTGCCCCACATGTAATCCGCAAAGTTCAGAAGGGCCACGGCTATGTAGCAGAAAATCGCCCACAGCACGAATATGATTACCATGACCCGCACGATGCGCGGGCCCTTCTCCACGTACACTTCAACGGCCCTTGTGTTGTCCGCCCATATGTATACTATCATGAGGGCTATCATGGCAGCCAGCGAGCACACTCCTCCCCATTCGCCCGCAAACGCGAAGCAAAGGCCCGCGACGGCCGTAGCCAGGGCGCACAGGGTGAAAAGTATGAGATGCCTGCCGAAGGTGTGGTTGTCCTTTTTCCTGAGCCATGTAAAAGCCCGCTTGCCGGAAAAGCCGGCGGACTGGATTACCCCAAGCACCCTGTATGAGCATCCCGCAAGCAGCCCGGCAAGCACCAAGGCCACTATGATGCACTCCACTGTCTTACCCACAGAAATGAAAATTCCCATCACGTCTTCCTGTCTGTCTTCCGCCCCTCACGAACAGGACCGGCCTTTATCCCTGAACTTTATATATCCCTTTATACATTATATATCTTTGGCCATGACGAGGCAGTCCTCGCCGTCCGTGTAATATCTCGTTCTTGCGTACACGCCCTTGAAGCCGGCCTTCAGGTACAGGCTCATGGCCGGGCTGTTGGACACCCGGACCTCAAGAAAGGCCTTCTTCACGCCTTTCTCTTTTGCTATCTTCAAAAGCGCGTCCAAAAGAGCCGTTCCCACGCCGCTTTTTCTGTACGCCTCCGTAACGGCGATGTTCTGCACATCCGCCTCGTCCGCGGCGACCGAGATGCCGGCGTACCCGGTGATCTCCCCGTCCTCCTCTTCCGACACAATGCCGGAGAAAGAGTCCTGCTCAAAGCAGTTCACAAGCGTATGGAAGCTCCACGGCTCCTGCGGAAAGCATTCCTTCTCCATCTCGGATATTTTAAGTATATCCCTGTATCTCCACGCTCTTATCTGCATTCCCTGGCCTCCTCCGCCTGGGACTTCCTCACGTACAGCGCTCCTATTCTTTCTCCAAGCGGATGCCTGCCGCTCTCCACCGCTCTTTCCAGCATATCCCCGGGGCTAAGCTTTCTGTAATGCTCCAGGGGAAGGTCTTCAAAGCCGTACAGCGGCTCCCTGTACGCACGCACAATGTCTCCCGGAAGGAAAGCCGGCTGCATCTCTTCTCCCTGTCTGAAGCCCTGGACGTAATAATGGTCATGGCCGGCGTCTATGACCACGTAAAAGGACTCGTCTTCTATGCTGTCTGCAAACAACTCAAAGGAGGTTATGCCCATCATGGGCCTGCAGCAGGCGAGCGCAAAGCCTTTGACGGCGGATATCCCTATGCGTATCCCGGTAAAGGACCCCGGGCCGGTTACGGCCGCGAAAAAGTCCGCCTCGCCCGGCTCCATGCCGGCCTCTTTAAGCGCTGCGTCTATCTCGTCCATTAAAATCACGGAATGGCGCATGGCGCACTCCGGGGTGTATCTTAAGACGCTTTTGGCCCTGTTTTTAACCAGCACGGTGAGGTATCTGGAGGATGTGTCCACAGCAATATAGCTAACGGAATCATTCATAAATGATTAGCCTCTCGTTTTCGCCGGTCTTTTCCAGCCTCACTTCCCTGCACCCGGAGGGCAGAACGGAGGCAATGTTCTCGGCCCATTCTATGACGCATATGCCGTCCATATAGAAATAATCCGTAAGCCCCAGCCCTTCGGCCTGCTCCCCGCAGGACAGGCGGTAGCAGTCAAAGTGGTACAGCTTCCCGCTGTAATCGTTCATATAGGCATATGTGGGGCTCAGGATCTCGTCCTCCACTCCGAGCCCTTTAGCCAGGCCCTTGCAGAAAACCGTCTTCCCGGCCCCCAGGTCTCCTTTAAGCAGCACTATATCCCCGCCCTTCAGGCGCTTTGCATATTCCGCCGCAAAAGACACCGTCTCTTCCGCGCTGTGTGATACGAATTCAGCCATAACTATATTATAAACACATGATTTTCATTTTGCAATTTATTTGCCGCATATTTTTATCCTGATTTCCGGCTTTTGCCATATGCCGCGTCCAAAAGGACGCCGCGCCCTCCCGCTGCCTTCAAAGGCGCATATCCGGCCGCCTTTCATGCCGGGCAGGCCAAAGACCCCATGATATGCGGCAGTCTGCCGCATAACGCATTTGCCCCAGGCCGTATGAAAATCCCGCGCTCTCATTGAGTGCGGGATATATGATGTTCTATGCTTTCCGCCGGCGTCTTGCGTGCGGGATTACCTGTTCTTCTTTCTCCTGGCTTTGGCCTTGTCAAACTTGGCGGCCGTAAGCTTTATGAGCTTGGAAAGGGGCTTGTATATGATGAGGGTTGCCACGGATACGAGCACCGTCTTGATGGCGTTGAACGCCAGGGCGAAGTACCAGAGATCCCAAAAATAATCCATTCCCTCTTTCCATGTGGTGCCCGTGAAGGCCATGAGGTATGCGGGAAAGTTGAGGAGCCAGTTTACCGGGATGCATACAATGCACTGGGCGACGCATCCGAGGATGAGCGTTATGATTACGGCCTTTATTCCCTTGTGCTTGCGGTATGCTATGGCGGGAATGAGCATGTACGGCAGAACCAGCAGTATGTTGGCGAGTTCTCCCACGAACGCTGTCTGGCCGAAGGTTATCGCATGCAGAAGCTCCTTCAAAACGGCCACTATGGTGCCTGCAACTGGCCCCAGGGAGAAGCCGGCTATCATGACGAAGGTGTTGGAGAAGTCCACCTTGAGGAAGGCCACGGCAGGGATGACGGAGAAATCAAAAAGGCCCAAGACATAGGACAGGGCCGTGAAGATGGCTATGTACGCTATCCTTGTGGCCGTGAAGTATCCGGCGAACCTCTCACCCGCCGTCTTCCTGCGGGGAACCGTTGTCACCGCCTGCTCCGCTTCTGCGCCGACGGCCTGCACCGCCGCATTCTGCTCCGGCATGTCCGCAGGCGCCGTGTCCTGCTTTGCTTCCGTATCTTCTTCCGCAGATCCCGCGTCGTGCAGAGCCGCAAAATTCCGCACGTTCTCGTTTTCCATAATAAAGCTCCCTTTATGGATTTAAAAGCTGCCCTCTCACGAAAAAAGCCTCCCATTGACTGAGAGGCGGGAATACGCTAAAAGAATGCATCCTTTTACCATCCGGACTGTGACCGTCGGTACAGGAATTTCACCTGTTCGGGATGGGATACCCATCTTTGCAGACTTTACTGCCGGTGTGGACTTGCACCACGCCTCAAAGAACAACTTTCGGCTATATTATATCCACGCACATAAGGGGTGTCAAGCGAATAGTGCACATAATCCGGTCCTTAATCCGGCCTCTGCTGCCTGTCTGCCGGCCAAATTTTCCGCAAGTCTCCTAGCCTCTGTGAAATTTTTGCGATATACGCCCCTTTGGGGCAGATTCTGCCAAAAAGGCTGAATCAAATGCTTTTACAATTGCCGATTTGTATGATATAATGTTTGCGAAATTTTTTCAGGCAGTCATCTGCCCATGGGAAGACAATGAAAAAAAGGCTCTTTCTCATACCAGCCACAATAGCCATATGCTGCATAGTAGGCCTTGCGGGATGCTCTTCAAGCTCAACGGCCGTAAAGCTTGCCCTGGACTCCAACTGGTACAGATACACCAGGTCCAAAGGATTCCAGGATTATTTTGTTGAAGACAGCGGAAGCAAGTATTACTCCGGCGAGGAGCTTGAGTTTGACGTGTCCTTTGATGACAGCGCAGCTTCCAACCCCTACTACAGCGTGGATTACCAGGGCGGGCACTACAAGACCACATTCCATGGCACTACGTTCGACACCAGCGCATATGTGCTTAGCGATTACGCAGAATCATACTCAGAGGCCGGATCCATAACCGCATATTATTACAAGACGGAGCTCACATTTGACTCAGTGACTTTCACCATGGCTTCCGGGGAAACCAAATCATTTGACGGGGACAAGGCCATTACGGAATGCTACTTCCTCTCATGCGATGATTACCTCAGGCCGCTGTACTCAAGGCAGGAAATTGTGAGCCACTCTCCCGCAGCATACGAACCCGAATCCATCGATGACGCATACATGAACGTCGATTGCACATACACCACCTATTACACCTATGACGGCTATAACGCCACAGTGAAGTACGTGGACAATCTGGACAGCTCCAACAGCGACAGCACAGAGTATGATATTGACGCCGACGACACTTTCTTCGACAACAGCTGCATGGAGATCTCCATAAGGGCGATGAGCGACCTCTCAGACTCCCTCTCCCAGTCCGTGAGCCTCTTTGTTCCGAAGGCCGGAATGCTTACCTACTATTATATAGGCGAAGACACGGCGATGGATGATGAAGACCTCGCATCCGTATCATCACTTCTCGCAGAGCAGGACCTCTTCAGGCCGACGACAACAAAGGATAATGACGGCAACACCGTCACCAGCACCGTGGGCACCGTGGCCGTTTCCGTGGAAGGCACAGGAAACCTTGCAAGCATATACCAGACTTACTGGTTCGCTGAAATTGAAAGCCGCACCAACAATCTGGGCAGGGCAACAATGCTTGGAATTTCATCCCCGCTCTCATACAGCCTCGGAACCCTCAAGTACACGCTCTCCAGCATAAACAGCACCCTCTGGGACGGAATTACCACAGAAGACTGACGCCCGCAGAAAACACCATATGAACTTCCAGCTCTCCCGCTTGCCGGGGGAGCTTCTTTTATCCACGGAAACGGATTCCGATGTCCAACTGTTCGTAAAACCCAACTGCGCAGAGCCAATGGAAGACAGCACTTTACCGCACTAATGCATTAAAGTTCATAAATAGACCATCTAAGAAACATTTGTTCGTGATTTTCCCCAAACAATCCCGTCCGGAAGGTCCGGACGGGTGTGAATGGAGCATATTTGGCTATGAATTGCAATTACGAGACTACGTTCTGCGGCTTTCCGGCAAGGAATGCCTTGAGGTTTGCGAGGGCTGTCTGCACCAGCCTTTCCCTGGTCTCATGCGGCACCCAGGCTATATGGGGCGTGATGATGCAGTCCTTTGCGCCAAGCAAAGGATTGGCCGGATTCATTGGTTCTTCCGAGATAGTGTCCACTCCCGCTCCGGCAATGTGGCCTTCGTTGAGAGCTTTGGCAAGAGCCGGCTCGTCCACGAGGCCTCCGCGGGCGGCGTTTATGAGATATGCTGTGGGCTTCATCATGGCAAGCGTCTCTGCGTTCACAAGCTTTGCGGTCTGCTCCGTGAGCGGACAGTGCAGGGAAACGATGTCTGCCGTGCGGAAAATCTCCTCCTTGGAAACTAAGTCATACTGACAGTCTGCAGGCTTCGTGCGTGTGTTTACGATAACCCTGGCGCCGAAAGCGTCCGCCACTTTTGCAACGCTTCTGCCTATGCTTCCGTATCCTATGATGCCGAAAGTCTTCCCGGAAATCTCATACGTAGGCCACGGGAAATAGCAGAACGCTTTGCTGCGGATCCAGTCTCCGTTTTGAACAGATGCGGCATATTCCGGTATCTTCCCCAAAAGGCAAAGCAGTAGCGCGAATACATGCTGCGTAACGGCGTTTGTGGAATATGCGGGCACGTTTGAAACAACGATGCCCCTCTCCCTGCACGCCTGCAGGTCTATATTGTTGTACCCCGTTGCAAAGAGCCCCACATATCTGAGTTTCTGCGCATGCTCCAGAAGGTCCCTGTCCACGGGAACCTTGTTCACTATGATGGCGTCTATGTCCGCGGCAAGGGAATACAGCTCCGCCTTCGTCGGCTCATTGAAGAGCACAACCTCCCCAATTTCCTCAAAGGGCGTGAAGTCTATGTCCCCGCATGTAACGGCGCTTATGTCCAAAGCAACTTTCATTGTGTCTCCTGAGCATCTTTGCTATGAATGAAATCTTCTTAATCATAGTTCACATATACTGTGTGATGGGATTTCTTGGCCTCCTCCAGAAAAGCGACAATTAAGTCCAGGCATTTTCTGGTCTCCACAAACATGAACTCTCTGTCATAATATTGCTTCAGATCAATGATGTACTCGTCTAAATCTTCTATTGGAACATTATCATTATGCCAGTCAAATGTCCTTTCTCCCTGCTGGTAATCCCGTGTAAAACCATCCCATCCGTTTCCGCTCAAGTCAGGTTTGCATAAAATATCATAGATATATCCATCCCAGATATGCAGTGACATGTCCTTCACATTATCATATGTCAATATAAGTTCCGGTTCTCCCTCGTAGCCTCTGTAAAATCTCCAGTCCGGCAGGACAGGCAGCCCGGTGCCTCCAACAGGTTTCCAGTTAAGAGTCTGGCGATATGTAACATAGATTTTCCGTCCAGTGCTCCTGCCCTCTTCCAGAAATGTCAGGATGAAATTGTAACATTCCTTGGTCTCCGGCAGTTCAAATGCTTTGTCCGCATATTGCTTCCAATCCGCAATATACTCATCCGGATCTTCTACTTGAACCCACGGTTCATTCGGGTCCATAGTCCTTTCTTCCATCAGCCAATCCCTTGTGAATCCGGTCCAGTTATCGCTGTTTTTATCCGCATGCTTCAGCACGTCACGGAAATATCCAGGCCAGACATGAATGCCATCCTGTACAGTAGGCCATAGAAATATAGTGATGTCTCCATCATTCTCATGGTCATCATAGAATCTAAAATCCGGCAGTTGCAATATTCCCATGCCTCTGTACCCTCTCTGCCAGGAGAACATCATGCTCTCCAGTGTGCCTAAATTATAGGACAATCCGAACGGGATAGCAACAAAAATCGGCGGCCGGAGTACCCGCAGGGATGAGCGGGATGCCATGTCATTGGAAATGCGGTGCAAATTTTGCCCCCTGTACAAAATGAGACATGCGGTGTATAATGATTGGGCAAAGAGATTTGCCCGCAGGAAATTTAATGTCAAAATCACTCGCATCAAGGAGAGACAGAATGGAACAGCAGGAAAAGAGTCTGGCCGGAACCAGATTCATAACTATGGGAGAGGTCATGATGAGGCTCACCCCTCCGAACTATGAGAAACTGAAGAACGCCACAACATTCGGAATAACTTACGGCGGCGCGGAGGCCAACGTGGCCGCGGCTCTCGCAAACCTCGGCGTGGATGCCACATACTTCTCCGTAGTGCCGGACACGGCGCTCGGAAAAGCCGCTATAAGATATTTGAGATCCAATGACGTGCACTGCTCCCCCTGCATCTATGCGCAGGGCGGCAGGCTTGGAATATACTACCTGGAGGAAGGCTTCGGCGTGAGAGCCTCGAAGGTGTTCTATGACCGCAAGGGTTCCGCCTTCTCAAGATATGACTACTCACAGGTGGACTTTGAGAAGATTCTCAATGGCTTCACATGGCTCCACATGTCCGGCATCACGCCGGCGCTTTCACCGAACTGCAGGGACCTTACCATGTATGCCCTGAAGGCCGCAAAGGACCTGGGGCTTACCGTTTCCTTTGACTGCAACTTCCGCTCCGCCCTTTGGGGATGGCAGGAAGCAAGGGACTGCATAACCACATACCTGCCGTACATAGACGTGCTGTTCGGCATAGAGCCTCTGAACCTCAAGGATGCCAACGGCGTGGACATGAAGGATTCCCTGCCCCCGTACCCTTCATACAAGGAGCAGGACAGGATCTTCCGCGAGCTGCACAACAGGTACAATTTCAAGGCCATTGGCCGTCATTTGAGATACGTCCACAGCGGCAGCGAGAACTCCCTCAAGGCTTTCATGTGGTATGACGGGGAGACCTTTGAGAGCAACCTCTTCCGCTTCTCCATCCTGGACCGCGTTGGCGGAGGGGATGCGTTCGCAAGTGGAATGATCTACGGCATGATGCGCGAGATGGACCCGGACACCCTAGTGAACTTCGCGGTGGCCTCATCCGTTATAAAGCACACAATGCACGGAGACTTCAACATCACGGATGACGAGGAGTCCATAAAGACCCTAATGAACCAGAATTACGACATCAAGAGATAACAGCTCGGCACAGTTGGAAGGCATTACACGGTACAGAAACCCGGAAAAGAAGCCCCTTGTCCGTTTGGATGAGGGGCTTTGTTAAAACTGCGTGAAAGAATTCCGGGTTTTGTTATGATTTTGTGAAATAAACGGGGATTTGTGTTTAAGCGCCGGATTTTTGCTTTATATACTATAGTGAAAGGAGATGAAAGCGACCGGGGCTTGCGGATCCGATCATAAAACGTATAAGGAGACAGATTTATTATGAAAAACTCACTTTCAAAGAGAACCACACCCTACGATCTGTTCGATGCGTTTGATGACTTCTTCATGCCTGCTTTCTACGATGAGCCAAATGCACTTCGCACCAACATAAAAGAGGGCGAGAACGCTTACGAGCTGGAGCTTGAAATGCCCGGCTATGACAAAGACCAGATCAAGATTTCACTGGAGAACGGGTATATAACCGTGTCTGCCAAGAAGGAAGTAAAGGAAGAATCCAAGGACAAGCACTACATCCGCAGGGAGATAAGCGAGTCCTGCCAGCGCAGCTACTACGTGGGCGCGGACATCACGGAAAAGGATATCAAGGCCAAGTATAATAACGGCATCCTGTCCCTCGAGGTTCCCAAGGCAGCGCCGAGGGGAAGCGACTCACACTTCATAGATATAGAGTAATCCCTCCATTTTGCTTCACAGTCCATGAGTGAAGCGCAAATCCTCCTATTGATAACAAAGACCCGCACGGCATAAGCCGCACGGGTCTTTCTTTTCTGCACAACATCAGGCTTCTGTGTAAGATTCCGCGCCTTTTACCGGTTTTACTTGGCGCGGATTTGGCATATCCGCGGGGCAATGCGATGTTAGAGAGGAATGTCCTCGTCATCATCGTATTCATCGTCCTCATCGTCCGTCTCGTTCTGGAAAGCCTCGAAGACCTCTTCCATGAGGGCCTCGTCCTCTATGGGATAAAGCATTCCCGCAACGTTGTCCTCGCCTTCCACATAGCCGTCATCGCCGGGCTTCAAAAGCCTCTGTTCATATCTGAAAACGAAGATATCCTCGTCCGAATACCCTTCCTTGGGCTCTGCAAGGACAAGGAACACGTAGGGCACGTCCTTGTACTCCATGGTCCCGATCTGCGTGAACTTCACGGTCTCGCCCTGGTCGTCTATGAGCTCTATGATGCCTTCCTCGTATTCTTCGTCATCTTCCGTCTCGTCATCCAAATCGCTGTTCATATCCGTCTCCTCTGTCTTTTTCTGTGCCTGCAGCCTGGAAAGATATCCGTCCAGGATGTTGGCGGCCGCCAGGGCGTCCACATACTTTTTGCGCTTCTCGCCCTTCATCCCTTCGCTCTTCAATGTGTCATCCGCCATCACCGTGGTGAACCTCTCATCCACGCAGACAACGGGGCATGAAAGCTGCTTCTCCAGCTCCCGTATGAACCCTCTGGCCCTCTCCGTCTGGATTGATTCGGAGCCGTCAAAATTCACCGGCAGCCCGCAGACAACGCACGTGGCCCCTTTCTCTCCCGCAATCCTTGCCACAGCCGCGACGTCTTCTTTAAAGCCCTTGCGGAAATAGGTTTCGGACGGAAGGGCGTACGTGTTGCCCGGATCCGATATGGCCACTCCTATCCTTCTGTCTCCGATGTCAAAAGCCACATATCTTTCCATGCCTGGATTATATCACCTGAAGCCGCCTTCCTGCAAGCGTTTGAGCAAGCTCTGCGTAAAACTGCTTCCCTTGCAAACCTTCCGGTCCGGAAGAACACGGAACAAACAGAATTGTCCGCAAAAAATGAGCCAACCGCCTTGTTTGACCACATGCAGGAATGAACCGGCATTATATAATACGTGAAGATTATCTGCCCGGCCTGCATGAATTTCCGCCTGTTTATATAAGAGATATACAGCACTCTGTTGTTTATTGTCAGTGATGTATGATTTTGTCACCATTTAGACGAATGAACCGGTCACGTATTT
>JAJPZA010000092.1 GCA_021204625.1 Clostridia bacterium | reverse complement strand
GATTTAAACTGAGTTTATAAAAACAGCCGTAATAAATTTGTGGTTTATACGCTTTCACAGGGGATGAAAATGCTGTACAGGAAGTTTTCCAAGGTATTGGAAGAATGGTATCAAGATCCAAATAAGAAAGCCATTTTAGTGGATGGCTGCAGGCAGGTTGGAAAGACAACTCTCATACGTGAGTTTGGGAAGAAACACTATGGGAAAAATTTTATTGAAATCAATTTTCACACTCATCCAGAGGCCAAAGGTATTTTTAAAGGCGATCTTTCTGCTGATTCCATTATTGATGCAATGGGGATGTATTTGCATAAAGATTTGAAGCCCAAAGGATTGCTGATTTTCTTTGATGAGGTTCAGGAGTGCCCGATTATACGTACCGCAATCAAGTTTTTGGTGGATGACGGAAGATATGATTATATTGAATCCGGTTCCCTTCTGGGCGTTATGGATCCCAATGAGATTGCGTCATATGCTACAGGATATGAAGTTGAAGAACGCATGTATCCGATGGATTTTGAAGAATTTGCCATAGCGGATGGAATACCTTCTGAGACACTTGAGTATCTAAAGCAATGTTATGACAATTTGACTCCAGTGAATGATTTTGTTCATGACCGTATGATCAAGGAGTTTATTGATTACATGTGCGTAGGTGGAATGCCGTCTGCAGTACAGAAGTATGTTGATACAAGGGTTAAGCGCAAGGCTTATAATGAACAGAAGGCGATTCAGCAGAAATGGCGTGGGGATATAATCAAGTATACTAATACAGACGCGGATAAGATACTCAGTATATTTGAAGCCATTCCGTCAGAATTAAGAGAAAGAAACAGACGGTTCGTTTTGACGGATATTAAAAAAAGTGCAAGGATGGGTCGCTATGAAAGCGGCATCAACTGGCTTGTCGATTCTGGTGTCGCACTGCCATGTTACAATGCGACAGAGCCGAAGCCGGGTTTGTCGTATAATTGCCTTCGGAATCTATTTAAGTTCTTTCTTGCTGATACCGGCGTACTTATATCAATGGACAAAAACAAGACATTGCAGTATGAGGTGTCCACAGGCAACCTTGAGGTTAATCAAGGTGGTATACTTGAAAACATGATTGCGCAGCAACTTGCCAGCAATGGGTTTGAAGAACTGTACTATTATAATGTCAAGGGCCTGGGCGAGATAGATTTCCTTGTAGAGGACAAAGCGGAAGTAATACCTATTGAAGTTAAATCAGGAGAGGACTATACGGATCACAAGTCACTATCCAAGCTGCTCAAGCTAAAGGAATATAGCATCAAGCGTGGTGTTGTATTCTGCAGGGGAAATATAAGCCGGAACAAGGACGATGACCGCATTATCTATATTCCGCTGTACATGATAATGTTTTTTAAAAGGGATGAATCCTACGGAGAGACTCCCTCGGAAAATATTGGAGACAGCCTTGCAAAGTTCTTTCAAGAGATGAAATCCAGGTATTTACAGGAGTAACATACACTTTGCACTCTGATTTATCAGTTCAACAAGCAAAAATGGAGCCGTCCAGGATAATTCGGGCGGCTGTTCTACATTATATACAGGAATTTATCTCAGGGATTGGAGAATCTGCGGATGAACAGCCAAAGAGATTTGGAGAAATTGCGTATGCCGATGACCTGGGCGGCTTTTTCTACGATATATACTGGCATTTATCTCAGGAATTGGAGAATCTGCGGATAAGACGCCAAAAAGAATTGGAGAATCTGCAGAAGGATGGCTCATATGTCTTTTCTAGACATGCCAAATGGCGGGAAAGGTCATATTGTTACATGCCAGCAACAGGGCTCGTTTTAAGCAGATCACAACATGGTAGGAAGAATTTTATAGTTGGCCAAGCAAAGCAATACAGCCGTCCAGGATTGACCCGGACGGCTGATTTTTACGTTAGGAATTTTGTTAAAAAACACCCCAGAAAACTTGAGAATTTTGTTACACAACACCCTCAAAAAACTAGGATTTTTGTTACAGATTCTGGAAATTTTTACTCAAAACGGGGCATATATTCCTGCGTTTTTTGAGTTTTGGATTTTTGTGCAAAATTTTGCGCAGTTTTTCAGGCCGTCTGCACTGTTCCAGCAGGCTTTTTTCTGGCGGATACAACCATCATTATAACGGCGAAGATTGCCACAAGGAACTCGGTTATGGGCATTGCGTACCAGATTGCGGAAGGCGAGATGAGAGGAAGGACGAAAAGCAGGATGCCGCTTATAACTATGCCGCGGGCTATGGAAATCAGGAAGGACACGCCGCTCCGGAGGATGGCCTGGAAATAGTAGGTTGAGAAGACGTTGAACGGCAGCAGAATGAAGGAAATGGAGTATATGCGTATGATGGCGGGTGCAATCTCCAGAATCTCGTCTGTGGGGGACATGAAGATGTATACAAACATGTTCGGGGCGGACTCGCACAGGACTATCCATATGACGCCGAAGACTATGGCAGTGCCTATGGCGTACCACATGATTTTGCGTATCCGGTCCGGCTTGTTTCCTCCGTAATTTACAGAGAGCATCGGCTGGGAGGCCTGGCCTACGCTGGAGGAGCAGCACTGGACGAACATTATGATGCTGCCTATCACGCTGTACACTGCGAGATGGCTGGAACCCAGATACTTGAGCACCTGGTTGTTGAATATGATGGTTATGATCCCGCCGGCAATGTCTATGAAGAAGGCGGCAAAGCCTGTCACAATGATCTTGCCGAACTGCCGGAAGAAATGAGAGGGAAGCTCCAGGTGGAGAGTGTTCTTTTTGGAGAAGAAGTGGAATACGAGGACTATGATGTTGAGCACTCCGCCGCCGGCGGACGCTATGCCGGCTCCCATGGCTCCAAGGTCCAGTGTGAAGGTGAAGACAAAGTCTCCCACGATGTTGAACACCCCGCCGGCCACAACGCACCATGTGGCGAGGCTCGGAGCGCCGTCATTGCGGAGGAAGGCTATGAGCCCCTGGCCGAAGACGAAGAAGGGCACGGACCAGCGGACGCAGGTCATGTATTCGCGGGCAATGGGAAGGACGTTCTCGTCAGCCCCGAATAGTATGAGTATCTGGTCCTCGCAGGTGAACAGAAGGACCATGATAAGAACCGTGAATATGATGCAGCCAATCATGGCCACAGTGAAGAACTCGTTGGAAAGCTTCCTGTTGTGTTCTCCCTGCCCGCGGAGGGATGAAAAGACCACGGCCCCGCCAAGGCCCATGAGAAGGCCAAGGCTTAGCATTATGCTCCAAAACGGAGCGGTGACTACCATGGAGGAGGCCCCGTCCGGGCCGTAATACTGGCCCACCACCGCAGAATCTATCATGCTGTACACGCACGCTATAAAGCTGCTGCCGAAGGCAGTGGCCAGATAGCGGAAATATGTGGGTCTGATTCTGCAGCTTAAGAAGTCTTCCATACAGTGAATCTATGCGGCCCTGTATTTGGCTTGGAGCCTGAATATGCCAAAATTACAGTAAAAATCATGCTGCCGTAAAAGCCCTTTGTTCCTGTAAGAAAAAAGGCCGGCAGGAGCAGCCGCAACCGGCTCATGCCCTCCGGCAAGCCATTGAATTGTATCAATTCCGCCAGGGGATGTCAAGGACATTCATTGCTCCTGCGGATACCTTTGGAACGGCCCCGGAGCGGGCTGCAAGCAGCCCGGATTGGACCGGATTCTGCATATGCGGAAAGAGAAATACCCGCATATATGCGCGGTTCAAAGGGGTATTGCAGAAAGTTATGTGAAAGGGCAAATTTGTTTGCATTTTGTCTTGATTATTGCATTTTTATATGTTAAAATTTGATATCAGGACACTATTTATATGGCAGACATCCAGAAGTTAAAAAACTTCATAAGCCCTCACAAGGAACCGGACAAGGAGTTCTTCCTGGACCTTCTGGACATGGACAAGCAGGTGGAGTATGAGAACCTTCATATTGCCGCCGTTATGGCTGCGCTCAAAGCCCTGTATCTCAAGAAGCTTCAGGACAAGGAGAAGGCCGCCAAGGCGGAAAAAGAAGAGATACGCTCTGCCCCGGATTATAATGCGGAGAAGTACAGAAGGACGCTTGAACTGGATGAGGAGATAGCGAAGGTGCGGGCGAAGATGCGGGAGTACAAGCCCTTCTTCGACGAGCCGTATTTTGCCAGGATGGACCTTACGGATCCCCTTGAGGGATACAACAGCTACTATATAGGAAAGCGCGGGGATGAGGGCCTGGAGATAGTGGACTGGCGTGCGCCTCTTGCCCGCAGGTATTACCAGAAGAGCAGGACGTCGTTTTCCATAAACGAGTATGATTACAAACTCATTCTGCGCAGGGCTTTGCAGACTCACAGCGGGAAGGTGCTTGAAATTCGCAACGAGTATCTTGCGGTTAGCGACTACCTTACGAAGGAAGAGATAGCTGGCAGGGACGAGACCCTGATTTTTGACCCTTTCCTCCGTGAGATTCTGGAAAGCCGCAGGGAAAAGCAGGAAATAACGGACATAATAGAGACCATACAGGAGAAACAGTATGAGGTCATAACCCTTCCGGACAAGGATGAGTTCGTGCTGCAGGGAGTTGCCGGAGCCGGCAAGACCATGGTCCTTCTGCACCGTCTCTCATATATAATGTACAACAACGAGAGCATCCATCCAACGGATGTCCTCGTGATAACCCCCTCGGATTCGTTCAATGCCTTCATAGACGAGCTCTCCGAGATTCTTGAGCTTGAAAAGGTGCGCACAAGCACCCTGGACAACTATTTCGCCACCATCCTCAAGAATGCCGGCGTGGACCTTGAATCGAAGATAGACAAGCACCTTCACGTCTCCGCGGACTATCTCACGTACATTTACTCCAACGATTTCATGGCGGACATAGAAAAGCGCCTCGCCAGAATATATGACGGTGTCTTCGGCATGTTCTCAGCCCCGGAGTGCCGGGACATGGTAGAAGGCGTCATAAAGGCCTGCGACGAGCAGAGCGCCGTGTATGACAAGATAAAGAATAGCTCCGTGCGCGTGCGCAGATGCGTTTTAGGGGAGATAAAGGAAAAGGCCGGGAGCCTGTATTACACCAAGCGCTTCAGGAACATGTTCAACTGCGTGCAGGACATACGCGAGTTCCTGGCACTCATATTCACGGACGACCGCATGAAGGGCTATGCATACTTCTACCGCGAGCTTTTCTCATTCTACAAGTCCATACGCTACATAGCCTCCGCTTCCGGCAAGATATGCACGGAGGCCATAACGGACCTCAGCACACTGAAGGTCAATGTTGAAAAGGAGATCACAGACCTCAAGAGATACAAAATCCGCGATTTCGGCAGGGAGGAGTACCTGTACAAGGACGGCATAGACAAGCGCGAGGCCCTCGTGGCCGAGATAGGCGATGCCGTGCAGTGGGTTGAGGCTATCTCGGACAGATTCGCCCCCGTTCTGGACTTTGCGGCAGTTCTCAAGGGCATGCGGGACCTTGTGGCCATAGGCAAAAGCGAAGGCACGATAGACGTCCTCAGGTTTTTCTACAGGGAGATTGTCCGTCCGGTAAAGGTGAATTACGGGGTGCCCACAAAGCCTCTCATAAAGTCCGACCTCTACGCGCTGACCCTTATCCTCACGAAGCTCGGCTATGACCTCCTTCCCAAATACGCGTACCTGTTCATAGATGAGGCGCAGGACATCTCGGAGCCGGAATACAGCATCCTCAAGACCATAAACACACGGGCCATCTTCAATGTCTTCGGAGACCTCAAGCAGAACATAACCCCGTTCAGGGGCCTCAAGAGCTGGAACTCCCTTGGCTTTACCGTCTACAATCTGGATATCAACTACCGCAACACGAACAACATCGTGAACTACGTCTCCCAGAATCTTGGCGTCCAGATGCTCCCTACCGGCTTTGACGGCGAGGAAGTGAAATTCCTTCCCTCCCGCGGCATCTCCTCATACTTGGCTCCCAAGAAAGGCCTCAAGGCCATAATCTGCTCCGCGGACAACCTGGAAGCTCTTTCCCGCTCCACATACAACGTCCTCCGCAAAACAGGCAAGGTCTCCAAGGACAAGATAAACCTCATGACCGTCTACGAGTCCAAGGGCCTGGAGTTTTCCACCGTGGCCGTATACGATTCGGACCTCACGGACAACGAGAAGTACATAGCCTATACCAGGGCTCTCAAGGAACTCGTCATAATCCACGAGCCGATTCAAAAGCCTGTTCCCGCAGAGCCTTCCAAAACCTGATAAAACACGGCATAACGTAACCCATACATGCAAGACCAGGAACTCATTGCAGCTCCGGGTTTTTTTCTTTCATCCGGAACCCTATTTACAGAAATCGCTTGACTTCTAATAAACATTCGATTATTCTATGATTTGTTCATAAAAAAGCAGTAATATGGGGGAAACATTTATAGTTGAGGTAACAATGAACCAGGAGACCAGGGAGCAGGCAGAGGCCATTCTCAGGGAGATGGGAGTCTCTGTGCCTGTAGTCATCCGGATGCTCTATTCGCAGATCATAGCCCATGACGGCCTGCCGTTCGATGTCCGTATGCCCAAGGGCATAGATGAGTCCATGTCCAAGGAAGAGGAAGATGCTGTTTCTCTCATGACTCTCAATGACCTGCGAAACGGCAACGCCATCCCTTTTGAAGACTTTGCTGCCAGAATATGCGGGAAGTACAATATTCCAAGAGAGGAATTGCTCGGAAACAAGAATTGATTTCCACAGGCAGACAGCGGCATATGCCATACAAGCCCCGGAGCCTATGACCCCGGGCTTTCGGTTTTCAGCAGACTGCACAAAATTGGACGCTTTAGGCGTTCAAATTGAGTCTGCAGGGCAAAAGGAGGCGCAGTATGGCCGGGATAATGGATTGGACACTCTGTGGAAAATCTGCAGGCCAGGCTGTGTGACGAATATTTCACAGTAAAACGGTTGACATTCCTGCTTGCCGGACATATAATCATTTCAACATATGAACATCAATTCATATGATTTCACTATAGAAGGACAGCCATGTTACACAGCGAAGATGAAGAGCTTCTGCATGAAGCCAGAGTGCAGTCTGTTCTGAAGAAGATGCCAACGGATAAGTATATAGAAGAGATGGCGGCAAGATTCAAGGCCATATCAGAGCCTTCGAGGGTCAAGATTCTTCTGGCCCTGTCGGACGGGGAGCTCTGCGTGGATCATATATGCGAGGCGGTCGGAGGAAACCAGAGCGCCGTTTCGCATCAGCTGAAGACTCTCAAGGACAACAGGATACTCAAGAGCAGAAGGGAAGGCAAGAAGATACTTTATTCCATAGCGGACAGTCATATCATGATTATGGTGGAGATGGCGAAGGAGCATTGCAATGAATGATTACACATTGCAGCTGACCGGCCTGGACTGCGCCAACTGCGCCAGGGAGCTCGAGGAGGAGCTGGAGCGCATACCCGGCGTGGAAAGGGCGGCCGTGGATTTCATGGGCCAGAAAGCGAGGCTGGTGTGCAGCGAGGATGCCTTGAAAGAGGTTAAGGACTGCTGCAACCACTTCGAGGACGTGCAGGTTGTCGGAGACAACGCCGCAGTGCCCACAGGGCCCAGAGTGGAAAAGCTCAAGGTCAAGGACCTGTGCTGCGCCAACTGCTGCAGAATACTCGAGGGAGACCTCAACAGGATAGAGGGCGTGGAGGCCTCCGTGGATTTCGTCAATGAGCACATAATGCTCAGGACGGACAGCGAGAACGCCCGCGCCCAGGCGATATACACAATCACCCATTTCGAGGACGTCAAGATTGTGTCGGGAAACCAGCACAGCAAGGTGAGCCTGGCAAAAGAGCACAAGTGGGACATCATCTGGATAATCGTGTCCGTGATCTTCTTCGTGCCTCCCCTTGTCATGGACCTTGTCGGCATGACGGAACAGTCCCTGGCACTCAAGATTGTCATATACTGCCTGTACGGCGTCGCATATCTTGCAGCCGGCTGGAAGGTGCTCGTTAAGACAGGCAAGAACATCTCGAAGGGCAAGATCTTCGATGAGAACTTCCTCATGACCATTGCCTCCCTGGGCGCCATAGTCCTGGGAATTCTGGAGGGAGACGGCTTCTACGAAGGCGTTGCGGTAATGCTCCTGTATTCAATAGGAGAGCTTCTGCAGGCCGTGGCCGTAGGGTCTTCAAGGTCTTCCATCGCAGCCCTCATGGACCTCAAGAGCGAGCACGCCACACTGCTTGTAAACGGGGAGCAGCACATAGTCGCCCCGGAGGACGTCAAAGAGGGAGACATCATTCTTATCAAGGCGGGCGAGAAAGTGCCCGTGGACTGCCGCATTATAGACGGAGCAAGCTCACTGGACCTCAAGTCTTTGAACGGTGAGCCGGCGCCCAAGGACGTGAAGGAAGGAGACGAAGTGCTTTCCGGATCCATCAACTTAAACGGCGTTCTGGAGGCCGTCGTTGTGCGTGCGTACAAGGACTCCGCCGTTGCGAAAATCCTGGAGCTCGTGGAGAACAGCTCCGCGAACAAGTCCAAGTCCGAGCAGTTCATAACAAAGTTCGCAAAATACTATACTCCCATAGTATGCGCCATAGCGGTCATTGTAGCCGTCCTGGTTCCCACAATACTCTGCGGCGTTTCAACCGGATTCATCTGGCCTACATACGAGGAGTGGATCCATACGGCCCTCAACTTCCTCGTAATTTCATGCCCCTGCGCGCTTGTCATTTCAGTGCCTCTTACATACTTCTGCGGAATCGGAGCCTGCGCACGCCTGGGCATCCTTATCAAGGGCGCCACAAGCCTGGATGCCTTAGCCCTTGCGAAAGTCGCTGCATTTGACAAGACCGGAACCCTCACCGAAGGCACCTTCACAATAACGGAAAGCACGGATGACAGAACCCTCCAGCTTGCAGCAGCCGCCGAGAAGTTCTCCACACATCCCATTGCAGAGGCCTTCAAGGACATCCGCACTGTAATCTCCGTGGATGACGTCACAGAACTTGCCGGCCGCGGCCTTAAGGGCACAAGCGATGGAAAGCCGCTCCTTTGCGGCAATGCAAAGCTCCTTAGCGAGAACGGCGTCTCATTTGAGCCCGTGCAGAGTGAAGACACCATAATATATGTTGCTTTGGACGGCAAATATATGGGATTTGTGGCAATCGGAGACACAATCCGCCCCGAGTCCCCCGAAGCCGTTGCAGCCCTCAAGGCGGAAGGAATAGAATATACTGTAATGCTCACCGGAGATTCCTCCGGCAGAGCGGAGAACATAGCCTGGAAGACAGGCCTGGACGAGTGCATGGCCGGGCTTTTGCCGGACCAGAAGCTCGAGGCCGCGGAAAAGCTTAAGGAACGCGGAAAGCTGCTGTACGTCGGAGACGGCATAAACGACGCCCCCGTAATGACCACAGCGGACTGCTCCGTATCCATGGGCAAAGTCGGCTCGGACGCAGCCATAGAGGCCAGCGACCTTGTCCTTATCTCAGACAAGCTTTCGCTCATTGCAAAGGGGCGCAAGATAGCCAAAAAGACCCGCTCCATAATGTACGAGAACATCATAGGATCTTTGGTCATAAAGCTTGCCATCATGATCCTGGCACTCTGCATTTCCAACTTCCCGCTTATCATAGCCATCGTCGCGGATGTGGGCGTAATGCTCCTGGCCGTTCTCAACGCCCTGCGCGCGTCCTTCGCCGTCCGCAAAGGCTGATTCAGTCTCGCACAGACAGGCCCTTTAAAAGACTTTGTGAGCCTGTATGAACGCGGCACAGTATAGCGCAGATATAGTGCATAAGTGCGGGTCCGCAAGGTCTGCAAAACGGAGATTTCATTATGACAATCCATCATGACAAGTTTGCATACGGAAAGCTGAAGAGCTGTGATGAGCAGCTCTCCCAGGACGCCCTTTCCACAATCATCCGGCAGATGAACGCATCTTCGGATGAAGAGGAAGAGTCCCGGCCGGAAACTGCGGAAGCCCCTGCAGATTCCTCCGCGGAAGAAACCGCGCCTGAACCCTTGGAAGACAAATGAGAAGACAAATGATATGATTCATAATGATACCAATGGAAGTGCCCCGGAAAGCCGGGGCATTTCTTGTGCCCCGCTTCAGGCAGATTGCACATTATGCCTTATGCAATCCGTGCAAACAGCATATATTGCAACTGCAAATCCGGATTTGCGGTTGACTTTCTAACCCCAAAGCTGGTATTGTTGGACGGAGAATATGAAGGACAGTCATGGCAGAGAATGAAAGAAAGCCCCTGGAGGAAGTCCGGGGCAAGAAAAAGAGCAAGGGCAGAAGGGCCCTGCTCAACATATGCTACATAGCCATATTCGCAGCCGTAATTACGGTGTGCTCATACATCTCCGTTCCCGTGGGGGACATACCTGTAACCCTGCAGACTCTGGCCATCTGCCTGACCGCCGGCCTTCTGGGATGGAAGAGAGGCACGCTGTGCGTGCTGGTATATATCTTCATGGGCATCTGCGGGATTCCCGTATTCGCGAATTTCAAGAACTTCTACGCCCTCATAGCCTCCCCGTCCGCGGGATACGTCGTAGGCTTCATCTTCACGGCTCTGCTCGTGGGCTTTGCCTCGGACAACCTCAGGCGCCTTGGCTCCAAAGCGAAGCGCAAGGGTGCGGTCTGGGCCATCCAGTTCACCGTCCTCCTGCTTGCCATGGCTGTTGGCGTTCTTGTATGCTATTTCTTCGGCACCCTCTGGTACATGTTCATCTTCAAGGGAAGCGCCACAACGGAGAATCTCCAGTTCGCCCTCACATGGTGCGTGTATCCGTACATCCTGCCGGATCTTGTGAAAATAATTCTGGCGGCAGTGCTCACAGACCGTCTAAAGCGGTTTGTAAAATGACGCGGCCTGATTCCTGAACTGCACTTATACGGCGACTCAAAGCACCCTGCGGGGTGTTTTTTTTCTGTACGGAGGTTTTCCACGCAGAAAAGAGAACTGCAGCACGTAACCCGGATATATCATCCGTACAGTGCGGAATACGGATTGCAAAGATGCAGATAAACTGCATATGTGACTTTCTGTCATTTGTTAATTTCGCACAAAAATCGTAAACAGACTGCCTGCAATGATTCATAATGCAGGAGTATATATTAAAATCAAACATATTGCGCCATGAAAGGGCCGCATTGCCTGGCTTATGCGCCGTTTGCAGGCAGATTCAGTGTCTGAAGGACTGAACCATATAAGTGTAAAATTCACAAAGAAATAGACTGATTGTAATGAAATTGTGCATTTCGCCCAGAAAATTTTCATAAATTTAGCTGATAATAAACAAATGATTTTTCAAGAAAAAAAGCGTGTCATGGTGTCACGACGGTGTCATTTCCGACTCCGACAGTTGTTGGATTTTTGAAAAGTTAGTGGATATTTTGCAATATTATGGTTGATAAATTGCAATAGAGGTTTGTTTTGAAAGAGTGATATAGTGCTATTTGAGTATTTTTTCCAATCCCGCCATTCTGCCATGCGGATTCCATACGGAAGCCGGTCAAAGAATCCGGGACAAATTGGAGGAAAGTGCTCAGGCCATGTAAATTTGAAACCGGGAAGCCCTTTTCCCTACGGTAAAAGGGGTGGCATGTGCTATCGCACATGCCACATACTCCCTTACAGCTTCAGACATTTGGATGGGATTGTGCCGGGGCTGTTTTAAGGAGTATGGCTGGAAGGAAAAACCAGCAAAGTAGGGAAGCGGGATGCCTATGCACCCCGCTTTTTTTCATTTATACGGCTTGTATGCGTGCGCGTGTTTAGGAGCGCGCCTGGCTATGGCGGACGGAATCCGGGTTCAGGGGCCGTCCGGGCAATGATTTTGGGAGATTGTAAATGTCTAAAAAGAACAAGATTGTCACGAAGAAATCAGCCAAGAGACTCACAGCGGGGCTTGTCATCGTCATGGTCATTCTTCTGGCCATCATGATAGCGCTGCCATTTGTTGCCAACTATTTTGACGGCGTTCTCCGTGACTTTATAGGCACTTCGTCATCCGGCGAGACGGAAGGCGAGATGGCCTACAACAACCCTGCATACGATTCGTTCGATGACCTTTATGCAGCAGAGCAGAAGTACATGAGGGAGGCTGCCGGAGAAGGGTTTGTTCTTCTGAAAAATGACGGCGGGCTTCCCGTGCAGACCAGCGCGGAGAGCAAGGCGAAGATTGCATTCTTCTCGCAGTCTTCCGTGGATTTCGTGATAGGAGGCACGGGATCCGGAACATCTTCTTCAGACGTCACCTTGAAGCAGGCCTTCGAGGACTGCAATTTCGATGTCAATGAAGATCTTTGGAATTATTACTCAAGCTCCGGGAAATCGAGAGGCACTGTGGACATTTTCGGAAATTCCGACTGGTCCATAAATGAAGTTCCCTGGTCAACTCTTCAGGAGAAGGTAAACAACTTCAGCGGCATTCTTTCAAATAACACCACAGCGGTTTTCATCATGTCCAGAGTGGGCGGCGAAAGCCATGACGAGGCCAGATATATGGCAAACTACACGGATATAGAGGCGGACAAGTCCAAGAGTTATCTCGAGCCGGATTCCGTGGAGCTGGACATAATAGACAACCTCAACAAGAACTTCAGCAACGTCATTCTTGTGGTCAACACATCAAACATGATGGAGCTCGGCTGGACGGAGCAGTACGAGAATGTCAAATCAATTATTTGGGCTCCGGCAGGAGGAGACCAGGCGGCATATGGCCTTGCGGACATCATAAGCGGCACAACAACCCCATCCGGACATCTTGTGGACACCATGGCGTACAGCGCATTCTCATCCCCTGCAATGCAGAACATGGGAGACATCCGTTATACGTACAACAGCAAGGACATAGACTACTACGGCGTCTCTTATGACGAGGGCATATATGTAGGCTACAAGTATTACGAGACCCGTTACTACGACCAGGTTTTAGGCAAAGGCAATGCGAACGGATCGGCTGGCGTTTACGGAGCGGAATCCGGCGGATGGAATTATGCGGATGAAGTGCAGTATCCATTCGGATACGGCCTTTCATACACGACTTTCTCTTGGAGCAATCCTGAGTTCGCCTACGATACATCCAGCGATGTTTTCACCATAACCCTGACTGTAACCAACACCGGAAATTATGACGGAAAAGATGTGGTCCAGGTATATGCAAGCGTGCCTTACACGCAGGATGACATCACCAACCACATTGAAAAGTCTGCTGTTTCCCTTGTCGGATATGCAAAGACCGGAATTCTTGAAGCCAACGGAGGATCCGAGGAAGTCACTATAACAGTCTCCGGAAGCGACCTCACCACATACGATGACGTGACCAGCAAGACCTACATTCTTGAGGCAGGGGATTACTATCTCACAGTTGCAAAGGATGCGCACGATGCTGTGAACAACATCCTCACGAAGGACAGCACAAATTATGAGACCAAGCTTGCGAACGGGCTTGCTGAGATTGGCCATTATGGCACGGCTTCCGAGACTATAGGTAATTCATCGCAGGTGTACGAATACACCGTTTCCCAGACAGATGCAACAACGTATTCCGTGTCTGCCGCCGGAGCCGAGATAACCAACAGGTTTAAGATGGCTGCAACCGGAAAGAATACCGAAACGCAGGAAACGAACGAGGTTACAAGCAACTGCAACTATATCGACAGAGATGACTATCTCACCAGGAATAACTGGAACGGATCATGGCCTGCAACGCACGGCTCACAGGATGACCAGACTGCTTCCAAGTGCGATGAAGTGAACGGATACCAGTATAAAGAGGCAGTTTCATATGCTCTGTATTCAAAGCTCGTTGAGAAGGGGGACGCCCAGGCGGCCAACAGCCCTGTGGCGGACGATGAAATAACGGCTGAAATGGCCGGTTCATACGGCGTCGAAAACACGGACGAGCTGCAGCTAATAGATTACCGCGGAGTTCCGTATGACGAGGCTGACTGGGATGCTCTTATAAGCTGCATGACAACAGCCGAAGTCGGAGACCTCATCAACCTTTCCGGATACCGCACTGTAGTTGCCGAGAGTATAGGCAAGCCGGCGGCGAAAGATTTGGACGGCCCTGCCGGACTCAACGGAATGGTAAACCAGACATCATACTCCATCGCTTACTGCACCGAAGTCTGCATGGCGGCCACATGGAACACGAGGATAGCCTATGCACACGGATACTACGTAGGCCAGGACGGCCTCACGTTCGATGACAAAGTCAACGGCTGGTACGCTCCGGCCATGAACATTCACAGAACACCGTTTGAAGGCCGCAACTTTGAATACTACTCCGAGGACAGTTTTCTTTCCGGAGAGATGGCCTCACAGACAGTCCGCGGCGCAGCAAGCCAGGGAATGTACGCTTTTGCAAAACATTTTGCACTCAACGAGCAGGAAATTCACAGAGATGACAATGGTGTCTGTACATGGGTTAACGAGCAGGCCATAAGAGAGATTTATCTCAGGCCATTCCAGAAGGTTTCCGAGTCCGGAACCATGGAAATCAAGTGCTATCAGACGGACGAGAAAGGCAATGAAGTGCTGGGCACGGCAGAGATTCCTGCAATGCAGGCCCTGATGACATCCTTCAACAGAGTGGGAGGCACATGGACCGGAGGCAGCTATCAGCTTATCCAGGAGATACTCCGAGGCGAATGGGGATTCAACGGCTTTGTCATAACGGATTACACCCAGGGCGCCACATCCTACATGCATTCCGAGCAGATGCTCCGTGCCGGCGGGGACGCGCAGCTGACGCAATTCGGCAACACGTTCAAGATATCCAGCACGAAAGCCACTGCCGACACATATTACACCAAAAAGGCCATATCCCACATTCTTTACACAGTTGTGAATTCCAACGTGATGAACAGTGAGGTCTATGTTGCGTTCGCATACTACATCCTTGTGGAAATAGCCTTTGAGGTCGTCTTCGCAGCATGCATTGTCATATGCATCGTCTGCATCGCTAAAAAATGGCGCCACTACAAACAAAGCAATATAAGGGCGCCGAAGAAAGCAAGGTAAAACCAATCGGGCAAAAAGATTCAGTCCACCTTGATTGATTTTGGTATATGACAGGAGGAAATTTAATGAAAAAAGCCTTCAAGCTTATAACAGCATCCGCAGTAGCTGTATGTCTCGCAGGTTCTCTTTGCTTTGCAGCCTGCAGTATCAATCCTTCTCCGGAACCGGAGCCCACGCCTGATAATCCCACAACTGAAATGACATACCGTTTTGAGGCAGAAAATGCTCAGCTCTATGCTGATGAGTCCGAGCTTCTCACCAGGCTTGACACTGTTCTTTACGGCAGTTTTGTCACAGACTGTGTGTTCGGCGTACAGGACAATAACAGCTATTCCGGCGGATCATCCGTAGGATATCTTGCTGAGAACAACCCTACTATAACATTCGTAATCAACTCTGACACAGCCGTTACTGGAGCCCAGCTGTCCATTTGTGCATCCTCGATGGATCTCAATGTCACTAATCCAGTGACAGGATTGGGAGCATTCAATCTTGCATCAGCATCAATCAATGAGTATGCCGGATCAGGCCATGACATCCTGAAACTTAATAACAACAAGGTTACCCTTGGAGGATCTCTTCCCGGATCCTCATCTGTGTTCAAGAACAGTGAATATTCTGAGGATTCGGATATCCAAACGCTTCTCAGTGACCTTAACTTTGACAACTGGGGAACGCTTACAGCAACTGTGGATCTCGTCCAGGGCGAAAATACATTCGTATTTACAATTGAGAACGGCGCAGGCATCAACTTTGATTACATGGAGATCACCACGACCGCTACTCTCACATGGGATGAGACAGACAACACAGAATTCTCCAACAATCCCAATGCCGATGTGATTCCCCCTGAAGAGGATGACAATAGCGGGAACAATGACGATAACAGTGGCAACACGGATGACAATAGCGGGAATACTGAAGAGACCTATAACGAATCTCTGACAATTGAGGCAGAAACAGCTGGCCATTACAACGCTGAGGGCAAGGTAGTCACAACTTTTATGGGAATAGAGACGAATGGGCTTATAAAGGTTGAGAACAGTGATGAAACTGAGAGAACTGGAACAAGCTTAGATGAAACCGAGAGTTACAGCTTCTATGGAGAAACCGTTGGCAACATCAATACTGAGGGTGATAAGGTTGTGTTTGCTGTTTACTCAGATTCTGCTATAGAAGATGTATCACTTACCATGATTGCCGGTGCTACTTCCAAGAATAATTATGTGGGTTCTGAACACCAAGTTCTTACTGTAAACGGAGAAAGCGTTACATTGGCGGGCACAGTTGTTTCTGCAGGATCTCTCAAATACAGTTCATCATGGGGATATCTTACAGCATCACTTTCTCTTGCCGCAGGCCCCAACTACATTGTATTCACCTGCGATGGGACAGGGCTTAACATTGACAACATAACACTTAAATATGCAGATGACGAAGAGAGCCCTTATAATGTGTATGAAATAGACAGTTCCAATGAAACTGTAACTATTGACACAACAGCTGAAACTGTTACTCTGCAGGCAGAAACAGCAGGACATCTGAACGCTGAGGGCAAGGTAGTCACAACTTTTATGGGAATAGAGACGAATGGGCTAATAAAGGTTGAGAACAGTGATGAAACTGAAAGAACCGGAACAGACGGTACAGAGGGTGGAGCTTCATACAGTTTCTATGGAGAAACAGTTGGCAACATCAATACTGAAGGCGATAAGGTTGTGTTTGCAATATATTCTGATTCCGAGGTATCTAATATATCTCTCACCATGATAGCAGGTGCTACTTCCAAGAACAATTATGCAGGTACCGAACATGAAAATGTACTTACTGTAAATGGTGAAGCAGCATCATTATCCGGCACAGTTGTTTCTGCAGGATCTCTCAAATACAGTTCATCATGGGGATATCTTACGGCTGAAATATCTCTTTCAGCAGGCGTCAATTATATCGTATTTACATGCGATGGCACAGGAATTAATATCGACAGCATAACACTTACCTGGAGTAACACGGCAGATGTAGACTAAATTCGGAAAGCTTGACAGTTTAGAATTATGACTTATACGGCGATGGCGGGATAATTAATCCCGCCATATGCCGTTATATAGTCGGATGTATTTTTTACAGTATGAAGCTTAGTATACAAGGTTGATGTAACGGGATATTGGGAATGGAAGAGGATTGGAAAAAGAAGGACGAAAAGGACCAAACAGAAATCTATCTTTCGGAGTGGCAAACTTGTGTGGAAATGGTAAACACAGCGAGCCAGAGAAGAGATGTTATGAATGGACTTTTTGTTACAGTCAATTTAGCCATCATTGCAGCAATATCCATTGTATGGGATATAAAATCTTTGTGCATGAGTATAGCTGGGTTTTTCATATGCATAATTTGGATGCTGCTCATTTGGAGTTATAGAAGACTTAATAAGGCGAAATATGAGGTTATTTATGAGCTTGAAAACAAGCTTCCATACATGCCGTACAAAAGAGAATGGGCCGTGCTAAAGGAAAGGCATAAACATTATCTTGCAGAAACTAAAATAGAGATAGGTCTTTCATGTATATTCCTAATAGGATATATAGCTATATCAATTATAATATGCATTCTTGGAGAGTAAAATGACGATTAGGACTTACAATTTATTCATCAGTCATTCATGGAAGCACAAAGATGATTATAATCATCTGGTTAATCTTCTAAACAATAAGAAATATTTTTCCTACAGTAATTATTCTGTGCCTGAGGAAGATCCAATAATAGGTGTTCGCACGGATAGGGAATTGAAGGAAGCCATAAGAAACCAGATGATTCATGCAAGTTGTGTTATAGCACTTGCAGGAGTTTATTGTACCCCTAGTAAATGGATCAATTATGAAATTGAATTAGCTAAGGAATTGGGGAAGAAAATTATAGCTGTCGTACCTTGGGGAAATGAAAGAATTTCCGATGTGGTGCGCGATGCAGCGGATATTAAAGTACGTTGGGACACAGACTCTATTGTTAATGCTATTCGTGAGGTATGTGATTAACATTATTAGGCTATAAATACTGAATTGGTGAAGGCAGGGAATCATCCCTGCCTTTTGCTAATGCCTGTAATAAAAACCATGGAAATGCCATATTCCAAGAGGAACTGCATCCAGAACTCATAATATGCGCCATTCAATCTTTCCGCTCTTTGGCCCCTATGTGAAGCCGCATTTATGTTATCCATAGCGACATCTGTAAGTTATCCACAATGACACCCAGCTTTTGCTTCATCCGGACGGTGTAAACAGACACTAAACTTTCGTTTGATTAGACCCTGTATGCAGTTACAAGCTATTTTGGATCCTGAACACAATATGTGGAAATAATGCGAAAGTTTTCCACAAAGTATTGACATTTGGGCAGTCTGTACTTTATTATAGAAACAGTATTTTAAACTGGAGAAGCGGCGTTTGGTGCGACTTATAAGCACTTTTGGGCATAAATGCCTGCGCTGGTATCCTAGCAATCTTATTATAAGGGGTTCGTCATGTTAAATAGTTTGTTGCTCTCTGGCGTTATGATCACGTACATCGTCATAGCAGTGGTTATCGTTGGCGTCATAGTGGCATGTATCGCGGTATATGCCTCATCTAAGAAGAAGGCCAAGAAGGATGCGGCCCAGAATGCTGCCGCTGCCGAGACGGCTGCGGAACCCGTAACAGAGGAGCCCGTTGCTGAAGCAGTTGCTGCGGAACCTGCTGAAGCAGTTGCCGAAGAAGTACCCGTTGAAGAGCCTGTGGCTGAAGAAGTACCCGCTGAAGAGCCTGTGGCTGAAGAAGTTCCTGCTGAGGCGGAGCCCGTGGTTGAGGAGGCCACAGCAGAAGAAGAGGCTGCTCCCGAGGAGCCTGTTGTGGAATCTGCTGAGGAAGCTGCGCCCGCCCAGCCGCAGACTATTATAAATCAGACAATAATTATTGTTAACGAGGCCGAAAAAGAGGCTGAAAAGGAAGTTCCGGCACAAGAGGAGCCTGCTGCCGAAGAACCCACAGAAGGTGAGGCAGCTGAGGAACCCGCAGCCGAGGGAACCCCGGCTGAAGAGGCTGCGCCTGCTGAAACTATTACTGAGACTATCATTATAGAAACCGCTGCTGAGGAAACGGCAGAAGAAGAGCCGGCGGCTGAAGAGCAGGAGGCTGAATCAGAAGCTGAAACGGTTGCAGAGCCAGAAGCTGAAGAGGAGTCTACAGCTGAAGAAGTTACTGAGGAGGAAGCAGCTGATGAAGAGGTTGCCGCTGAAGTAGTTACCGAGGAAGAGTCCCAGACTGAAGAGACAGCAACAGAAGAAGAGGCTGTAGCTGAAGAAGCACCCGTTGAAGAGGAAGCGGCTGAGGAGACCCCGGCTGAAGAGGTTGCGCCTGCCGAAACAATCATTGAGACCATAATTATAGAAGCAACTCCCGAGGAGACAGCAGAAGAAGAGGCCGTAGCCGAAGAAGCTCCCGCTGAAGAAGAAGCAGTTGAAGAAGAGATTGTCGAGGAGCCTGTGGCTGAAGAGCCCGTAGCAGAGGAAGC
>JAJPZA010000108.1 GCA_021204625.1 Clostridia bacterium | reverse complement strand
CTGATGTCAGGCTCGAACAATACTCAAACGCAAGGCCACCAATTGACGTGACAGCATCAGGAATGGTGATTGATGTCAGACTTGAACAACCGTAAAATGATTGATTACCAATTTCCTTTACACTACTGCCTATCGTTACTGATGTCAGGCTTGAACATTCTTGAAATGCACCATACCCAATTAACGTGACAGCATCAGGAATGGTGATTGATGTCAGGCTTGAACAATACTCAAACGCATAATTTCCAATTGACGTGACACCATTGCCCATAGTTACCGATGTCAGGCTTGAACAACTATAAAACGCAGCACCCCCAATTGACGTAACGCCGTCTGGGATATTGATTGATGTCAGGCTTGAACATTGATAAAATTCTCCAAAGCTAATTTCCGTAACTCCGCTTGGAATGTGGATTGATGTCAGGCTTGAACAATTACAAAACGCATAGGTATCAATTGACGTAACACTTTCAGGTATGCTGACTGATGTCAGGCTTGAACAGCTTTCAAACGCACGTTCCCCAATTGACGTAACACCGTCTGGAATATTGATTGATGTCAGGCTTGAACAATTCCAAAACGCACGGTCCCCTATTGACATAACACCACTGCCTATTGTTGCTGATATCAGGCTCGAACATTTTTCAAACGCCTTATTACCAATTGAGGTGACACCGTCAGGGATAATGATTGATGTCAGACTTGAACACCCGTAAAACGCATATTCACCAATTGACATAACATCATCAGGGAGAATAATTGATGTCAGACCTGAACATTTATAAAAGGCATGCCCATCAATTTCCGTGACACTTTTAGGTATGCTGACATCAGTCAGGTTTTCACAATCATAAAACGCATAATCCCCAATTGCCGTAACATTATATGTAATCCCATCGTATGTTACGGACTCGGGAATTATTACGCTTCCACTATAAAGGGCAGAATAAACCGTCGCGCCACCATATGTAACTGCTACCGTAGTGCTTGATGTTCTGTTGTAATAAATTCCATCACTAACAAAATTGTACGCAAACACTTGCACATTCAACAATACAAATAATAGCAGCATAATGCCACGACATGATGTATTGCCAATAAGATTTGTCAGTTTTTTCATAATATAAATGATTTAATCAGTTTTCATTGTTTAACGTAAGTCCGATGTTCACATTAATACAATGTATTTATCGAACTCACGTTACATCACAATATTCTAACTATGGGTACTACAACTCTCTATGAGAACTAACATGATTGTACCCATTGTTAGATTTTCTCTTCATATTCATTGCTTAAGTCCAGGACATTTCGTAAATGCATCCTGCGCTATATCTGGAGTACCAAGAATGTTGATTGTTTGTAATGAATTACAATTATAAAATGCCCCACGAGAAATTTGCGTAACAGAAGCAGGAATAGTAATACTTTCTAATGAGGTGCACTCTCCAAAAGCCCCTTCACCTATCTTTGTCACTGTATCTGGAATTTCTACTCCTTGAATTTCTGCTTTACAATAGAATGCATTAACGCCTATAATCGTTACTCCATCAGGAATTACTACATGAGTATCATTTCCAAGATATGATATAAGTTCACCATAGTGTATTAGACAGCCATTTATTATTGGGAACTCTGGTGATTCACTAATAAATTCAACATCAAGTTCTTTACCAGAAGTATCAAATCTTGGCATTGGAATACCATTACGATGTATTTCTTTTAGCGACTTTGGAAAAACAAATTTCTTATAGACATTTGGCAATGCCGTTTCCCCGATATATTCTACACTGGAAGGCAATTCTATCGGTTGTTTAAATCTAAACAGCGCAAAATCACCAATAGCTATTAATCCTTCAGGAAGGAAAATGTTTTGTACTTCCACTTTATCGAAAGCATGGTTACATATAGCTACAGTTCCAGAACGTATCGTATAATCATTTTCCAAATTTTTTGTAGCTTTATATAGAATCTTCTTATTATCTTTATATACTACTCCTTTTTCATCAGTCCATAAATCTCTTGAATCAAGATCATATTCATTAATCATACGTATATAACCTATTATAAGCTCATTTCTTGCTTCATTGTCGTAGTCGCTCAAACCCATTATATTTCTTAAATTTTCCATAAATGTATTTTATTTAATTGTTATTTTTAATTTCACTTCACTATAACTTTTCTCGTCGAGCCATCTGAATACATGATGACATTGATGCCCGACTTTGGAGTCTGGATATTCTTTCCGTCTAATGTGTAGCGTTCAACTTCTTTCACATCATTTCCATCCACATTGACATTTTCAATACCTGACGAGAAATCCACCTCGTTGATATTATAGAACTCACTCCAACCCGTAGTTTGTGAATATATTTCTTTACAATCTATCGGAACATTGAGAACACATGTATTGTAGTCAATGCCCCAAAATACACCATTATGTAGACGGGCACTTGTGCCAACGGTTAATTCTGGTGGCGTTATTATTTTAGAATTTATTTCTTTCAATCCTCTGCAATTATAAAATGCGGCATCTCCAATTTCTGTAACTTTTTCTGGTATAGTGATTGATGTCAAACTCGTACAACCATCAAATGCACTTTCTCCAATTGATGTAACTCCTTCTGGAATGTGTATTTCTGTCAAGCTTGAACAACCAGAAAACGTACCTGAATAAATTGACCTATTACTTTCGGGAATTTTTATTGATGTCAAACTCGAGCAACCAGAAAATGTACCACCAAGAATTTCGGTAACTCCTTCAGGAATGTTGATTGAAGGCAAGCTTGAACAACCCCCAAATGCACCTTCTCCAATTGATGTAACTCCTTCTGGAATGGTGATCGAAAGCAGGCTCGAGCAATATGCAAACGCACTTTCACCAATTTCCGTGAGACCATTGCCAATAGTTATTGATGTCAGACTTGTACAATAGTAAAATGCTAAATCTCCAATTGATGTTACACCGTTGCCTATTGTTACTGATGTCAGGCTACTACATCTGTTAAAAGTACTTCTTCCAATTTCAGTTACCCTGTCTGGAACATTGATTTCTTTTAAGCTCGTACATTCCGCAAATGCTAAATCTCCAATTGAAGTTACTCCGTCAGGAATGTTAATTTCTGTCAGACTAGTACAACCTCTAAATGCATGATCTCCAATTTCCGTGACTCCGTCAGGGATATTGATTGATGTCAGACTATAACAATTGCCAAACACCCAATTTCCAATAGCCGTAACCCCATCAGGAATGTTGATTTCCGTCAGACTTTCACACTGTTCAAATGCACGATCTCCAATAGTTATGACATTGTCTGGAATGTTGATTTCTGTCAGACTAGTACAACTTCTAAATGCCCAATCTCCAATTTCCGTGACTCCGTCAGGAATATTGATTGATGTCAGGCTTGAGCAAAAGTAAAATGCATAGTCTCCAATTGCCGTTACAGTTATCAGTGTATTTTGTAAGGTTATCTCATTCGGAATTGTAATTTCACCACTATAAAGGGCTGATGCTAAATAAGTTCCACCGTACGTTACTTCAGCTGTATTATTTGATGTGAGATTGTAATAAATACCGTCACTTTCAAAGTCGTATGCAAATACTTGCACATTCATCAACACAAATAATAACAGCATAATGCCACGACATGATGCATTGCGCCAAAATTTCTTTATTGTTTTCATATTGTAGATATTTTAAGTATTATAATATTGCGTGTCATAAATTAATTATGGCACGCCACTTTTGATACATTTTTCAAATGATGTGCAATTAAATAGACATATATTTTTGTCCTGGACACCCATTGAAAGCGTTTCTACAGGATGAAAGGGCATTTATAGTCAAGAGATTTCTACAGTTAAGGAAAGCATCATTCTCTATATTTACAGAATGTGATATATCAACCCTTTCCAATCCACAATTTTCAAATGCCTTACTTTCAATCTTTTCTATAGATGAGGGAAATAAAATTGACTTTAGTGCTACACAATTACAGAAAGTATTTGGTTGAATAATCCGCAATTCATTAGGAAGTTTTACTTCCTCCAGACTCGTACATTCATTGAAAATATAATCACCGATTTGTGTTACTGAGTCAGGAATGACAATCTTTTTCAATGAGGTGCAATGACTGAAAGCACCACTGGCAATCTTTTCCACGCCACTGAATATTTGGACTGTTTCCAATTCTTCACAGTGAGTAAACGCATCTATTCCTATTGTAGTCACAGTAGAAGGTATTAAAACTTTTTTGATTTCTTGATTATCACTAAATGCATGATCACCAATCAATACTACATCGTCAGGAATTTGTACGTCAGTTGCACCTTTGCCGAGATATTTATACAATTGCTTTTTAGATATTAAACAACCGTTTATAATCTTGTAAATTGAAGAACTACTCCTATATTCATCAGCTTCTGGCATTGTATCAATGTCTATATCATTTAGTTCTTCAGGAAGAACGAAAATATTATATTTACATTCTAATGACTTTGTTCCTATATACTCCACGCTTGATGGAATTGTTACAGGCTGCAGATTATCACAACCTCTGAAAGCGCCATCACCGATGATTTTTAGACCTTCTGGTAAAGTTACCGTTGTTATTCCCTTACAATTTTGAAAAGCATTGCAGGAAATAATCTCTGTTCCACTTTCTACTTGATAATCACCCTGCAAATCTTGTGGCGCTTTTAATAAGACTTTTTTGAGAAGTTGACTTTCTTCATTAACTAA
>JAJPZA010000187.1 GCA_021204625.1 Clostridia bacterium | reverse complement strand
GACAATAAAGGAGAAAGATTATGCCCGTAATCAGTAAATACAATCCAAAGTATCATGATGCGTGGGCATGGTCTCTCGCAATGAAAGGCGGCACAGACGCTGATATCGCCGCCGCTTTTGGAATTACTAAGCGGCAGTTGGAACGCTGGAAACAATCATACCCATCTTTTGCGGAGAGCCTTGCCACAGGCAAAGAGGCTTCGGATTCAGAGGTTGAGAAATCTCTTTACCAGCAGGCGTTGGGATATGAGATTCGTGATGTAGAGACCTTTATGGTGCCGGATAAAAACACAGGCGAGATGGTGGTTAAGTCTCAAAGGGAAATAGTAAAGCACGTGCCGCCGAGCACTATGGCAACAATGTACTGGCTCAACAACAGACATAAAAAGACGGGGGAGTGGGCGCAAAGACAGGAAGTTCAGATATCCGGCAGTCTGTCAACCACAACGGATTTGAGCAACATGTCAGACGAGGACCTTGCGGCTTTGGTAAAGCTTGCCAAGGAAGACAAGCCCATGGAAGGGGATGGCTAACTATTCCAAGCAGTTGATACAGGCTCTGGCGGAGAACGCTAAAATGGAGCTTGCGAGACGGCACTATGTGGACTATGTGGAGCTGGTGCATCATGGCTCATGGTCGAGAGCCGCTCACTTGAATCTTGTATGTGAGGAGCTGGATAAGGTCATATCCGGCGAGACCAAAAGGCTGATGATATTCATGCCGCCCAGACACGGCAAATCAATGACGGTTACGAAAACGTTCCCGTCTTATTTTTTAGGGAAGTACCCGGACAAGCGAGTGATTGAGGTATCATACGGAAGCGAGCTTGCGGAGGAGTTCGGAGAATCCAACAGAGAGAAGATACACAAATGGGGCAAGGAGCTGTTCGGGATAGAAGTCTCCCAGACACAGGCAACCAAGACCAACTGGAACATTCAAGACCACTTTGGCGGCATGGTGTCCGTTGCGGTAGGCGGCTCCATAACAGGCAAGGGCGCAGACTTGCTTATCATTGACGACCCTATCAAGAACAGAATGGAGGCGGAATCGGAAGCCTCCAGAAGCCACTTGATAGCAGAGTACCAGTCCTCAATCCGCACCCGTGTCCATGCAGGCGGCACAATCATTCTTATCCTCACCAGATGGCAGGAGGATGACTTAGCAGGGTTCTTGTTAAAGAAACAGAATGAGGGTGCCGAGGAATGGAAAGTCATATCGCTCCCGGCGATATGCGAGGATGAAGAACACGACCTTCTCCACAGGAAGGTGGGGCAGGCATTATGGCCCGAAGGCGGCTATGACGAGCAATGGGCGGAAGAGATAAAGCGAGATGTAGGCTCATACGATTGGGCTTCACTCTTTCAACAGAGGCCTGCACCTGCCGAAGGCGGCATGTTCAAAAGGGGCTACTGGAAGTATTACAAACAGCTCCCCGGTAAGTTTGAGCAGATAGTGCAGTCATGGGACTGTACATTCAAGGACAAGAAAGAATCGGATTATGTCGTAGGGCAGGTATGGGGCAAGGTCGGAGCGGACAGGTATCTTATAGACCAAGTCCGTGGGAAGATGTCGTTCACCGAGACTATACAGGCGATGCGCCAGCTTACGGCTAAATATCCGAAGGCATACAGGAAGCTGATAGAGAACAAGGCTAACGGGCCAGCGGTCATGGACGTGCTCAAGCACGAGATATCCGGGCTTGTTTCGGTAGAGCCGGAAGGCGGCAAGGTGGTGAGGGCAAATGCAGTGTTGCCAGCAGTAGAGGCAGGGAATGTGTATCTGCCAGACCCCACGATTGCTCCGTGGATTTTGGACTTTGTGGAAGAGTTTGTTGTGTTCCCTAACGGAGCACACGATGACCAAGTGGATGCAATGACACAGGCAAACACCTATCTGCATGAGAGCACGTTCAATATAAGGAATTTGATTTAGAGGGTGAAATGAAAGACAAATATGTCAAGGCCGCAGAAAAGGCTACAGGGGTGAACATACCGGACAAGCCATTCCGTGAAGACGGCTATGTCAACGCAATGAATAAATACGGCACGGCTCAAGATACCTCCGAATACTACCAGTTCATGCGGGAGCCATACGAGCCGGACATGGAGCTGGAGGCCATCTACGAAGGCAATGGGCTTTTTGCAAGAATCATAGATGCCCCGGCAGAAGAAGCCACAAGAAAAGGATTTACTCTTGATGGCGTAAAGGACGAGAAGATTGCAGATTATTATACAGATGCACTGGACAACCTTGATTGGGAAGAGAAGGCACAGGAGTGCATAAAGTGGGCGAGGCTGTATGGCGGAAGCATAGCAGTCATGGTAATAGACGATGGCAGAGGTCTGGAAGAGCCCGTTGACGAAGAGAATATTAAAGGGGTTAAAGAGCTCGTAGTTTATCCACGCTGTGTGCTGATGCCGGACTATAACACAATGTATTCATACGGCGTTTCAGACCCTCTCGCCCATAAAGGCAGAAGGATAGGCACGCCGGAGTATTACTATGTCTACAGCAAGTACGGCTCATTCAAAGTGCATGAGACCAGATGTCTTGTCTTCAAGAACGGCAAGCTCCCCGAGAGATGCACAAACCTCTTATATGAGCATTGGGGCATGCCCGAGTATATCCGTATAAAGAGAGAGCTTAGGAGCGCAGAGGTTGCGCACCAGAACGGGCCGAAGATGCTGGATAAGTCGGTGCAGGCTGTCTACCGTATGAAGGGGCTTTCCGAAGTCCTTGCGAGGGAAGACGGGGATGATGTTGTAGTTAAGAGATTGCAGGCGATAGACCTTGCGAGAGGGCTTTTAGACACTATCGCCATAGACGCAGACGGCGAGGATTATAGATTCGAGACGTTCTCATATACAGGCGTGAGCGACATAATCAACATCACATGCAACATGCTGTCTGCCATCACGAACATACCGCAGACGATTTTGTTCGGCAGGTCTCCGTCCGGCATGGATGCCACAGGGCACTCCGATTTAGAAAACTGGTACAACTTCATAGAGCGCATACAGAAGAAGAGCCTCAAAGGGAATCTTAGAAGGCTGTTGAAGTACATATTCATAGCAGGGAAGAACAATGACGAGATAGACGAGATACCGAACATCAATATTAAGTTTGACCCGTTATGGTCTCTGTCCGAGACGGAGCAGGTACAGCTAGAGCAAATGAAGGCATCCGTACAGGCTACCAAGGCGCAGACGGCGGCAACTTATGTTCAGATGGGAGTTCTTGACCCCAGTGAAATAAGGAAAGCACTTGCGGACGAGGACGTGATGGATATCGACACCATGCTTGACGACATTCCCGAAGACGAGCTTATGGCAAATATGCCACAGCAACAGCAGGGCGGTATGCCCGGCATGCCGGGAGGCGGAGCACCCGGCGGCGATATGATGCAAGCACTGATGGGGCAGATGGGAGCCCAAGGAGCTAATCCACAAGAAGAACAGACAGCACCTGCCCCTAAAGAGCAACCGCAGGAAGCAACACGGGAATCCCAGCCGCAAGCCGAAACCTCACAGGAACAGCAAGGACAGACTACTTCTACAGAAGTACCCATTGCCGGACAGCAGGTCCCGCAGAAAGAAGAGCCGCCTTCTCCCCAGACTACGGAACAGCCGGAAACACCCCAAAATAAGCCCACAGAGGCTCCACAGGCGCAAACAGAAGAGACCTCAACAAAACCCTCAAACGAGCCTAAAAACGGCTCTAAGAGGCTCTACAGAAGGCTTCTGATAACGCAGGACGGCAAGGTGCTTGCAGGAGTAGTAAAGCGCAAAGGGCAGGAGTACATAGACTGCCCGAGGACTGTAGCTACGGAAGATGCAGATGCCGACGTGAGAGGGCTTGCGAAGAAGTGCGGAGTAAAGGACGGAGTGCTTACCCAGATAGGTGATACAGGACTTAAATTTCTTGTAACGGATATTGAGAGCAAGGGTGCCATTGACCCGAAGATACTGGCAGAGCCCAAGCTCTATACAATAGAGGAGCTTAACGCCAGCAAGATACCGCTCACAAAGCAGTTTAGGAAGGCACTCAATGCAGTTGCAGACAGGATTGCAAAGAGCGAAGATACAACGCAGGAAGATGATGCTACCAGCGTTATAGGCGAGGCAGAAGCGGTGGAGCTTGCCAAGAAGCCTATAGTTGATTCCGGCACCTATATCCCCGAAGAGGACTTGTCCGCTCATATGGGAGCACCCAAGGAGAAGAAACCAGTAGACCTTGACAAGGTCGCTTATGACTATATAAACGAGCAATTGCAGAAGGTCATGGAAGAGGCAACCACCGCAATGGCTTCGGACAGCGACAGTGCCGCCAAGCGCAACGCCTTATTAAGTGCTGTATACAAGATTAACGGAATTGTGACCGATGCCTTAAATATAACCAAGGAGCCTCTTAGAGAGGAAGCCAAGGAGCTTATAAACAACGGACAGAACATGCTTGCGGAGTTTTGGAAGCAGGTATAAAGGAGAAAGGTGATGCCGAGCAAAACAATAAATCAATATGCAAAGAAATGGCATGGCAGACTTTATAACATGAGCACTCCGGAGCAGGAATTGGCAATGTCTATTGCGAAAGACTGTATAAGTCTCGGAGCTGAAGTTGTGAGCCTTGCCAGAGTTGAAGAGCTTTGCCCGGAAACAACCACAGATTACAAGGCATTTGAAGATGCCAAGGATTGCTATACGGATTATAATGCGCTTCGCAACATTATCTTTACGAAGGCGATAGAGTGCCTTTACAAAGACGATATCCGCTC
>JAJPZA010000227.1 GCA_021204625.1 Clostridia bacterium | reverse complement strand
TGAACGGTTTTGATAATGAACATATGTTTCTTAACGGTCCGTTCTGATCAGGCCTCTCATTCTCTGTGGGTGTCATGGGCATGAAAAAAGCCGCTCCGGAATGGAGCAGCCTGGGTTGGTAGGTTTTGTTTGGCGTTTGGATCAGTAATAGGTGGCTACCTGCTCTTCCGGAGGGTCTGCGGGCTCTAAGGAGATGGCGTTGAAGATAGGCCCTTCCTGGCGGTATATGGGTGTATAGCCTATGACTATCTTGGCTTTTATCTTAAGCCAGTCTTTTGTCTGGATGTCCTTGAGAAGGCCGTTGGTGTTCACGGCGAATCCGTCATACTGGATGTCCGCCTCGCAGCAGGTCATGATGTGGCGGCCAAGAACAATGTACCCTTTGGGGTTTTTGCGGGAGACGAAGGCCATGCCTTTGAAGGTCACAATCTTGTCCGCATAATCCATGGTATTTTCGGCTATGTCACGGTAGAACCAGGCGAAGTCGCGGTCCTCTATTTCAAATTCATCCGCCTCTTTGTCAAAGGGCAGAGGGTCGTCTATATCGTCGAAGATCGTTCGGCCGTCCTCATAGTCATATACTATGTCCGGGCGCCTGGAGATGGCGCGGACAACCTTGTGGAAGGCCATCTTGTCATACTCGACCCTGAAGCGGTTGAAGACAACCATCTGAGTCATGTAGACCTTGTCGTACACGAGCTGGCGCATGTTGGCGTTGTAGTTTAAGAAGGTTGCGGAATCCACAAAGGTCATCATCTGGTTTATGACCCAGTTTTCCGGCATAGCGTCAAAGAAGTCGTTCAAAAGCCACGTGCCGTTGAATTCCACAATGACCCTCTGGGCCTTGTATTTCTTGGTGAGGGCTGTAAGGTTGGCCATGTTGAGCTCTTCCTTGCTCTCGAGAGTCACGACGGCCACGCTGTCCACCTTGAACTTTTTAGGCTCGTACTCTATCTCCCCTTCCTCGCATATGAGAAGCATGGTGCGCTCCCCGCTGTTCATGCGGGGGTCTTCCAGGGTCTCCTGTATGAATTTGGTCTTTCCGCTCTCCAAGAAGCCGAGAAAGAGATATACTGATACTTCCTGCATTATCCTGCCTCTGTCATTGTGCTAAGCGCCTGCAACTCGCATATGCGCGCCGGTTTGCGCCGGAAAAAAGATTTGCCGCGCGGAATAAGCGCGGCGTTTTGGCTTATATGGTTATACGCCGAAGAGCTCCTTGAGCTCCTCCTCGTCTATCTTGCTTCCTATCACGCACAGCCTGCCTGTATATGCCGCAGTGCCGGTGCGGATGTCCGTCTCGCCGGGGATATAGTCGAAATGGAACCATGTTCCGTCCGTGCAGGGAACGATCCCCTTTGCCCTGAGAATGGTGCCGAAGCGTACGGCGTCCGTGAGGGACTTGAGGGCCGTGTCCAGCTCTTCCTTCGTGAAGGCCTTTGAGGTCTCAACGCCCCAGCTGGTGAAGACTTCGTCCGCATGGTGGTGATGATGGTGATGGTGTTCATGGCCCTCCTCTTCGTGGTCGTGGTCATGATGGCAGCACTCGTCGTCATCGTCATCATCATCGTGGTGGTGATGATGGTGTTCATGCTCATCCTCGTCTTCATCCTCGTCATGGTGATGGTGGTGATGGTGCTCGTGCTCATCTTCATCCTCATCATGGTCATGGCAGCAGCATTCATCGTCATCGTCGTCATCATCATGATGATGCTCGCTAGCAGATGCCTTGAGCTTTTCAAGCTCGCTCTCAAGAGTGTCAGCATGCTCCATGGCTGCCAGGATATCCTTGCCGTCCAGCTCGCTCCACTGGGTGGTGACGATTGTGGCCTTGTCATTATGGGCCTTTACCAGCTCCACTGCCTGCGCCAGCTTTTCCGGGCTGCATACGTCCGCATGGCTGAAGACTATGCAGGCGGCGGTCTCTATCTGGTCATTGAAGAACTCGCCGAAATTCTTCATATACATTCTGCACTTGTTGGCGTCCACAACGGCTGTGAAGGTGTTCACCTTGCAGTCTGTGAGATGGGCGTTCTCCACGGCGCGGATGACGTCCGAAAGCTTGCCCACGCCGGAGGGCTCTATTAAGATCCTGTCCGGATGATATTCGTTGTACACCTTGTTGAGGGCCTTTGCGAAGTCTCCCACAAGAGAGCAGCAGATGCAGCCTGAGTTGAGCTCATTGATCTTAATGCCGGCGTCCGCCATGAATCCGCCGTCTATGCCTATCTCACCGAACTCGTTCTCTATAAGAACGAGGGACTCTCCCTTGTACGCTTCCTTTATGAGCTTCTTGATGAGCGTTGTCTTTCCGGCACCCAGAAAGCCGGAGAATATGTCAATCTTGGTCATGATGTGTAAATGCTCCTGTATCGTATCAATGAATAACAATTGTCTCTATAATAATTATAAACTCTTTTGCGGCATCTTAAACCGATTTTGCGCCGTTTTTCAAAATTTCTCCAAAATTTCTTATCTACTATACCCTAACGGGTATATTCTACCCTTATCTTGAAAGCCATCCGACACTGGGAGCCGCCTCCGCCGAGCCGTGTATAGCAAAACTCCCTGTGCGGAAACACGGGGAGCTGTATGCATGCACGATAATGTGCGATACTGGAAATTAAGCCTCTGCATCTGTATTCCAGGCATCAAAGGATTCCGGCCAGAGTGAAGAGTCAAAATCATAAGAGATGACTGCGTCCACATAAACTACTTCTTCTTCACTAGCGGAATTTACGTTCCCTGAAATAAGCCCAGAAATTGGACCATAAAATGAGAACTCTTGGCATGTTACATTGCATCTTACTTCTGTTAGGTAATTACTAGCAAAAAATATCTGAGCTTCAAACACCCACCGAGACATGTAATTACGCATGTATTCTTCTATTGCCTTCCCGTGAACTGTATATACAGTGATATCATCATCCGATTGCACAGATACAGAAATGTCGGCGCTACTAAAATATGCAATCCCTTCGTCAAAAATAAATGCCTCTTGCGCTATGTAATCATCAAGACTGTCCTCGGATAAAATGGTAGCTGGATCATATAATAAGCTTTCCGCCACATAAGAGAAGCTTGTTCTTATATCATATGCAGAATACATTGAAGATTCCACCTCATATTCAGCAGAGGAATACGAATCAGTATATATGTATGAATGGGACCCACTATCATAACTCCCTCTTGTTGATGTCTTCTGATATCTGGTTAATCCCTCATCTGTTTTATCATAGTAATAATATCTACTCCCGTTCACAGCTGTCATATGGCCTGTGTTTTCGTCATATGCAATAGCTTCATACAGTGAAAGCTCATCGTCAGAGCCGTAATTATCCGTATAGAATGCAAGCGTATAGGATCCTTCATATGAATATGTGTTGGAAAGTCCCTTCTGGAAAGTGAAGTAATCAAAGATATTAGCATCCCTGCCCTCGTCTTCATCGGCGGTTTCGCTGTCTGTGTTGTCACCGCTGGCAGTATCAGAAGTGTCAGTATCACCGTTGTTGCTGTTGGTGGAATCAGAAGTATCCGTATCATTGTTGCCGCTGTTGGAAGTATCGGAAGGGTCCGTATTATTGTTGCCGGTATCGGTATTATCGGTATAGGTGTTATCGGGTTCAGGAGTATCCGGATCATCACCTGTTACCGGGATGGTAGGGTCCAAAACATCAACATCGGAATCTCCGCATGCGCCAATGAATCCCGTGGCGCAAAGTGCAACGCATAAACCTAAGCAAAGGGCCAGTTTCAGCAAAGTCTTTTTCATCTCATTCTCCCCTCATAAAAGCCGTATTACGGCTGTAAAATTGCATGGTCTATGTTAGCACATACCCCCCCCAGTCAAGATTTCGTGCATATATTCCGCTATTTTTTGAAAGATTTTTGTGCAGTTTGCACAACAGCAGGCTTGGGCATTCTGCCATAAAACTGCCGGTTTTTATGCAGGCACCGGTATATGGCAGGAATGGTGCCCGGCATGCATGCAGTCATTTTACCGCCCATCGGCTTGAGTCATAAATATGACAAAAGCCCCCTGCGAGGTTGCCGGGAGCTGTTGGCTTCGTATTATGCTGTCCGGAAGGATTACTCCTCGTCTCCGGTGTCTCCGCCGTTGACGGCATCCTTCAGAGCCTTGCTGGCCTTGAATGAAGGCACTTTGCAGGCGGCCACGGTGATCTTCTCCTGGGTGAGGGGATTGATGCCCTCCCTCTCCGCACGCTCTTTGGCCTCGAATACTCCGAAGCCTGTGATCTGGAGCTTGTCCCCGTTCGCCAGAAGCTCTGTGAGAGCCTCGATGGCCGCGTCTATGACCTTTCCGGCCACGGCGTTGGTAACGCCTGCCTTGTCCGCAACCTCGGCTGCGAATTCTTTCTTGAACATGTTTAGTCCTCCGTGTGTATTTTATCGTGTATGTTCAATACTGTGTTGTGTTCGGATGCGGCGCCGTGAAAGCATCCGTGAAGATAAGAGCCTCCGTCCAAAAGGCACTGGAAAAGATACGGCCCGGAATATGGCCGGATGAAAGCCCGCATTGGCCCGGATGAGCCGTATGCGGAAGGCGCGGGACGGCGGGCACCGGAAGTCCGTACGGGCATTGGCCGCAAATGAGAAACGGGGCCGCTAAGGGCTCCGTTTGGATATTACTTCTTGCTGTATGTGAGTTTGCGGAAAGAGCCGTCTTCCTTGTGGATGACGATTCTGCCGTCCTGGGAGTCCGCAAGGCTCTTTGCAAGGTCTATGGCTTCCGCCTGAGTCTTGAAGAGCTTGATGGCTTTTGCGCCGCCGGCCAGCTTGACCTGCCACATGCCGTCATCCTTGCGCTTGGA
>JAJPZA010000044.1 GCA_021204625.1 Clostridia bacterium | reverse complement strand
CTTTGCAAATAATCTATCAGGGTACAACATATTTCCGTAACTTTGGGCTGGGGTAATGTGAACATGGCGGCAATCGTTTGTATCTTATTGATCGGGAACTGTATATTCAATACTTTACCGTTATGTTCTCAACCTTCATCTTCGCTTATCCACTCGACCTCATCTCTACAGAGATGACCACCTCATCTCTACAGTGATGATACCCTCATCTCTATAGAGATGGCACCCGTTCATTTCCAATGCTTTACGTACAAGGAACGGGTTTACGTAATTATATTCCGATGACGTGTGCTTGCCCCTTCCCAATGATTATCGGTGATTCCCGTTTGTCTTTCATCCCTTGTTTCCGCACATAATAGCTATAAAAATACTTAAATCTTTATTCTTTATTATATTACCCGCATGATAAGCCAAGCCGCTTTCACACCCTGTCGTCTATATGGGGAATCTCCTGTACTGTCAGTTTTTATTATATTGTAAATCAATATATAACATGCTTGTATGTTCGTTGTCATGCCTGTTTTGGATATACAGATACTTCTTTGTATATCACGTTAGGAGCATTTACATTATTTAATAATGGCACTTTAAATGAGCTCTTTTTATAGATACATTTGTTTTACCAATCGTATTATATAAACCAAATGATAAAAGCTATGGCATATATTGATAGGCAAAAGGACAAAAACGCCGGTTTGATCAAGAACTGTACAGCGTTGTTTGACGGCATCGAGGGTGGTAAAGAATATAGGGGCAAACCATACGGTTACATTCTTAAAGAGGGTAAATACAATTTGTATAAGGAGATTCGGGACGAGGTACAGAGCTATTTTGAAGACAACAAAATCACATGGTGGAGAGGGAAAGTGACCGGAAACACACTTTCATCCCAAATTGCCTGCCTGAACCACTTGTTCCCCATCAGGAATGATAAGGGTGCCGTACTTCGGTTGGTGCAAGGCCTTGACCCGGGATTTACGGAAGTGAAGGCAATAACATACAACAGTGAGAAACAGCCGGGATACATCGCTTTTGAGACAGTCTGCGAAAAAGATTATTTGAATGAATGTGCCGCCGGCGCTTCTCCCACAAGAGGTGCCAATTACACATCGATTGACGCGTTGATTTTTGCCAAACACAAGTCCCGGAATAATGTGCTGATTCTCATCGAGTGGAAGTACACCGAATCATACAGCGGTGACAAGTCAAAGGGGAATAGTGGACTGGTACGGATGAATCGTTACAACGGCCTCATTGACAAGTCTGGCTATCTTGTAAGTTTGTCAGAATATAATGGTAGTGTCTATTATCGTGAGCCATTCTATCAATTGATGCGCCAGACCTTGTGGGCGGAGCAGATCATCAAACATAAGGACGTTTTGACTGCAAGCGGTGACAGGGCAAATGATTATCTGCACATTCATGTAATACCAAATGAAAATGAGGCCTTGTTGAAAAACGAAAGGCTGTATCGGTTTTCAAAGAAAAGTCTGAAAGACACTTGGGAGGGGCAATTGAAAGACAAAGGCCATTACAAGATTGTGGATCCGGAAGAGTTGTTCACACCCTCGACAAATGAGTCTTTTGTGGATGAAATTGAAGGGAAGAAGGATTATTCTAAACTCATCGACTACCTTAAAGTACGGTATTGGTAATCTTGTTCAGAAATAGAGGCAATGGCAAGAAGATAATGAAAAAGTGATGATTCTAAAGCAAGTCTGTATAGTGAGCGGAAACTAATTGGCCAAGGAGAAAGATTATGAGATATAAGCGGTTGAGTGTCAAATCGGGAAAACTTATCAATTTGGATATAACGTATTTAGTGCCGGCGATGTTAGTCGAATACGATCTTTGTCGGGACTATGACGTGCTTTGCGAAATCTCTGTCGCATTCGGCGGTTGTCACGTCGATACCGATGCCTACGGGGTGTGCTACTATACAAACGAAAAAGGCACGAGAAAGATATTGTATTCCGCTCCTGATGATTTGTCAGGGGAGTATGTAGTGGACAAAGCTACCGTCATCATCGCCGCAAACGCATTTGAATATTCCAAAGGGGTGACAAAAGTGGTGTTGCCCCGCGGTTTGAAAGCCATCGGCGATTGCGCTTTCATGGGGTGTAAACGTTTGGAGCCGCCAGAAATCCCGTCGACTGTGGAATATTTGGGTGCTTTCTCTTTGCCTTGTAAATACGAGACGTTCACCATTCCGAAATCATTGAGACAATACAAAACGGGTTCTATTCCGCGTGCGGATGAACTTCGCAGCGACTCGCCCGACTTTAAAATAACCGGCGATTTCCTTCTCTACAAGGATGTTTTATTGATGTATAGAGGCAGGGAGAAGGAGCGTGTGACCGTACCCGATGGAATCACCGTTATCGGAGAATACGCATTCTCGGGAGATGGCGTGATGAAAGAAACCGTATTGTCACAGGGCGTAACTGAGATAGAGAAGAAGGCGTTTTACAAATGTACGGCCTTGGAATGTGTCAATTTGCCCGATTCGTTGGAAAAGATAGGCAGCTATGCTTTTTATAAGTGCGTGTCATTAAAGAAAACAGCTCTTCCCGATAATGTAAGGCAACTCGAAGACGGCGTGTTTAGTGAGTGTACCGGCTTGAATACGGTAAAACTGTCCGCTTCGTTGGATTGCATACCGAGGTGTACCTTTTTGAAATGCGAGTCGTTGAAGTCAATAAACATTCCCGAAGGGGTAGCATATATAGACTGTTTCGGTTTCGCTGAATCGGGATTGCAGACGTTGGATATTCCTGCAAGCGTGAGATGGATTCGCGACGATGCCTTTTCGGGTTGCAAGGATTTACACACCGTACACATCCCCGGAACCGTTTACGTAGACAAGAATGCCTTTACAGGTTGTTCCCTGTCTTGTATCCCTAAGCCTTGAACGTAATCTCTATACCGTCTTTCGTACAATCCTCCGTAACCACTTTCGCTAACAATTCCGGCGTAATGCCGGTCAGGTTGAAGTCTTTGCCCCGCTCCCGGTGAATCGGTATTATCGCGGTTGAGGGCTTTACCGTTTCGCATACTTCACGCAACGTCTCCATGGTGGCGTGTCCGCTTGTATGAAGCGAGACTACTGTGGCGCCAAACTGTTTGAAGCGGTTTTGCAGTTTCATGAATCTTTCATTCAAGTTATCACCGGGTCTTAGGTAACCATCCCACATGGAGTAGATAAACAGTGTCTTTTCGGGGCTGTTTGTCATTTCCAGGATTTCGTCAAGTATATCGTGTCGATTCGTTTCAGGATTGTCTGATTCATAAGGCGGGCGCACAAACATAAGGAAACCGTTATCAATCATCAACTGTTTTAACTTGACATTCTTGCAGAAGTAGGCATACACGGTTCCAAAGTCGAAAGTTTTCGACTTCATCCCGGCTTCTTTGGAGAAGATTTCCAATATCTCTTTCCTATACCGGTCGCTTACCAAGAAGCGGCGGGGTTTACATTGCGCGTTGGCTGTCTTGAAAGTGGCCAGGCGTTCCAAGTCGGTGGACGAGCAGTGAACGAATACATACTTGTAATCTTTCATCAAATCGAAGGCTTTCTTCCCCAGTCCATATTCCGTATCCACTTTTTCCTCCGTTCTGGAGAGCATGGTACCCTCTATTATCACCACATCCACTTGACGGATGTAATGATTCAGCGTAGGCACCAACCCTTTGCTCAACCAGCCGTGCCCGCGGAAATCGCCTGTATGCAAAATGCGCTTTCCACCGGCTTCGATATGGAACATGTGGGCATCACAAGCGGAATGGCTTACAAAATAGGGGGTCACCTTGATGTCGCCGAACAACATCGGCTCGTTTGCCCGGTACGTTCGCATTCGGTTTACCGACGTCAATACGCGCTCACCCTCCTCTTTCATCTTTTCATCGGGTACTTTGGCAATGTGTCCGTATTGGCACCGCATGACTTGCTTGGCAATTTCACCCACGAATTGCGGAATACTCTCAGGCACATGTTGGCAAAGGCCGATATGGTCGCCATGATAGTGTGTGTACAACACGGCCGAGCACCCCTTGGTTATCTCCTCTATCGCTTGTTTGTTATCCAACGGGTCTACTTCGTTCCTGTTGTTGGGCAGGTTGTGCCCCAAGTCGATGATTATGCTGGCACTGTCTGTGGATATCTTGGTTATCTGCCCGCCGATTTGTTCGGGGCGGTGAATCTCTATTATTACCATATTTCTTCTATTAGCGTTCCGTCATTGTCACAAGTAAAACAGGTTATCTCTTGTTTGATGTCATTCTTAACGTCATCTCTTACTTCTATAAACCTTCTTTTTACCTCTTTACTTGGCATGTCTTCTTTACGTTTATGGGTATTGCCGGGGTCGCAACCCACCACGACGGCGAGTTTCACATTTCCGCTGAGATGTCGGGGCTGTTCCCATGCCGGCTTTATCAATCCCAATCTCTTTTTCTGTTCCAGCATCTCGATTACGGCATTTCCCATATCTTCTCCATACTTTTCCATAAATGCGGCTACCTGTTTGTAGTATGTGCCCACTTGCAAGGGCGAAAGGTATATTTTGCTACCATCTTCCCACCGCTTTAATTCCAAAAGAACCAAATCACCCTGCTTGTTGATGCCGACAAAATCACATTCGGTGTGCTTTATGGAGTCAATCCAAATCTTCTTTATTACATCATCTTTATATCCGATTTTGAATTCTTTATCGAAAATAAGAAGGTCGTCTTCAGGTTGACAGTCGAGAGAATAACGTCTGGAAATAAGCGTCTGGTAATACCCCTCTTTCTTTTCCTTCCCATCTTTGGTTGTATAATATCTTTCTTTGACGGTATCTTCCCATGTATTTATT
>JAJPZA010000138.1 GCA_021204625.1 Clostridia bacterium | reverse complement strand
AGGCCTTCATTCCCGACTCGATGAAGGCCGACTACAAGCGGCTGATTGAGGAACGGCTCTCCCGGCTTGAACTATGATCTCAGTCGTACGACAGTCTTCGCGCGGCACCCGCAGCTCGCCGCCATCAAGCAGTCCCTCTACGACTCCGGCGCCCTCTACGCCTCCCTTTCCGGCACCGCCCTCTTCGCCCTCTTCCGCAACTGAATCCCTAGTGTCACCTGTCTTTAAACCCGGTTACTACCACGTTTAGTGTTAAGACCACTGGAGATTGCAGGCCCGCATAATATTATAATTCAGTGAGACCTTTACGGTCGGCATCCTTTATTGCAAGGATGTGGTCGAACAGAGTACTGAATTTTTCATAATACTTTCCTTTAATTATTCCCTTTTGACAATCCGTGTGCAACTGATCTTTTATTCCGCTTACTCCGGTTTTAATTTGCTCTAATGTAGAGCAGGATCTAGTATATTGTCTTAATAGCTTACAAGTAAAATAATCTTCGATGTTAAAATTCGCTTTCTTTTTCCTACGAGCATAGGGAGGATAGAAAGAGTACCAGACATTTCCCTGTTTCCGGGCCTTTCCGAAGGTTTCGACATCCCATTCCTTGTCGCTGTAATTGACTATTTTATTAATGCCACCCACACCCGCTTTATCCCCGTCAAAAAAGGCAATTATGGTCTGCCCGTCTTTAGGCTTGAATTTGTCGGCGAAATTCTTGACGTTGGAGGCTCCGCCGCACGGCAGGTATTCAAAGGACAAACCGTTATACTTTTTGTTGTCTTTAAAGTATTTTAAGGCTGTCTTTATGTATGTTTCATCAGAGGGCCCCTCAAGCAGAAGAATGTCATCATGCGAAGCCAAAAAGAGATTCAGCCTATGCGCTGACCAGCTGCCGCCGGTGAGATGAGCGACTAAATCAACAGTATTTTTGTCAATTACATTTGAAAGGCCGTTTTTTGTTTCCAGCATAATGATGGATTTTTTGTCCCTTTCTTGAAGAGCGGCTGTCAGGGTGGGAGAGTGAGAGGTTATGATGTTGCTCCTGTTTTGTGTATCATTGAACATTTTGACCAGTTCGGCTTTCCTGGAGACGTGAATGTGGCTGTCCGGCTCGTCCATCAGCACTATTGTCCGCTCGTCCGCGATGGCCTCCAGAATGAACAGGACTACCATCATCTTTTTCTCGCCTTCGCTAAGGTACGCCGATTCGACGCCATTGTTGAAGAATATGCTTAACTCTCTAATAACTTGACTGGAACCGACAAACTTATTAAATAGATCGTGCGACTCGTCGTTATCCGGATTAAAATCGGCGGGATCAGTCGACCGTAAAACCGAACCTTTGTTGATACGGCCCTGCAGATGACTGATAAATGTCGTAATCTGATTCTTCTGCCATCCGGCCAGTTTAGCCGTGTCTATTTTCAATTCAATTCTGTCCACGCCTCCCTCGGGGATGTGAAGTTTATCTTTAAGGAAATCATTGAAGGTATCGTTGTCGCCCCTCGCGACCAGCATGCACAGCAGAATGTATTTCCACATCGACTTGTCAATATAGACCATGGAGAGCGTGTTAGAGGCATTTGCCGTACGGACATTCTTCATGTAGTCCTCATAAGGCTTCCTGTAATAGTTGTCCCAAAGACGCAGATCCTCGCCGCTGTAATTGCATATTATCCTGCTAGGATATTCCATGTCCGTTTTATTGACGGGATTATTATTCTTCTGATATTCTGTAACCTTCGGTCTGATTGTATGCTTTATTCTGAAAACGTTGTCGTCGATTTCATACCGCAGGACGAAGCCGAACGAAAAGTCATCAGAATTACTGTATATTACGGAAAATATGCTGCTTATCGCCTCCAGAATGTTGGTCTTGCCCGTGCCGTTGTTGCCGATAATGACACACGTTGTGTCGCATTCTCTGAAATTCAGGTTCAATCCACCCAAATTCCTGAACTCGGAGGTGATCTTTAAAGACAGTAGTTTCATTTATTGAAAAATTTTGCTATTGAAATCGCTTATTTTTGTGTTCATAAGTTCTTCCATAGATTTCTGCAGCTCTCGGATCTCCAGAATCTCATTAATTAGATTTGCCTGTTCCGCTAAGGGAGGAAGAGCTATTATAGTACTTTCAAACATCTTCTGCGACAGCCGCTTCCTTCCGGTAGTGCCGCTGCTTGAGTTGGCAAACTGATCAAGAATGGCCTTGTTGTTCAATACCAGTTCAAGATAACCCGGCAGTATCCTGTTCGCGTTTATGTCGTAAACAAGGAAATCGGGGGTGACGATCGCGCCGTCAAGCGTAGCGTCTATAATTCCGAATGCGGCACTCTTGCCGTCAATTTTAGAGATTACGAACTGGCCCTCTTTAACGGCTGTCTGGCGTTTTGTCCCGATCTTTGCGCCTTTTATTCTGTCACGCTCGCAGATGCCTTTGTTGAACAGCCTGACGGTGATTCTTGTATACTCCAAATCAGGGTCTATGTATATCTGATTTCTGCTCAACGTCAGAATTTCTCCAAGCCTTGTCTTTTCATACGACGGATTGAACCTTATGTCAGTGTTGCTGAATAAGGGTTTGACATTCCAGTCCACCATATCGGAACGGCGGATGATTTTGGTATAGATCATGTTTGGGGTCGGATGCCCGGAGATCCAGCTCAGAATTTCTTTCGCCGCCGCCGGCAACTCCAGATTATCGGAGGGCAATCCGGAGGATGAAATACCGGCATCTGATACTTTCGTGACGGTCATCTCATAGTCGGGCTCCGGCTCCGTGCCCGCGCTGTATTTCTCAATGAAAAGGAGGCTTGGTTTGATGTTGGCTCCCGAAGAAAGGAATACATCAGCGGGAATGGATGTGATGTTGAGGATGCGTGCCCGTTTCTCCACAAAATCGCGAATGCGCTCCATGCCAGGATTGTCGAGGATTCCTTCCGGTAGCACGATTCCGGCCCTTTTGCCCGGTTTCAGCAGATTTATGCAACGCTCCAGAAACAGTATTTCTGTGTTGCTGTGCCGGATCTCATACAGATCAAGAATGCGTTTGCCCTTTTTGCCTTTGTAAGTCTCTTCGGCATAACGCCTGATGGGCTCATAAACATGATTCAGGTAGTCAGATCCGAAGAGCTCGGTAAATTTTTCTTTCTCGGGCAGAGACGGCACATCGGAGGCGGTGACCCTCGTGTCTTTCTCGACGCTGGCACCGAAGGGCGGGTTGATCAGGATGACGTCAAAGCGATTGTCATACACCCCTCCCACATTGATGAGTCCGTCATGTAGGTAAACCCCCACATGACCGTCACCATGCATGATCATGTTCATCTTGGACGTGCGCGCCATTCTTGAGTTTGCGTCGACGCCGAAGAAATAGTCATGACAGAGTTTGTAATAGCGGCTGCCCTTAATGCTCTTGTCGCACTCACCCCATAGGCTGATAATCTTTGTATCTCTTTCTTCAGTAGTAAGACTGCCATCCTTTTTCAGGTCTTCGATCTGTCGGTGAATATCCTGATCTATCTGATCCTGTACGTGTTCAAAGGCCTTGATGAGAAAGCCGCCGCTGCCGCAGCACGGATCACAGACCAGATCCCCCTCTTTGACATCAAGAACCTCAACCATATAGTCGACAACTGTTCTCGGAGTGAAGAACTGTCCCAACTCGCCCCGGAAAGTCTTGCCGAGAAACAATTCAAATGCGATACCCTTGATGTCATCTGACGAGGCGGAAAGATTGACGGTTGACAGCACATCAAGGATCGCCAAAAAGCTTTCCCGACGGATTTTTATTTTGTCATCCTGCTCAAAGAGGCCGTCTGGGGAATATGCCGTTTTAACCTCATTGAAGAGATGTTGGATGTAATCAGTGTCGCCGACATACGACTGCTCGTCTTTCAGAAATTTTTCTTTACTGTAGACCAGCTCGTCCTTTGAGTCCCGTTCGTAAAGCATCTTTATGAAAAGAACTTTGCTTATCTCGTCAAATGCGGCTTCTGGAGAGAGCTTGTCCGTGTTGCGGATGATGTTGTGACAGCGGCTCAGCGCGCGGAGAAACTCTTCCTTTGATTTTCCACGGACTTTGGAGATAAAATCATTAAGACTTTTTTCCGTGGCGATGTCTTTTGCGGAAGGAAAATCGCTGATTTCCTCGATTTTGAGCGGTCGAGCGGTTCGGTCAATATAGAAGACCTTGGTTTCCTTAAGATTGAGGGCCACGTAGAAGGCCATGTCGTTCAAGGCGGCTTGTCTATATTGGTCGAAGTAATCATCAGCCTTTACGGAAATGTGTTCTGCCTTGCATGAGACAAGAACATATATATTAGGGGTAAGACCTGATTTCTTTTCTTCAGCACTGCGCCAAATGGCGATGTCCGCAACTGATGAAGGAGACACTGTGACGTCAACTCCGATCTGCTCGCTTGAATATCCGTACGCATTAACCAGACGCCAGTAAAAGGCCTCCGACAGCTGACGTTTGCTATGACCGATAGTCGTTTCCATTCAAGCGTTATATCTAAGAACCGACCGGCAAACCTTTAGGCGGCCAATCTTATCTGAATGCAAAAGTATTCGTTTTTTCTCAAATCTACAACAAACAATTTCAGAGAGATGAAAATAATGTTCCGGCATATATTGCAGAAGTTTAGGATTAAATACCTATATTCAGCCCCTAAAATTATAAACCAGAATTTCATGCTCAAAATAAAACTTATCAGAAAATGTTTTCAGGATGCTTCGGGAAGGGACGATCCTCAGGTGGATCTGCTCCTTGAGGAAAATGATTGGAATGACTATTATTACTACGCAACAAACCTACATAACTATATAAAATATTGATATACTATTATTTACAAT
>JAJPZA010000174.1 GCA_021204625.1 Clostridia bacterium | reverse complement strand
ATATCTTCGATTATATGTCAATTGTATCCACACTGTGCAAAAGGGGGCTTATGATTTTAAATGCAGGAGCTTGTTGTTCTTGGCGCCTGCTTTTTAGTAAGCGTCTTAAAATTGGCGTACTAGCGGGGGGCCGGAGGGGATGATACAATACCTCTGAGACGGCATGCAGCCTGAGCTGCAGTGCCAGGGAGGTTGAAATGATAAGCAATTCAAAGCAAGACAGGCTCCTGCGGGAGGCCAGGAATGCTTTAGTGGGACATTGAGATTCAGAAAGTATGGATTATGGCCGGCCGGACGGACATGCGCAACGGAGTTACAGGGCTGGCGGCACAAGTATCGCTGCGCAGCGGTCTGGATCCCACGGAAAAGGGATCCCTCTTCCTCTTTTGCGGGTGGAGAAAAGACAGAATCAAAGGGATCATGTACGAGGGTGACGGATTTATCCTGATTAACAAGAGGCTTACCAACGGGCGATACTGCTGGCCGGAATCACAGGAAAGGGAAACGAAAAGCCTTACGCTGGAGGAATATGACAGGCTGATGTCCGGATTCCCGATAGCGAGCACAATAAAATAAAGTCCATGCAGGCGAAGAAAAGACGGGTGTCTCTCCCGTCTTTTTTAATGTGTGCCCGGCGGGCGCATGCTCTAACGGGTGAAAGTCCCGAATCCGCCCAAGTAGCGGGAAGGATACAGCTTAAGGCAAGGGTGTCCATCGTGAGGTGGAATCTGAAGGAAGCCGGCGGCAAATCTCCGGTCTGACGAGTACCGATAGAAATCGCATTAGGCTATGACACGGGGGGCAAGACCACAAGTGAGGTTTAAAGCCCAATAAGCTACTCGGATATACCATGCTTAGTAAATGCGGCAGGCACGGGGAGAAAGAACGTGTGAGTACCCGGGGAGGTCTGCACGGCATGCCCGAAAGGGTAACCAACGTACAAGGAGACGAGGCGGTGCAGAGCGTGCAGAAGTCAGCAGAGGTCATAGTAGGCTGGCAACAGCCGAAGGACCGAATCAATAGTAGTCCGGAGTATTGCCGTGAAAGGAGGAAACGCCTTATGAAAGCAGAATACGAATATGAATTCGGCTTCTTGCAGAAGACATGCTCGGAACGTAATGGGTCTGGAGGAGTGCAGAGGGCGTTTAATCCGATATGGAAAGAAAAGGACAGTGCGCAAGCCGGGCTCTTGGAGAAGATTCTGGACATAGCAAATCTGAACAGAGCTTTTCAAAGAGTTGAGGCCAACAAGGGAAGTCCCGGCGTGGATGATATGTCTGTTAGCGAGGCTTTCCAATACATTAGGGTACACAGGAAGGAGCTGATTGCCCGGATATACAAAGGCAATTATACTCCGGCACCGGTGAAAAGAGTTGAAATCCCGAAGCCGAACGGCGGCACGCGCAATCTTGGAGTGCCGATAGTTGTAGACAGGACAATTCAACAAGCCATATGCCAGCAATTGATGCCAATTTATGAGCCGATATTCTCGAAGCCAGTTATGGATACCGTCCGCGGAGAAGCGCACAGGATACCATACGAAAGGTTGCGGAATATGCCGACAGCGGATACCCGTATGTGGTGGATTTGGACCTGGAGAAGTATTTTGACACCCTTAATCATGAACTGCGCTTGGGCATACTTAGACGGAATGTAAAGGACGAACGCGTTGTACAGCTTATTAAGAGGTATCTCAAGAGCGGAGTTATGAAGGACGGAGTTGTCATGGAAAAGGAGGAGGGTTCACCACAGGGCGGACCGATATCGCCGCTTCTTGCGAACATCTATCTCAACGAGTTTGACTGTGAATTTGCAAAGAGGGGAGTAAAGTTCGTGAGATACGCGGACGATATCATCCTGTTTGCGAAAAGCGAAAGAGCCGCAGAAAGGCTGCTTGAGAGCAGCATCAGCTTTCTGGAAGGGAAATTAAAACTGAAGGTGAACCGGGAGAAAAGCCGCATTGGCAATGCTTATAGGCGGGACTTTGACTTAAAGATTCTGGGATTTACGCTAGGATACGACTACAAAGAAGTGTACATCCGAATACATCCTAAGAAGCTGAAGGAATTCAAAGGCAAGCTGATAGCAATGACTTCACGGAAGAAAATGCAGAATATGAAGAAAGCATTTGAAGATATGAAGTTATATGTGAGGGGCTGGCTGAACTACTATGGCATTGCCCGCATGAAAGGCCACATGGAAGAGGTGAACGCACATACACAGCAAAGGATTCGCGCGTATATATGGAAAAAATGGAAACGCCCGAGGACAAGGATGAGAAATCTGATAAGACTGGGCACCCATGAGAAATATGCATATATGGCGGCGTACAGCAGTTGTGGAAGCTGGAGAGCCTCGGATTTGTCTACGGTTAAAAGCGCCCTAAAGAACAGTTGGCTGAAAAGCCTCGGATATTACAACATATCCGAGTACAAACAAATAGGTGCATGGTAACTATTGAAACCGCCGTATACGGATCCGTACGTACGTGGTGTGGGAGGACGGCGGCTAATCACCGTCTCCTACCCGATAGACCAAAATCCCGGCGCAGCGGTCAGCAAAATATCAACACTGTACATATAACTTTCAAAAAAACGTCAAAATATGGATCTAAAATATGTAATAAAACGTCAAAAGCATGGTCTAAATTTTACAAAAAAACGTCAAAAGCAGGATTTAAATTTTGCAAAAAACGTCAAAAATAGGGTCTAAATCTTGTCAAAAATCGTCAAAAATAGGGTCTAAATCTTGTCAAAAATCGTCAAAAAATCCGTATAAAAAATTGATTTCATAAATATAGTATGCTACAATCGTAATCGTTCTTAACGAGGTATTTTTCATGTTAAAAAGAAAGATAGAAGCGCAGATAGATTCATGGATCAAGACGGGGAAGACGGCACTCTTGATTACAGGCGTAAGGCAATCCGGGAAGACATATATAATCAAAAATTGTCTTAAGCGTGCTAAAGTCCGGTATGTGTATATTGATTTGCTTCATGAAGTTGAGCTTCGGAAGATTCTTGAGGAAACAAACAATCTTGAGGAATTGTACATCAAACTGCGCACCCATATCCGAACCCCTCTTAAGAAGGGTATGGTAATCTTTTTTGATGAGGTTCAGACATACAAGAATATTGTAACCAAAATCAAGGCACTTGTTGATGACGGCACTTTCAGGTATGTTTTGAGCGGTTCGCTGCTGGGTGTGTTTTTGAGGGGAGTTGACTCAGCTCCCGTAGGATATATGGATACCTATCAGATGTACCCGCTGGATTTCGAGGAATTCTTAAGGAACTACAACGAGAATGAAGATGTAGTGGATTATCTCCGGGGGTTTTATAAAGACAGGAAGCCCATACCTGATACGATACATAACAAAATGCAGTTCATATTCAATTTGTATCTTATAGTTGGCGGCATGCCTCAGGCTGTGGATGAATTTTTGCGTTCAGGCGATCTTGATGAGGTCAGCAGGATTCATGCTCAGATTCAGAAGATGTTTGATATGGATTTTACTCAATATGGATCCGACAGTGAAAAGATTTATCTTTCGCGGATATATCACCTTATTCCGTCAGAACTTGATAAAAGAAACAAGAGGTTTACCTTTACTGAGGTCAACAAGGCTGATGATGAGAAGACCGGCGATGATTCCGCTGCCAACAAAAAAGTGCGCAAAGTAGACAGATACACAAAATTAGACAAGGAATTTCTGTGGCTATGGCGTGCTGGTGTGGCACTGCCGGCGTTCAACTCACCAATCGAGCCGTCTCTCAGGAAGGACTCGAAGACCACACTCTTTAAGCTGTTTATGTGTGATGTCGGTCTTTTGACAACGGAGTACGGGAAGGGTGCCAAAGACCGTATACTGAACAATGCAAAAGAGATTAATTGCGGTGCAGTATATGAGAACTATGTAGCCCAGGAACTTACTGCACACGGGTATTCAGTATTTTATCATTCAAGTGCAAAAAACGGAGAACTTGACTTTCTTGTTGAGCATGACAGAACCATATTGCCTATTGAGGTAAAGAGTGGCAAGGACTATAATGACCATGCCGCTTTAAGCAAGGTAATGTCTTCAAAGAATTACGATATTGATGAGGCTTATGTGCTTGCAAACTGTAACATCCGTCAAGAAGGAAATATTATTTACATGCCCGTTTATATGCTGATGTTTCTCACGGAAGAAATTGTATTGGGCAAAGTTGACTTGAACAAATACCGTATCACGGAATTTCCCGAGGAATAGCAAAGCGTTGCATTCCGGGCTTATGCACCGGTGTTGTGTGAACAGTATGTGAGTCTTTGGCTGGGCGGTTTGACATTTTCCGCCCTTTGCCATATAATACGGGTATCATACGGAAAGACAGATACAAGGTGCAGCATGAAGATTTGCGTATTCGGCGCATCAAGCGCAACTATAGACAAGAAGTACATAGAGGCCGTGGAAGACCTCGGAGAGAAGATGGCAAAGCGCGGCCATTCCCTTGTTTTCGGAGCAGGGGCCACAGGGCTCATGGGAGCCGCAGCGAGAGGCGTCAAGCGCGCAGGCGGCCATATACACGGAATAATCCCTGAATTCTTCAAGGAAGAGGGAGTGGAGATCATTTACACTGAGTGCGACGAGCTCACTTACACAGGCACTATGGCGGAAAGGAAATTCCTCATGGAGCAGGATGCGGACGCATTCGTCGTGACCCCCGGCGGCATAGGCACTTTTGAGGAGTTCTATGAAGTTCTCACACTGAAGCAGCTTGGCCAGCACAACAAGGCCATAGCCATTTTCAACATAGACGGATACTACAGGGAGCTGGAGGACTTCATGTGCAGGGTGGAGGAGAAGGGCTTCATAACCCGTGACTGCCACAAGCTCTATGCATACTGCTTCACGCCGGAGGAGATTCTGGACTACCTGGACAGCTACAAGCCCTACACAGGCGATTTGAAGAAGCTCAAGCCCAATACATAGGATATGCTGGACGTCATTTTCGTATGCTACGGCAACATATGCCGCTCCCCGTCCGCTGAGATAATCTTCAAGGACATCCTCCGCAAGGAGGGCTGCGAGGACAAGGTCCGCGTTTCTTCCCGCGCCACGTCGGACTGTGTGGCGGGAGCCCATCTGTACAGGGATGCCAAAAAGGAGCTGGAAAAACGGGGCCTGGGCAAATACGGCGAGAATCATAAGGCGCGCAAAATCACAATGCATGAGATACAGCGCAGCGACTTCATTCTCATAATGGATGAGTACAACTATATCGGCATGCAGGAGATAACGGGCGGAAAGTATATGGACAAGGTCATAAAGCTCCGCCGTTTTTCCAAGGATTTCGACGGCGTGACGGAGGACATCGATGACCCCTGGTACACCCGCGAGTTCGCCCGCGCCTTTGATGAGATAGAGGCAGGCTGCAAGGGCTTCTTTGAAACCGTAAAGCCCCTCATATACAGCAAATAAAGTCCTTTGGGCTTGAATATGGCAGGCCGCGCACCCTTAGCGCTCCTGCAAAAAAACGGCCGCACAGGCCATACATAGCCGCAAGGCTCCAGTGGAGGAAAATTTTATTATGAGCAATGTGAGAGCACCCCAGCGCTATGATTTCGTAGGCAGCTTTCTGCGCCCCCAGCGTCTCAAGGACGCCCGCGCGAAGTTTGAGAAGGGCGAGATAGACGCAGCGGCCCTGAAGGCCGTTGAGGATGATGCAATCGCTGAAGTGGTTGCACGCCAGAAGGTTTTGGGATACCACATCATAACGGACGGAGAGTTCAGAAGGTCCACGTGGCATCTGGATTTCATGTGGGGATTCCAGGGCGTGGCCCATACGAAGACTGCCAGCGGAATACCTTTCCATGACGAGCCTGCGATGATAGACGACACATATCTCTGCGGCAAGGTCTCCCTGGAGGGGGAGCATCCCTTCGTCTCTCATTACCGCTACATAAGGGCTTTTGAGGATGAGAATACGGCCGCCAAGATGACGATGCCCGCTCCCGCCCAGTTCCTGGAGCAGATGATCTTTCCCATGAGCATGGAAGCCACAGAGAAGTACTACGGCCTGCCCGAAGGCGGGGTTGACATGGACGCCCTGATGACGGACATCGCCGAAGGCTACAAGAAGGTCATCCAGCAGCTGTACGCAGCCGGCTGCCGCAACATCCAGTTCGATGACTGCACCTGGGGCTGTTTCGTGGACCCTGGCGCGGAGTTCATATTCGGCCGCAATCAGGATGAGCTCAAGGTCCTTGAGAAGCAGTTCGTCCAGATCAACAACATGGCCATTGAGGGCAAGCCTGAAGACCTTGTAATCAACTCCCACATCTGCCGCGGCAACTTCCATTCCACATGGGCATGCCAGGGCGGCTACGATTCCATCGCCGAGCTGGTATTCGGCAACGAGAACGTGAACGCATTCTATCTCGAGTTTGATGACGCGCGTTCCGGCTCTTTCGAGCCCCTGCAGTTCGTCTCCGAGGACAAGAAGATTGTCCTGGGTCTCATAACCACAAAGAGTCCTTATCTTGAGGACAAGGAAGCCGTAAAGGCCCGCATAGAAGAAGCATCCAAATACATCCCCCTGGACCGTCTCTGCCTTTCCCCGCAGTGCGGATTCGCATCCTGCGAAATAGGCAACAAGCTCACCGAGAAGCAGCAGTGGGCAAAGCTCCGTCTCGTCAAGGAGATAGCCGAAGAGGTCTGGGGCAAGTAATTCAGTCCATACAAAAGCCACATAGCAATGCAACAGGGAGAGCCCAATCGGTTCTCCTATTTTATTTACCAAAAAGGTAAAAAAATATATATAGTAAATCCATAAAACATGTAATAAAAGAATTGACAAGAATTATACGTGTTTGGTATATTATATGTAATCGTAAGGAGATTTGTTTGTCATGGAGAAACATCCGGGAGAGATTCTGCAGGAATATTTAACAAACGCTGGTATGTCCAGGAAAGAACTCGCTGTGAGAACCGGAGTTTCGGAAAAGCATATATGGACAATTGTGAACGGATGCAAAGATATTTCTGTATCTTTCGCTGCTAAGCTGGGTTATGTGTTTGAGGATGCAAAATTTTGGATAGGCAAGCAGGCATTATATGATGCGGAGCAGTTAAAATTCAAAGAAGAGAATAATATTTCATCAGAAGAACTGGAGATTCAGAAGAATCTTAAGGATATAACCGAGTATTGCATTGATAGGGGATATCTGCCATCTGCTAATGGACCACAACTCGTTATAGAGCTAAGAAAATTTCTTGGTGTATGTGATTTGCTTACGATACCTAATATAAGTTATTATGCGGCTTACAGAGCGCAGGTTTCCAACAATATAAAAGTTGATCCGTATGTCCTTTTTATGTGGCAGAGACTGTGCGAAAAAGAGACAGAGGACATAAAGACAGAGACTGTTAATATAGGCTTGCTAAAGAGCAGGCTAATTGATATCAAGCAATGTATGTTATTGAGAGATGTCAATGCAGGACTTCGTGAAGTACGTAACATCTTTTGTAAGTGTGGCATTGCGTTTACTGTTGTCAAGAACTTCAGGGGAGCACCTGTACAAGGCTTCATAAAGAGCATAACAGAAGATAAGCTGATTTTATGCCTTACTGTCCGGCACAAGAGAGCAGATACATTCTGGTTTACATTATTTCATGAGATTGCTCATGTTCTGAACGAAGATTATAAGTATCGTTTTGTTGACTTCAGTTCCGTTGATGATGAGGCGGAAAAGAAAGCCAATACCTTTGCAAGAGATTTTCTTATTGACCCTAACAAATATAAGAAGTTCTATCATCAGATTCGTATAGACCCCTTTAATCGGGATGAAACATGGAATGAAATAGAAAATTTTGCAGCTGAGAATGGAGTATGTCCGTTCATTGTTTTAGGAAGACTTCAAATGGATGAGATACTAGATTGGTCAGATTATGCTGATAAAGTTGTTACGTATGAATTAGCTTAATATAGAAAGAAAAGCACTCACACAAACTGTGCAAATGCTTCTCTCCAGTATGCTATGATACTTCTTGGTCGTTGTTAATTATAGCATATCTCTGGGGGAATTGCAACAGTTATTTGCGATTTCTGCTTTTTTATATAAAAAATTCAGGAGATATGCTTTATATGAGTAAACAAAATCTCATGAAGCGGCTGAATTTACTTCCGCTTCAGCTTACCAACAAGACAAGTTGCTTTGGAAAGCTTGGATTGCCCCATCTTTCTTGCAACATTACTGATTATCCGGATTACATCGCCCTGTATAACCATCCGCAGGATTATCATAAGACTGAGCATACATGTGTTGCCACCTATATCTATGATAATATTTTCGATGGCCCGGACGGGCTGTACAATGCGATTTTCTATGGGGATAAGAAGAGGCTGGACTTCTTCAAAAAGAGATTTGATGGAGTGAAATGCTTCATCTCTTTTGAGTATTCCGTTTGCGGTGATGTACCCCCATATATGAATTATCACAATATGGGCAGGTCCAGGGAAGTTGCAATATGGCTGACCACAGAATGCCACGCAAGTGTCATACCAAACATCTCTTATATCTCCGAGGACAAACTCGAGCCAACCATTGAGGGGCTGGAAGATGTGTCTGTTATTGCTTTTAACACAATGGGCAAAATCAGAAGAGGCGAGGATAGGAGTCTGCTTGAGAGAGTTATTGTGTATGTGGTTGACCATATGCCACAGCTCAAGGCCATTATAGCATTCGCTGCCACGCCGGATGATTCAAAGGTAAAGGACCTGTTCAGATATGCCATAGATAGGGATATTCAGCTTGTCATTCCTGAGAATGCACTGAGGATTCGCAATCGTATTCATCAAGAAAGGAGGCGTTCGAGATGAATAAGAAAGATTCCAAATTAGCGCATGGCACGGTGGGAAGCCCTCAGGAGAGCATTGAAAATCAGGAGTATCCAAAGGCTGCGGAGGAGGCCGATAAGAATAATTCTGCAAGTGATGAGGTTCTTGAAAAGAAGTCAAGTAACGGGGCAATAATTAATGAATCTTCTCTAAAGAGAGATCCTTGTCCTGTTGAATTAAGGAGATTCAGATATCCCGATCCGGATAATATCATAGATCGCGATGGATGGGAAGCTTATTATATTGCTTGCGGATTAAAGAGGTCCCCAGTGATTGCGGTTAGAAAGATTAACAATACATTACATGATCATCTTAAGGCAACAGATTGGATTGGAGTTGAAAAAGAGTTCCAAGGTATTACTATAGTGGATAAGGAAGGCAATATTTGTAATCACATTAGTGAAATGAGGAGTTCGTACATTTCACTAAAAAAACATGTAAAAACCTTAAAAGGGTCATTGAAAAATCCTTACCTCGAAAAGATGCAGAGGGAAGTAATTCAGGTGGCGGTAGACATATGCGATTACTATATACCTCATATTGAAGAGATATTTAGGAAATATGGAGAGACGTTATGATTAGTAATTCAATAGAAGAATTGCCGATAAGGCACTTATACAATAAGAAGTCCTGGCCAGTTGATGACCCTGAAGATTCATATACCAAGTGGTACAACTCTGTCATTGAGAAGGCTCCGTCCGAGCTTTCACCTTATGATGTGGTCGAATGCCTCATCAACAGGCGCTTTGTGGACACAGCTATAGAAATGGGGCTGGTATACCTTACAGAGAATGTCCTTGCAGGAGACTATCCGGGTGCCGTAATTGAGCATATTGCAAAACAGGACAAGGATACTCTTTTGCCCTATGCGGACATCCTGAAGGACGTCATTACTGGGGCGCAGGAAGCCCTTTCCGTGCCTGAGGACAATGATGATGTCTGGTACGGTGAAGAGATGAAGCGTATACTCCAGGACGCAGTGCAGAGCCTTGAATCCAAGCTGGACATCTCACCTGAAGATATTGCTGGCCGCAGCGTTGATTTGGATTTTGGCAGCGGATGGAAGGCAGCAGAAAGAGCTGCTGTTGAAGAGAGAGCGACATGGCATGCGCCCCAGTATGAACCGGATGGAAGCACCCCGCCGGGGTTCCGCAGGTACGTCAATATCCTCGGGATTGATTACATTGAGCTGTACGGGGACTACGGAGATCATGACAAGCGCGACATGTCCCTTACAGGCTTCCGCGGTCCTGCAGAGATTCTGTACGGGGGAGACGGACTGTACAATGCAGTGCAGGCAAATGATTCCGAACGCCTGAAAAGCATAGATAAAGAGCTAACAAGGAATACCGCCTATGCACTTATCCTGCCCGGAGGCCCTCCGGAATACATAACAATGGCAGAACAGCTGCAGGAATGGCTGTCCGGCATGAAGAAAGTGAGGGAGTGGCTCCAAAGCTCATATCATGGGTATTACTATTCCCTGCCCATACTGGAGCCGGACATGCTGGTCTATGTTCTTGAGGACATGAGCGAAGAGTACGTCATATTCTTTGACGTTACGCCTGCAGAGGGAAATCCGTCACTGGAGCCCATGGCGAAGGAGGCCATACGGGTTGCCACGGACAGGCTCACCAACCTCAGGCGCATCTTCGTGTACAGCGAAGACATGGACAAGGCCGGCGTCATGAACCTGCTGGACTATCCCGTCCGGAAGGGCATAGACGTGCAGGTTCCGGGCAATCATTACAAGATGCGCAAGACCTTGGAAAATATCAGAAAGAGCGCGCACAAGGACATAACATAACGCAAAAGGGAGAGCCGGAACGGTTCTCCCTTATTCTTTGCTTGGATGCGTTTTAAGTGCGTATAAGTCGGTTGTAACGGTTTTTTCGTGGCCTCAGATGAAAATGTCCCTGGACTGGCCGGAGCCAACCACGAAGTGGTATTTCACGATGCCGAGATCCACCTTGGCGTACGGGCCGAAGCCTGCCTTGGCGGCAACTTTGCCCTCAGGGGTGTAGGTGAAAGTGAACTTCTGCTGGTTGATTGCCGTGGGAGCAAGAAGAGCTGCTGCTACGCCGTCCGCAAACCATGAAGGAGCGTCCGCGGGTGCGGAGGAGACTTTCTCCGGGGATTTGGACTTGTGGGGAGTGCCCTGCGTTGTGCCGTATCCAAGGGCTATGGTCATGCAGAGCTTCTCGCCGTCCTGGATGGAGACGTTTTTCTTCACGGCTCCCTTGGAAAAGGAGAGGGCGGTCCAGCATGAGTTGAGGCCAAGCATCTGCGCGGCAATGGCTATGCGCTCGCCGTAGTAGCCGCAGAGGTCCGAGAAGTCGTCCGTCTTTTTGCCCACAAGCGCTATGTATGCGCTGCAGTAGTCAAATTTGCCTTTGTAGGCTTCCTTCTCGTTTGTAACGAGCTGGATGTGAAGCCCGGACTCCGCGTTGCAGGCGTCTGTCTCTGCCTGCAGGGCCGAGATTATTTCATCAGGGATGGGTCTGTCCTGGTAGCTGCGGACGGAATGCCTTTCCTGCATTGCTTCCTGTATGGTCATGATTATGTCCTCCGGTGGGATCTTTCGCCTTTGTCCGGCACCGGACATTATAGCACGGACAGCCGGAAAATGGAAGAGGGGAAAGGGGTATTTTGCGGAGTGCGGAAAGATAACGGCATGGTGCCGGATTATAGGCACTTTGCAACAAGTTTTTGAACTCTACTTCTAAGGAGTAGAGTTAAATTTTGCTATATGCGGCATTTTTTGGAACCGGATTTGTGCAATTCTACCAGCCGGAATTTCACATTCTACGCACAGTAGAGTCATCTATTTGCTTGTAATTTTCATACAGTTATGTTAAAATCGCCGTATGGACGAGTTGAAAGAGACCATATCCAAGAATCTTGTGCAGCTGAGAGACAAGGCGCACCTCACCCAGAAGCAGCTTGCAGAGATGCTCAATTATTCGGACAAGGCCGTATCCAAGTGGGAAAGGGGAGAGGCCATTCCGGACATAAGGGTGCTCATACAAATCTGCAAGATATACGGCATCACGCTGGATGAGCTGGTCACCAAGAAGAACCTGGCTGAGACTGCGCAGCCGGTGAAGCGCATCAACGGAAAGCGCGTGCTTATCACGTGCATTTCGGCTGTATTCGTGTGGTTTGTGGCCGCCGTGATTTTTTTGGCGCTTGTCTTTGTTCCCAGAACAAGCGAGTATGCCTGGATGGTTTTTGTTGTGGCCCCTCTTCCGATGTCCATAGTCCTTCTCGTATTCTGCACCAAGTGGTGGAACAAGGTTTTCCAGGGCATAACGGCTTCCCTGGTCCTGTGGTCGTGCGTGCTCATTGTCCTTGAGTTCGTGCACCAGTTCAATACCGGCTTCACGGCCATCCTGTGGATCTATCTGGGCGCCGCCATCTTTGAAGTGCTCATAATCATGTGGTTTGTCCTGCGCTGGTTCATGACCAACCAGCTTCCCAAGATAAAGGCCACAAGGCAGGCGAAGAAAAAGGCGGCCGGGAAGAAGGATCCCAAGGCAGTTCCTGTAAAGGCTGCAAAAGCGCCCGGCGCTCCCAGCGCCTCAAGAGCTCCAAGGGCTCCCAGGGCTCCCAGAACGCCAAAGACGGACCTTTCAGCAGACAGCACGGAGCTTGGAAAGGATTCCGGCAATGATGCCGGAAATAATGCCGGAAATGATGCCGGAAATGATGCCGGAAATGTCATCGGAACGGGAAAAGACGAGGAATAACCCCTGTTTAACGGATTCAATGAAGAAAAACATGCCGCAAGGCATTCTGCATGCAGACAGGTAAAATCATGGACTTAAAAGAATTAGCCAAAAAGATCATACCGGACACGGACCTTATAGACCCGGACAAGTACGAGGACCTGTATCCGGCAAGGAATCTGCCCAAGGGGGCTGAAGTGACGAGGCTTGCGCCGTCCCCCACGGGATTCATACATCTGGGCAACCTGTATTCCGCTCTCGCGGATGAGAGGGCGGCCCATGTCTCCGGCGGAATCTTCTATCTCAGGATAGAGGACACGGACAACAAGAGAAAGGTGGAGGGTGCCGTTGAGAGCGTCATAAACTCGCTCAGATATTTCGGGCTCAAGTTCGACGAGGGCGCCGAGACCCAGTCCTTCACGAATTTCTACGGCCCGTACTATCAGCGCCAGAGGGTGAAGATATACCGGGCCTTTGCGAGGAAGCTCATAGAAGAGGGCAGGGCGTATCCCTGCTTCTGCACGGAAGAGGACCTGGGTGAGATCCGCGCCCTGCAGGCGGAAAGGAAAGAGACTCCGGGATATTACGGGGAGTACGCAAAATGCCGCAGCCTCACTCCGGAGGAGATATGCGCAAACATAGACGCCGGCAAGCCGTATGTCATCCGCCTGAAGTCCATGGGAGACTCCAATGTGAAGCACACATTCAAGGACGTCATAAAGGGTGAGATAACCGTTCCGGAGAACAGCCAGGACATAGTCATCCTCAAGTCGGACGGCATACCCACATACCATTTCGCCCACGTCATAGATGACCACTTCATGCGCACGACGCTTGTGATCCGCGGAGAGGAGTGGCTGTCCAGCCTTCCCATTCATCTGGAGCTTTTCTCCGTGCTCGGGTTCAAGCCTCCCAAATACGCCCACACGTCATCCCTTATGAAGATGGACGGGGAGAGCAAGAGGAAGCTTTCCAAGCGCAAGGACCCGGAGCTCTCGCTGGAGTATTACCGTTCCGAAGGCTATTACTCCGTGGCCGTCATGAAGTATCTTATGACAATCTTGAACTCCGGCTTTGAGGAGTGGTACCGCAAGAACCCGGACGCGGACTGGAGGGATTACAATTTCAAGATTGAGAAGATGGGCAAGAGCGGAATCCTGTTCGATCTGGACAAGCTCAAGGACATCTCAAGGGACGAAATCTCCCGCATGGACCCGGAGGACGTGTACAAGTTCCTGGCGGAGTGGGCCAAAGACTACGGCACGGATGCGGACAAGGAGCATCTTGGGGATGAGGATTACATCCTGCAGATACTCAACCTCATCATGGGCACGTCCTCAAAAAAGCGCAGAAAGGACATAGAGACGGCCCTTCAGTTCACACAGCTCACTTCATACTTCTTCGATGACATCTACAGCCCGGACCTCAAATATGCATTCCCGGACGAGGCAGTGAACACCATGATACAGACCTTCGCGGGGCTGTATGACATAAACGACGATAATTCCGCATGGTTTGCAAAAGTGAAGGCTGCTGCGAAGGCCGCGGGGTTTGCTTCTGAGGCCAGCGAATACAAGGCATCCCCGGAGAGCTTTTTAGGGAGCGTCTCAGATGCGGCAGGCGTTCTCCGGACGGCCATTACCGGCAGCCCTAACTCGCCGGACCTTTGCACCATAATGAAGATTCTCGGGACGGAGAGGAGCCAGGCCCGCCTTGCGGCTGGATTGAGGAAGTAGTATGGAAGGGTTCTTAATAGCATGTTTCCTGTTCTTTGCCGGAAGCATTCTCGGGTGGTGTCTGGAAGTTCTTTTCAGGCGCCTTTTTACAGCCAAAAAGTGGATTAACCCGGGATTTCTCACAGGCCCCTGCCTGCCCCTGTACGGATTCGGCCTGGCAGGCCTCTACGGCGTGACCCTGATTCCGATTGACACCGGCTCCGGCTGGGGGGACGCCATAGTTTATATCCTCATCATGACGGCCGCGATGATTCTGATTGAGTATATTGCCGGGCTTATCTTCATCAAGGGCCTCAAGATCAAGCTCTGGGACTATTCGCACCAGTGGGGCAACATTCAGGGCATAATATGCCCGCTTTTCTCATTCCTCTGGCTGATTGTCGCCGTCATATTCTACTTTGTCATAGACCCCTACGTCATGGAGGCCGTGGCCTGGTTCACGAACAACATCATCTTCGGCTTCTTTGTGGGCATATTCCTCGGCGTCTTCCTTGTGGACCTCGGGCACTCCATAAACCTCACCGCGCGCCTTCGCAAGTTCGCCACGGAGAACAAAATCATAATCTCGTATGAGAAGCTCAAGGAGAGCATCCATGACAAGTTTGACGCCGCCAAAGCGGATGCAAAGGAAAAGGTCATGGAGAAGACGGGCAACAAAGGAAAGGTGCGCCCTTCTTTCCTGTTCGCCTTCAAATCCAGAAACGGCCTGGAGGACGCCCTCAAGACATACAAGACTGAGCAGGATGCAGCCCTGGTTGCAGCTTCCGCGAAAGCATCCGCTTCCGCGGATTCATCATCTGCAGCAGACTGTTCCGGAAACGGAACAGACAACGGCTGAGCGCCCGCCTGCGGAATTTACACATCATTTTCAAATTTTGCACTTAAAACCATTATAAAGACAATTTATAATATCACAGATATAACGGAATGCCGGAGACAGGCTCCCCTTTAAGATTGCCAGGAAAGGCCGCCGGGTGAACATCACCGGCTGTGCTTCAAGAGATTATATGAGACTACATGGCGCAGGGCATCCTGCGCACAAGGATATCACAGATGCTTGTATTAAAGGACATTTACAAAACTTATGACGCCGCTGGCGGGCAGGTTCACGCCCTTAAGGATGTGAATCTGGCGTTCAGAAGAAACGAGTTCGTAGCCGTTCTCGGCCCTTCGGGCTGCGGCAAGACAACGCTTCTCAACATCATAGGCGGGCTGGACCATTACACGTCGGGCGACCTGCTCATAGAAGACGTAAGCACCAAGTCGTATACGGACAGGGACTGGGACACATACAGAAATCATTCCATAGGCTTCATTTTCCAGAGCTACCATTTAATCCCTCACCAGACCATACTGCAGAACGTAGAGATGGCTCTCATGATAGCGGGCGTGGACAAGCAGGAGAGACGCCAGAGAGCCATAGACGCCTTAGCTAAAGTGGGCCTTGCGGACAAGATAAACAACCGCCCCAACCAGCTTTCCGGCGGACAGGCGCAGCGAGTGGCAATCGCCCGCGCCCTCATAAACGATCCCGAAATAGTCCTTGCGGACGAGCCTACCGGCGCCCTGGACTCCAAGACTTCCGTGCAGATCATGGATCTCCTCAAGGAGGTATCCAAGGACAGACTGGTCATAATGGTCACCCACAACCCGGACCTTGCGGAGCAGTACGCCACCCGCATCATCCGTCTCTTTGACGGTGCCGTAACCGATGACTCCATGCCCTTTGACTTTGCCTTAGAGCAGGCCGAAGAGAACGCATACAAAGAGGCTGAGGCTGCAGCCGAGGCCGCAGAAGCTGCGGAGGCCGGTTTGGCTGCCCAGGAGCCCGCAGAGACCCGGACACCCGCAGAAACCCTGACACCTGCAGAGCCCGAGAAAGAGACTTCCGCAGAGTCTTCCGCAGAGTCTGCAGAAGGCCAGCAGGCCGCGGCAGTCGAAACGCCTGCAGAGGGGGAAGAGGGCCCAAGCGGCGCACCCGTAGTGCGTCCCAAGACCAACAAGGGCAGGAAAAAGCGCACATCCATGTCCTTCGGCATGGCTTTCGGCCTGTCACTCAAGAATCTTTTGTCCAAGTCCGGAAGGACCATAATGGTTGCCGTTGCCAGCAGCATAGGCATCATAGGCGTGTCCCTGGTTCTCGCCATCTCATCCGGCGTGACCAACTACATAGGGGACATGGAGGACGACATGCTCTCCGGCTATCCCATTTCCGTAACAGAGACGGCCATAAGCTATTCATCACTTATGGATGCGGCGGATTCCTCCAACACCAAAGTTCCCATCGAGAAACTGCAGGACAACGTATACATCAATTCGCTGCTTGAGTCCCTCATGAGCATGAGTTCCATGACCACAACGAACATCATAACGGAAGACTACATTTCATACGTTGAGTCCATGCCTGCGGAATATTACAACACCATCCAGTACGGCTATGACTTCGACATGGCCAACTACATCTACACAGATTTCGACCTTTACAGCTCTGGCGGACAGAATCCGCCGTCTGAGAAAGTGTCCATAACGGGCATCAGGGGAATATACACTTCCGTGCTCGGCACACAGCCGGATTATTCTGATTACGCATCCCTTATAAGCACTGTGGACACATTGTCCGAGCTTCCTGACAACTATGAGTATATCTTAAGCCAGTATGACATAATTGCCACGGACACCGGCAAGACGCAGGACCAGATGACGGATGCGGAGATTGAGGAAATCTTCAATGACCCGTCCACACTCGTGGTGGTGCTCAGCAAAAACTCCATGTCCGACCTCAACATGGCCCAGTACGGGTTCATGTCCGAATATGATTTCCTGAATTACGCCTTCATGGAGGCGGGACAGGACGGGTATGACGAAGAGGCGGCCAACAAGTACCTGCAGGGCGTTTCCATTGACACTCTCACCAGCAAGACGTTCACCTGGTATCCCAATGACGTGATATACGGCGAAACGCCAGAGGACAGCGGGATGATGGGGTACAATATGACTTTTGCGGATTATGCCCCGTACTATTACAAGGTTTATGCGGACGGAAACGGGCCTTCCGGAGATACAACGCTATCCAGCATGGGAATATCTGTAAAAGCCCCCGAATATGAAGCCTTTGACGAGGATTCTGGCATTGACATGAATGTAAAGATCGTGCTCCAGAAAAAGTCCGGCATATCTTACGGATGCCTGTCCTCCGGCCTGTACTATACATCCGCCCTTACAAAGAAGACCATAGAGTCTTCACTGGAAAGCGAGATTGTGCAGTATGTGAATGAGAATACTGACGGATATCTCAACATGATGCCGTTCTTCTACAACTACACATATCCTAAAGACGATGACTACGGCAACGAACAGATACTGACCGATCAAAGCGGATATTACATGCTGCCCAGCATGTCCATGATGTCCATGATGACAAGCGCGACCGGAGACACGTCCGCGATGCTGCAGATGAAAGCGGGGGCTTTGGCCGGAACGGCAATGCCAACTTCCCTTTATATCTACCCTGTGGATTTTGACTACAAGGCTTATGTCACGGACTGGCTGGACAACTGGAACAGCGCATGCGTCAACCCTTCAGTTATAAACAGGTCATCCGACGCTGAAACAGATGAAAGCGACACAGGCGGAGGGGACAATACAGATGACCTGATTCCATTCACCTGGACGGACAACGACGGGGTTGTGCACACAGCCTATCTGACCGAAGGGGACGAGATAACCTACACGGACAGCGTAGGGCTCATAATATCCCTCGTTGACACCATGATCAACATGATAACCATAGCCCTCATCTGCTTCACTGCACTGTCGCTTGTGGTATCCACAGTCATGGTCGGAGTAATCACTTACGTGTCGGTAGTGGAGCGTGTCAAAGAGATTGGCATCCTGCGCGCAATCGGCGCGCGCAAGCGGGACATCAAATCGCTGTTCAACGCCGAGACCTTCATCATAGGCCTGGCCGCGGGAATAGTGGGAATAGTGCTGACCTACATCATATCGGCCATCATCAACCTCGTTGTAGGCCTCAACTTCGGCATCTACACCCTGTGCGCTCTGCCTTGGTGGGAGGCGCTCATCATGATCTGCGTGTCCTTTATCCTCACGCTCATCTCAGGCCTTATCCCGGCATCCGCCGCGGCAAAGAAGGATCCTGTTGTGGCCCTCAGAACAGAATAAGCAAAAGCCGTCAAACAGGTAAAACAAACCGGATTATCCCGATACTGAGTCTCATATAAACGCGTAAAAGGCCGGGCGCTGCATGCCCGGCCTTTTATCCATCCTGCCGGCTTTTCTGCCCTGTTCCGGCCGCCGCTGTCTCCATGTGTGCAAGATGAATTTTTATGAGCGCAAACATTTGTTTTTTATCTGTTCAAATCGTACAAAGCACAATATATCCAGTATTTTTTTGCCGCCGAGCAAGATATTACAGCCAATCTGTATGCATAATTGCATAATTTCACTCCAGTGAAAGGGATTATGCGGTAGCAAAAAGCGCACCCCGGAAGGAGTGCGCGGAATATCATATTTGAGGCCGGGCCGGCTGGCTTTCAGCTAGATTAGCATGGCTACGGAGATGGACAGGGGTATGAAGATTATGGACATGAGGGTGTTGGAAACGAAGGCGGTTGTGGCCGTTTCCCGGTCTCCGTTGAATGTCTCGGACATTGCCACGACGGAAGCCGCCGGTGACATGGCCATTGAAATCACGGGGGCAAGGAACACGTACTCCTCCGCGTATACGGAGCTGAGATCCAGCAGCGGCCTGAAGAGAAGCCCGATGCAAAGCGTGAGGGCGGGGGCTATGATGAGCCTTAAGAAGCCCGCCAGGTATATGCCGCCTTTGTTGAAGAGTTTCGTGACGTGGATGTCCGCAAGGCGTATGCCCACAATTATCATGGAAAGCGGCGCGGTCATGGCGGAGAGGTCTTCGGGGATGATCTGAAGGTATTCCACGCTGTCTATCATGAAGAAGTTGATCTGCGGCACGAAGAAGAGCAGAAGGCCTATGACGCTGAATATTATGGCCGGGTTTAAAAGGACCTTCTTCGGGCGGATTGTGTGGATGTCTCCGGTTATGAGATATACGCCCAGGGTCCAGCAGAAGACGAGGAAGACGATGTTCACGACCATGAGGTACATCACGGCCATGGGGTCATTGTCCGTGAAGGCCTGTATGAAGGGGAGCCCCAGGAAGCCGCAGTTGGAGAAGATGGCTATGAAGGAGTACACGTCCGCCTCGCTCTTGTTCTTCCACTTGATGAAGACCAGCTTGCAGACAATGAACATCACTATGTAGCCGATGGCCGCAATGGCCGCAGTTATTGCAAAGTTCTTCAGGATGTACAGCTTGGACATGGACTGGATTGTTTCCCAGTCTGCATCCGAGAACACGCAGAAGGACTTTATTGCAAGCATGGGCTGACAGACGTACAGGAGCAGGTTGGACAGGGTAAGGGTGCCCCCTTCTCCTATCTTGCCCATTCTCTTCAGAACGAAGCCTGGAATCATGAAGACGAAGAGCGCCACCATTATGATGAGGACTTTCAGATACAGCTGGCCCATACTGCTTTAAGCTCCAATGCGGTTCAATTCAATGCTCACACATTATAATTCCTGCTCTCAAAGTTGTAAAACAAACGAGCCCCCTTGAGGAGCGAAATTTGCGCCATAAATACGTATCTTGCGCAATATGCTGCATACTGCCGGCGCTTGCCTCAGACCGCCTGCAATGATATAATCATGCAATGCATGAATCTGTTTCCCGGAGGAAGACATGCGCAAACTCCTTTGTTCCATATGCATAATCCTGTGCGCCGGCTTAGCCGTGCTGGCTCTTCCAGCATGCAGCTCTTCATATATATGACCACGCCTTTTTTTTAAAAAGGCACAAAAAAATGGGTAAACA
>JAJPZA010000026.1 GCA_021204625.1 Clostridia bacterium | reverse complement strand
TGTACAAATTTTTGGGGAGTACGCTCTCCGAACAAGGCAATTTGTTTCAAACTTCATTCATGAACCCGGAGATCCAACAGTCATAGAGGATGCGGATGAGGATGAGGAGCCTCCTGTTATCATCGGAACCTGGAAATACAGCGTCAAGATAAGCAGGATAGACGAGATTGTGGCATACATGGACTGGGACGAGGGCTGAGCCTTGCGTCTCATGCAATAAACGAAGTTACAGAAAAGAGGAGTATATCATGGCGGAAGACATTATGAAAACAACAGGGATAGACAAGTACAACACTGAAGAGAACAGGTCCGGCATGCGCAGGCTGTATTCCAGGCATGCTCCGGAGAGCCCTGCGCTCTCAGACGCTGCGGCTGCGTATATCATACATGCTTTTGCCGTGGAGGGCATAAGGCAGGATTACGGCCTTGAAGAGTGCCTGCAGGGGCTGAAAAGGTATCCGGACAGCAAAGAACTGTTCATGCTTGCCGTGTGCAATCTCATGCACAGCAGGGTGTTCTATTATGACGAGCCGGAAGGAGACTATCCGTCCTTCACATGCCAGCCGGACCCGGAGTCTGGCGAGATGACATACCTGCTGTATTCATACAAGAGAAGGGTGCCCAGGGAATACAGGAAGATATACCAGTTCCATTGCGACGGCTTCCCCGAGATGAAGGACGTCATCTTAGCCAGCGGATGCAAAAAGCTTGCCTTGTACTCCGTTCAGGGGACGGTGCTGGATGTTGCTGAAGTTCTCGCCTGCATGGAGAACATGGAAAGGGCCTGCGCTTCATTTGATCATATACTGGAGGAAGGCATAGCCGGAGAAGACCTGTTTGAATTTGCTGTATGCAGATTGAACGGACAGCCGGCTGCATGCACGCTCAAGGACGGCACTGAGATAGAAGGCACCCTTAGCAACATGGAATTTGTGCCGGGATATGGTTATCTCACTCTGGCGTACAAGCCCGGGGAGATGTGCATGGTAAGGGAAATCAGTAATGAAGACTGGCCGGAGGAGCTCACCTTCAAGGAGTATGAAGGGGATGAGTACCTGGTTCTTACGGATGAGCTGGATGAGAAGTATGCATATCATCCGGAAGAAGATTATTTGGACGGGCTTTATGCATATGCAGACGGAAAGCTGTACAGCAGGGAAGTTGTATATGACAGGGCAGAGGATTCCTTGAAGGAAACATACCTGTCCATGGATTTGTCGGATTGCCTGGCGGGTGTGGAAAGGATAACCCTCCGCACGGAAGACATAGCTCTCGTGAGGCTCTGCGCGGCCTCGCAGGAGGATGCGGAATAGGGTCCGCAAACTCATTTAAGCGGCGCATATGCCGCAGACATTTATCAGGAGAAATACAGAGATGTTTGAAATACAGGGCAAATACAACACAGCAGTATGCTTTGCGTCAGTGGTGGAGGAGTCCGCCGTGGCGCAGATCATGAGGATGTGCAATTACCCCTTCACCCAGGGGAGCAGGATACGCATCATGCCGGACGTCCATGCAGGAAAGGGATGCACAATAGGGACAACCATGACCATCAGGGACAAGGTCGTGCCCAACATAGTAGGCGTGGACATAGGATGCGGAATGTACACGGTAAGCCTCGGCAAGGTGGACATAGACTTTGCGAAGGTGGATGAGGCCTGCCATTACATTCCCAGCGGCAAGAACGTCTGGGAGGGAAAGAAGAGGAGCATAGATCTCACGCCCCTCAAATGCTACAGGGAGCTCAAGGACACCAAGAGGCTTGTGAGGTCTCTCGGAACGCTCGGAGGCGGCAACCACTTCATAGAGATAGATGAAAGCCAGGACGGTGAGAAATATCTTGTCATCCATTCCGGCTCAAGAAATCTCGGAAAGCAGGTGGCGGAGCATTACCAGCGTCTTGCCATAGACCTCAACAAAGGCAAGGAGGAGCTCTTTGCGGCAAAGCAGAGAATCATAGACCTGTACAAAGAGACAGGCAGGAAGAAGGAGATACAGGGAGAGCTCAAGAGGATGGAAAAGGAGTGGCTCACAAGCCATCCGGCTGGAGACACCCCGGAGGATCTCTGCTTCGTATACGGCAAGTACCTGGAGGATTACCTCTCAGACGTGGCCATATGCCAGCGGTTCGCAAGGGAGTCCAGAGAGCTCATGGCGGAGATTATCTGCGATATGTGCGGGTTTGCCCCCGCAGAGGCTTTCCACACCATCCACAATTACATAGACCTGGACGGCATGATACTCCGCAAGGGAGCCATATCCGCCCGCAAGGGAGAGAAGGTGCTCATTCCCATCAACATGAGAGACGGCTCAATTCTCGCATACGGCATGGGAAACAAGGAGTGGAATTACTCAGCTCCTCACGGCGCAGGCCGTGTCATGTCCAGAAGCGCGGCGCGCGAGGCCATCTCCATGGAAGAGTATGAAAAGAGCATGGAAGGCATATACACCACATCCGTCTCCGGAGACACCATAGACGAGGCCCCCATGGCATACAAGAGCATAGAGGACATAATCCAGGACGTTGCGGATTCCGTGGACATCATAGATATCATAAAGCCCATATACAATTTCAAGGCGGCAGAGTAAGGCATGCGCCGCTTTTGGCGCAGCCTTGCAAAGTCCGCTCCCCAGGCACCGCCAGGAAAAAGGCGGCAGTACACACCAAGAGCCGCATATAAGAGCCGCATATACAAGACGGCACAGGAGGAAATATCATGGCAGAAGCAATGCTTAACGCGCTTTCAAACGAATCCAATATCACACGCACGGAGAACGGAGCGTATACGTACAGGTCCACAGGCTCGGAGTGCCTGGACTTCTTCGGCACAGTAGGAGCAATCCGCGACGCCTCGGACAAGGAGAAGGTGTCCAGGTTCATCCGCGCATTCTCTGAAGACAGGGATACGGCCCTCAAGACAATCTTCTTCGCAAGGGATATCCGCGAGGGCTTAGGGGAGAGGGATACATTCCGCGCCATTCTGGAGTGGCTCGGCGTGACGGAGCCTGAGATCATGAGAAACCTCGTTCCGTACATTCCGGAATACGGAAGGTACGACGACCTCCTTTCCCTTCTTGGCACTCCCGTTGAAGACACGGTTGTGGCGTATATAAAGAGCATCATGGCTGAGGACCTTAAGAACCTTGAGCAGGGCGGGGAAGTCTCTCTGCTCGGCAAGTGGCTGCCCTCAATCAACACATCCTCATACGCAACCCGCGAACAGGCAAGGCATCTTGCCTCAAAGCTTGGCATGAACCTCGCAGAGTACAGGAAGACCCTCTCAAAGCTCCGCGCGGGAATCAAGATCATAGAGAACAACCTCCGCACAAAGGACTACACCTTCGATTACTCCAAGCAGCCTTCGCAGGCTCTCAGGAAGTACATGAAGGCCTTCGTGCGCAACGACGGAGAGAGGTACAAGGACTTCATACAGAAGGTGCAGAAAGGTGAGGCGAAGCTGAATGCTTCCACACTCGCTCCGTACCAGCTTGTTGAGTCCATCGTGGACTTCAGCTTCTGTGACGGTGCGGTGAAGTCTCTTTCCGAAGAGGAGAGGGCGGCCATAGACGCAACGTGGAAGTCTTTGCCCGTATACGGCGAAGGCGGAAACGCTCTTGCCGTAGTGGACATGTCCGGCTCCATGTACGAGGGCGGCCGCCCCGTTCCTGTAACCATCTCCATCTCTTTGGGCCTGTATTTTGCGGAGCACAACAAGGGCTATTTCAAGGACCACATGATCCTTTTTTCCCATACGCCGAAGTTCATAAAGGTGAAGGGAGCTGATTTTGCTGACAAGGTGAAGTACATCATGACGTTCTGCGAAGTTGCCAACACCAATATCCAGGCCGTTTTCGATCTCATCCTAAATGCCGCGGTGAAGAACAGACTTCCGCAGGAAGAGCTTCCCGAAAGGCTCTACATAATCTCAGACATGGAGTTCGACGAGGCCTTCTATGATGCGGATGTCACCAACTTCGATGCCGCGAAGCAGAAGTACCTTGATGCCGGCTACAACCTTCCCGAAGTCATCTTCTGGAATGTCCAGTCCAGGCACAGCCAGCAGCCCGTGAAGCAGAACGGGCAGGGCGTGGCCCTTGTCTCCGGATGCTCCCCGGCCATCTTCGACATGGTGGCCTCCGGCAACCTTGATCCCATGAAGGTCATGACGGACATCCTCTTCTCCGAGAGGTACGCCCCCATACATGCGTAATATCATCATGCGCATACTCTCATATCCAGGCATAACATACAAGCTCCCGGCTATCCGGCGGAGCATATCCGCAGGCAAAATTTCTCCCCTCACAATGGACACTATGGAAGACGTGCGCGCCGTTTCAAAGATCATGGTGTCCAGCGTGTATGACCAGGATCTGGTGAATCTGGAAAAGTTCCGCAGCGGCTTCTCATAATCCGGCTTCAGCAGACAGTCTGTATCCGGCGGCATTCATGACGGGCCTCTTCTCCGAGAGGCACGCCCCCACATGCATAGCCATGCATCAAAGCAGCCCGCACATGCTCACATCACATATGAAAACAGCCAGGCATATCGCCCGGCTGTTTTCCTGCCGCAATATATAAATACAACAGGGCATAAAATGACGATAAACTCTTGAAATCCACAGGTCAAAGTAATAAAATTACATAGACGGCGCAAGCCGGAAAGAGAATATTTTCCGCCAAAGGGGTACCCCTTTGGCATGGACTACGCAGTAGTCCATGCATACACTCTTTTAGCTCCAGGCTGAACAGCAGGCAGGATGCAAAAAGCACATATATAGCGCTTATGCTTTTGATACAGCAATTCAGGCACCCGGAGCGGAGGATTGGGAAACAAGAATGTACAGGGTTGCAATAATAGAGGACGAGAAATACGCCGCAGACAATTTGCAGGGGTTCGTCGAAAAGTATGGCGCTGAGAAGGGTCAGACTTTCAGCATACAGATTTTCGGCAACGGCGTGGATTTCATCACGGACTATACGGCCAATTATGACATTGTTTTTATGGACATTGAGCTGCCCATGATGAACGGGATGGACTGCGCCAGAAAGCTCAGGGAGCTGGACGCAAGGGTGGCCCTTGTGTTTGTCACGAATATGGTCCAGTATTCCGTGAAAGGGTACGAAGTGGATGCCACAGGCTATGTTGTCAAGCCTGTGGAGTATTTCTCTTTCAGCCTTTTGATGGACAAGATCATGGACCGCATACGCTACGCAAACGAGAATTACGTCGTTGTCAGGAACAATGACTCAATGGTCCGCATCATGCTCACGGACCTCATATACATTGAGGTAATGGACCATTACCTGATATATCATGCATCAGACGGGAATGAGTACAGGCAGCTGGGAAAGATAAAGGATCAGGAGGAGCAGCTGTCCGGATATGATTTCTTCCGGTGCAGCAATTCGTTCCTTGTGAACATGCGCTACATAAAGTCAATTGACGGCTCAAACATCTGCCTGCTGGACGGGAATATGCTTCCCATAAGCAGAAAAAGGAAAAAAGACTTTTTGACCGCGCTCAACAGTTATTTCAGAAAGGGAGGGGTATGTTAGGCCATGTCTTTCTGGGACGGCATTTCTGAATTCCTGAACGGTGACATATTCGGCTATCTACTGCATGCGGCGGAGGTGGCTGTAGCCATACTTATTTTCGGCGTCGTTTTTCAGAAACGCAAAAAGTTTGTGTTAAGGATTGTCCTGACCCTTGTGCTGTTTCTCGCCGCTTCCACGGCCCTTGGGCTGTTGCTCGGGAAGTATTTGCCGTACTTCAGGTATTTCATATCGTTTGTTCTGTCTCTCGGTATCCTGCCGGTATGCTTCAAGGCAAATTACTGGGATGAGCTGTTCTGCACAATCACTGCGGTTGTCATACAGAACCTGTCATACTCCCTCGCATGCATAGTGGCGGCGGCATGCGGATGGGATCCTGTGGAAATAACCCTGTATTCGGCCCTTGTCGAGGCAGTTCTGTACGTTGCAGTCCATCTGGTGTGCTTCCGGATATGCCTTCCAAAACTGAAGACGGACAAGGGCGGATTCGGAGTTGAGCGCATATCCCTTATAATACTTGCCTTTGTAATGCTGCTTGTCGTATACATCCTGCAGTATGACAAGCAGTCGCTGGAAGCGTATGAATACTTCTCATGGCGAATAATGTTCATTGTGTTTGACCTTCTGGTTCTGTTCATGTTTTTCGCCATGTATGACAAGGGGCAGCTCAAGAAGGAAAACGAGATACTGGACAACATGCAGAGGAGCGCCGCCACGCAGTATGAAATGGACCAGAGGTCCATTGAACTCATCAACATCAAGTGCCATGACCTGAAAAACCAGCTGGAATCCATACGAGACCTCAGCATCGAGGAGAAGGACAGCGCGATATCGGACGCCGAGAACGCTGTCATGATATATGAATCCATCGCCAAGACCGGAAACAAGTCTCTGGACGTGCTGCTTTCCAACAAGTGCCTCGTGTGCGAGAAGTCCGGCATACGCCTCACCTATGTCGTGGACGGGGACGCGCTGGATTTCATGAACCCCGTGGATATCTTCTCGCTCTTCGGGAATGCCCTGGACAATGCCATCCGGGCAGTGGCGGACATAGAGGACGAGCACAAGCGCGTGATCAGAATGGAGTGCAGGAGGCGCGGGCAGTTCCTGTTCATCTCATTTGAGAATTACTGCGAAAAAAATGTCAGGTTCCGCAACGGCCTGCCGGTCACATCCCAGGAAGACACAAATGTCCACGGCTACGGCATGCTGAGCATGAGGCGCACGGCGGAGTCATACGGCGGCGTCATGGACGTGCAGTTCAGAGACAGCATCTTTTCATTGAGCATAACCGTGCCGATACCGTCAGACAAGGCGGCCGGCCCGGACAGGCCCCCGGAGACTGGCAGGGCGCGCCCCGCGGCCTGAGTGATCCGGCAAGACCATTTGAAGACATTCCGTCATATGGCAGAATGTCTTTTTTATTGCAAAGAGTTTGATAAAAGACTGCGGAAGGGGTGAGGTTTTTACGCATGCAAATTTGCAGTCTGCGAAAATTCTCAAAGGAACTTTTTCTGCATTTTAGAATGAGTGGCGGTCAGCAGGGGACTGGCCGGCAAGACGCTGTTGTTTGCAATGGCCTGATTGGAAAGATAAAGGAAGGACAACAGCGCAAATAAATAAGGAGGAACGAAATGGCTAAACTCGCAAAAATATTTCGCGGGCTGACGGTTGTCCTTGCAGGACTGCTTGTGATTTCCATCACAATCGGCGTTGTAATGGAGCAGTACCCGTCATCCCTCGATACATATTTGAATACGCAGAGTTCCAAAGTCGTGACAGAGAATACAGATGATGTACAATGGATATGGGATTCTGAATTCACATCTGCCAAGTCAGCTTACGAAGGACTCAGGGATTTTGCCATTGAAGCATCCGACGAGACAATGGTTCTCCTCAAAAACAAAGTAGAGGATGAGAGCACCGGAGAGGCGGCTCTTCCCATTGCCAAGGATGCCAAGGTTACACTTTTAGGCCTCCGCAGTTATGCGGCGATTTATGGCAACGACACAGCCAGCATCGCTGATATTGCGGGAGTGGAGGACAACACAATTTACGAATCATTCGCAGACGAAGGATTCCAGCTCAACCCGGAGATGCTTAAGGCATATGAAGGCTACTGCAATGATTCTGACAAAGTCGGCGAATGGGCTCAGGCGCAGGGATTTGCAGGAGCAAGCCCCGCATATTCAAAGCTTACCGGAACGGATGACATTCCTGAGGCAAGCTTTACGGATCTTGCCAAATACAACGCAAATTACGCAAGTGACAACACTGATTATGATACGGCAATCGTTGTATTCGGACGTCCCGGCGGAGAGTCAGATGAATACCGTCCCGGCTCAGACGGCACAACCGGAATGGATAAGGATGATATTCCTGACAGCGGCAACATCCTCGGCCTTTCCCAGAAAGAGAAGGCAGTCATAACCTACGCAGAAGAAAACTTCAACAAGGTCATAGTGCTTGTAAACAGCACACAGCAGCTTGAGATTGACAGCCTCAAGAATGATGACAAGATAGACGCAATCCTCTGGATAGGCTATCCCGGAGCATACGGATTCCACTCTGTGGCAAGAGTTCTCAACGGAACAGTCAACCCTTCAGCTCATCTCGGCGACATCTATGCGGTAAACACTGCGGACAACCCTTCAATGATGAACTTTGGTGACATGACCGAGTGGGCAGGCGACCTGTCATCCCTTGATGCAGACAGCATGAACTCATACTGCATTGAGGCTGAAGGCATCTATACCGGATACCGTTATTATGAGACCAGATATTATGACACGGTAGTACCTTCCGAGCTTACTTCCAACGCATCCAACGCGGCAGCCGGCCAGTATGTCAATGCTGACGGCATACTTGGCACGACAGACGGAACATGGGATTATGACAACGAAGTGTCATACGGCTTCGGCTATGGACTTTCATACACGTCATTCACCCAGGAGTTCGTAGGAACTCCGACTATTTACGGAAACCTCAAAGACCTTGCTGAGTTCACCGTAAAGGTAACCAACACCGGTTCTGTTGCAGGCAAGGATGTCATCCAGCTCTACGTGCAGGTTCCTTACACCGCATATGACAAGAACAACTATGTTGAAAAGTCTGCCATACAGCTCATAGATTACGAGAAGACGGATGTTATTGAGCCCGGCGAGAGCCAGACCATAACCCTGTATGTGGACATGTCCAACCTTGCAAGCTATGACTACACCAACGCCAAGACATACATCCTTGACTACGGCAATTATTACTTCGCGCTCGGCAACGGCGCTCATGAAGCACTTGAAAATGTGCTTGCAAAGCAGGGATACACTACATCCTTGAATACCAACATGACCGAAGACGGCGATGCCGAGAAGGTTTACACCTGGAATTACACTGCAACAGATCCTGATACTGATGTTGATTCCAGAACATTCTCCACAAGCGACACCGGTGAGACCATCACGAACGTGCTGACAACAGGCCGCTATGCAACAGATATTCTGAACGGCTTCGACACAAACCTTGATTCCACCATCAAGTATCTTTCCAGATCCGACTGGAAGAACACATACCCCGAGACTTATTCAGGCCTTATCGCCACATCCGATGATACACTCGCTGAGCAGCTTACAGATGATTTCTATACTCTCCATACAAACGATGATACATCTGACTATGTATGGGGCGTTGACAGCGGAATCACGATGAGCCAGATGCAGCTTGCTGAGTGGGATGATGACCGCTGGGATGATTTCGTAAACCAGGTTACAATCGAAGAGTTCCTTGCATTTGCAGAAAACTCATTCCATAATCTTGAAGAGATAGAGTCTGTAGGCTTTGCAGGCGGCGGATTCGATGACGGCCCCGGAGGATCAGATTCCCATTATCTCAACGAAGGTTCCTACAAGGGCGAGGCGTTCACGGACATCAACACTGTGAACCCCGATTCCCCTAGCGGACACGTATATGGCGATTACGGCACAAGAGTACCGCCTTCAGCAACAAACCTCGCATACAGCTGGAACAAGGAGCTCTGCTACAGGGACGGCCAGCTTGTTCTCGGCGAGAGCACGCTCATGCTCGGAATGATATGCATGTGCGGACCCGCAACCAACCTCCACAGAAACGCATACAACGGCCGCGGCGCTGAGTATTATTCAGAGGATCCAATCCTTTCCGGATACACCGCCAGCGCAGTTGTGCAGGGCGCCCAGTCCAAGGGATGCTTCGTCAACGTAAAGCATCTTGCATTCAACTCTCAGGAAATCAACCGTTCCGGCGTTGCTGTCTTCATGACAGAGCAGAAGGCTCGCGAGATGGAGCTGAGGAACTTCCAGCAGTCTCTGTCCGAGTCCCCTAAGGGCAAGCCGTCTTCATTCATCGAAGCAGAGGGCGAAAATCCTACGACATACGTACAGGGCGCAAACGGAGTCATGACGTCATACAACCGTATCGGTGCCACCGTCTCCTCTGCAAACAAGGGCGTGATGGTTGACATCCTCAGGAACGAGTGGGGCTTCAAGGGCTACAACATCACAGACTTCACAAGCGTAACGCTCACGGCAGCACCGAAAGAGTCTCTTCTGTTCGGAACATGCGCATTCTGCGGATTCGGCAACACCGGCGGAATCACTTACTGGAACGCATCTTCATTAAAGAAGGATTCCAATATGTGCGCAGCCATAAAGCTTGACATCAAGTATGCGCTGTATACACTCGTCAATTCCGCAGCCGTCAACGGCACAAACGACACAACCCACAAGGTACAGCTCTGGTCCTCATGGAGAATCTTCTATGTCACCCTTGAAGCCGTAACAGGAACCCTGTTCGCACTCAGCGCGGTTGCATATGTAGTATGTGAAGTTGTCCCCGCGGTAAAGAAGAAGAAGGAGGGCTGATATGAACACCATTAAAAAGATGAACGCATTCGGATGGGTTTCAATTGCAGCCGGAGTCCTGGCACTTGTTGGACTGATCATTTACATCGTATCATCAGTGACCGGATACATGGCCGGCCAGAAAGTCAACGCTCTTCCGATTGTGTTTGCAATCATAGCCATCATACTTCTTGTCGGCGCGCCGCTTCTTGCAGGCAAGGTTGACAGCCGCATACTGCCGGTGGCTGACCTTGTGGCCGGAGTGCTCCTCATCATAGGCGCATGCGTGTTCATCAACGCAAGAGTCTCCCTGTTCGCCGACATCTACTTCATCCCCGTAAACTATCCTGCGAGCGAGGAAGCATCCCTCAGCATCTCACTGGCCGGAATGATATTCTACATCATTTCATTCGTAGCTGCCTGTGTTCCTGTATTCGCCGGCTCCTTCCTCAAGAAGTCCGCACAGTCTGCAGGGCTTTCCAAGTGAACAGGCTGAACGCACCAGGCTCCCCAATCCGGTTTTCCGGCTGAAGGACGCAGTGCTTCACCTGTGGGATTGAAGCAAATACAACATCTATGCATGACGCCCACATAACCATTGTGTTCCCCCCTAGGGCATATCATGCACCTACAGAAAGGAAGCAGCCAGGTCTTCACAGCCTGGCTGCTTTTTCTAGGTGCGGTCCGAAAACATAATCATAGCCGTTTTGTCTCATAAGCCGCAGAGAGATATGAGAGAGATATGACAGAAATAAGAGCATGACGGCCTATAAAAGGAGAAAGCATGGTAAGAAAAGACAGAAAAAGACGCAGGTTATGGCTTATACCCGTCATCATAACAGCTGCGCTTGTCCTCATTATTCTCTTTTTCTGCATATTCCAGTGGAGAGGGCTGCGGATGATGTGGCGGAACTGGACATCCCCAACGCTTGAGATTGACAGCTCGGAATATACTCAGGGCACCTCATACGAGGGCGTGCAGTATGCGGACGTGTCCGAAAGCGACACTCTCAATCTGTATGTTCCAACCGCGGATGACCCGGCCCCGCTTTTTGTGCTTGTTCACGGCGGCGGGTTCCGCTTCGATGACGCGGACTCCAGGCCGGCGCAGTTTATGTACCGGTATTTCAGGGACAGCGGATATGCGTGCGCGTCCCTCAACTACAGGCTGTCCGGCGAAGCCCTGTACCCGGCCGCAATAGAAGACGTGAAGGCCGCAGTGCGCTTCCTCAGAGCCAATGAAGAGACATATGGGTATGACGCGGACAAAATTGTAATCTGGGGCGAGTCCGCCGGAGGCTATCTTGCAGCCATGGCGGCAGTGACGGCGGATGACGAGTTCAGCGGCGTGAAGTTCATAGGAGAGGAAGACCTTTCATATTCCGTAAGCTCGCATATAGACGGTCTTGTGGATTTCTACGGGTGCATGGACCTCGCCACAATACAGGAAGACTTCCGCAGCGAGGGCGTTCCGTCCTGGCTAACATGGGCAAGCTCCTTAGGAATAACCATGGACATCGGCTGCAGCTTTGAGGAGGCCTGGCTCGGGAAGCCCGTTGCAGAGCTCACCCAGGATGAGATAAACGAAATGGAACCCAGGTATTACATACAGAAGAACTGGGAGCAGGTCCAAAGCCTCAAGGTATATATCTGCCACGGCACAGCAGACATATCCGTTCCCTTTATCCAGTCCAGGCGCCTATGTGAGGCGTTTGAGACAGGTGAATACGTCACAGATGGCTCCCCTGTTGAAGGCGCGGCATCCGGCGGCAATGTGACATACATTGAGTATGAGAAATACAAGCACGCGGACGACCGTTTCTATTCGGATGAGAATCTGGAAAAGGTGACATACTCCGGACAGTTTATGACTGATCCAGCCTGCACTGCCAATAAGAAACAGCCAGGCAAGCGCCCGGCCGCACATAACCGTCATGCATCAAAAAACCGGAAGAGTGTTTGCTCCTCCGGCTTTCACATTCATCCATATCATTATCATTTGCCGGCAGGCCTATGTTTCCGTCCCGGCATGCTTCATTCGCAGTCTTCCGGGATAAGGTCTGTCATGAGCCTGTTCACGATGTCCAGTGAGAGGCTGTCCGGGTAGATGTACTCGTTTGTGGTTTTATAAGACTTCTCCGGCCTCACGCCGTTGTTTTCCTTGTATTCCATGGGTGTCATGCTAAGCTCCCGTTTGAACACTCCGGACATGTACTTGTAATTGGAGAAGCCGCACTCATAGCAGATGTCTATGAGGGGGAGGGAAGTGGAGTCTATGAGCCGTATGGCCTGGTTGAAACGGAGCTTTGTTATATAGTCCCGCATGGAGATTCCGAGGGTCTTTGTGAAAAGATGGGAGAGGTACTGCGGGGAGAGGTTCATGAAGTCTCCCATGTCCTGAAGGGATATTTTGCCGGTGAAATGGGACTCGATGTATGCAAGCAGGTTCTCAAACCTGGCCTGTTCATAGTCATCCGCCATATTCTCCCTGTTTTCCCACGGCACTATCTGCATGAGGTCATACACAAGTGCGGAAAGGTCCCTGGAGCACTGCAGCTGACTGAGCGGGCCATTCCTGAAATAGTTCCTGGAAAGATCCTGGAAGTCCCTGTACACCTTGCCAAGCGCCTCCGTATTTCCACTGGCGCTGACGAGAGTCTCGCCGAAGCTTATATTGCCCAGCTGCATGGACTTGAACCATTCCTTGGAAATCTGCAGGATAAGCACCTGGACCCTGTCACCGCTGGAACTCTTGAGCTCATGGTTCTGGTACGGACTGAATACAAGGACGTCTCCCTTGACTGCGTCATATGCCGTGCCCTGTGTGATTACCTTGTAATTTCCGCTGCAGACCAGGTCTATCTCCGGCTCCGTGTGCCTGTGCGGCGCGCGGTAATATATGCCGTTCACGAAAAGCTTTATGAATCTCTGCTTCTCGTAGCTTACAGTCTCTATCTTCTGTTCATCCTTGTCCATAGTTTTCTGCCCCCCGGACACATTATAGCATACGCCGGAGCAAAGCACAACAAAACATTTAATGAACTGTTTTCTGTTCAGCTTTTGTCCGCCGGCATCGGCATGATATGAAGCGCAACTGACACAACTGATTTTACAGTGTATTCTGCAATAAAAACTTGAAATCTGCAATGCAAGAGGCTAAAATAATAGTCAACTTTAGACACGGGCGGCGGATGATGACGACAAGGGGAGAGAGATGAACATAGCGCTTGTTGAAGATGACATGAAAGAGGTTGATCTGATCAACGGATACTGCAGGCAGTTTGAGACAGAGACAGGGAACAGTTGCGCCGTTACCCATTTCGGAGACGGGCTTGCGTTCCTGGACGGATACAAACCTGTTTATGACGTCATCTTCATGGATATTGAGATGCCGTACATGAACGGCATGGATGCGGCAAGGAAACTCCGCGGGTTTGATTCCTCCGTTATCATAGTCTTCATAACCAATCTGAAGCAGTTCGCCCTCAAGGGGTATGAAGTGGAGGCCCTGGACTTTCTCGTCAAGCCGGTGGAATACAGCTCCTTCAAGACCATGCTTGCCCGCGTGTACAGGAGAGTGGGGGCCAAACCCGCAGAGTATCTCTCCATAACCAATACAAGGGGCACATACAGGATACGCATTGCAGACATCTATTACCTTGAGTCCGTAAAGCATTTTGTCGTAATTCACACAGCGGAAGGTGAGACGCAGTTTTTCGGCGCCCTCACGGACATGGAGAGCAAGCTCCCGGCCAGCAGTTTTGCAAGGTGCAACAGCTGCTACCTTGTAAATCTTGCGTGGGTGAAGAAAGTTGACTCGCTGGACGTTTATGTGGGCAATGACGTCCTCAAAATGTCCAAGGGAAAGAAAGAAGGGTTCATGCTGAAGCTCCTTGAGAACATGAACGGCTGAGCATGCATGGCACATTAAGTTATTGACTGCCGCATGAATGGATGCGGCTGGCGGAACTGCGCACAGGGGAAAGACATGATTAACTGGATATACTGGCACTTCCTGTATCTGATGGGCATAAACGCGCTGGAAACGGCCGGATACTTTCTGCTGTTTGCTGGAACGCTGAAGCGCAGGCGCAAGTTCGGCCTGCGTCTTGCGCTGTACTTTGTCGCCCTTATTGCTGTCTGTTTCGCCGTTGCATACGGGTCGTTCTATTTCTATGTCTATGTCAGAAATTACTCCACCGAAGACGGAACGACAGCTGGAATTTCCGTCATAATGTACCTTGTCGTCTTCGCTGCGTCCGTTGGCATGATGTTCCTCTGTTTTGACGAAAAACCAGGCATAATCCTGTACACGACCGTTGCGGGGAAATGCGCATCGACAATAAGTCTGGGGCTTTACAACATTCTTCTTATGATAACAAATGTGCCGTCCATGTACACAGTCATACTGTACGGTTCGGATGTCTGGTCCTGGCTTTTTTATTTCATCATCCATATTGCGTGCCTCACTGCCGCGTGGTTCGCATTCGTGCGGAGAATGAGCAGGTACAAGGACAGCATGGACAGGGACCTCAACGGATATATACTTGTGGTTTTCGCAGCTGTCCTCGCTGTGGAGCTGATGCTTGAAGTGTGCGGGTCAATATATGGTGTAGCGAACGGCGCCGGGGCCGATTTGGCATATGACCTGGCCGTCGTCCGTTATCTCTTCTATGCCGTGACCGTAATCTTCAGCTTCACAATCCTTCTCATAGAGTTCTTCATGTTCAGCTGGATCAGCAAGGTGCAGGAGAGGAACCTTGCCAAGATCCAGTTTGAGAACTACAAAAAGCAGTCCGAGGACACAAAAAAGAGCATGGAGACCATAAATCTCAAGTGCCATGACTTAAAGCACCAGATAGGCAGCATGCTCTCCGGAACGAGCATAGACCCGGGCTATATCAAGGAGCTTCAGGACGCCATCTCCATCTATGACACCAACATAGACACGGGCAACGAGGACCTCAACATCCTTCTCATGCAGAAGTCCGCATACTGCGACGTCAATCACATCACGATGAACGTCATGCTGGACGGCAAGGCTCTGAAATTCATGTCCACGGGGGATCTGCATTCCTTTTTCGGCAATGCCATAGACAATGCCACGGAATATCTTCTCAAGGTGGACGAGGAGAACCGTTTTGTGCGCATGTCATCCATGCAGAGGGGCAGCATCTTCACAGTCCGCATAGAGAACTATTACGAAGACCCCCCGCTTGAGCTTGACAGGAGCGGTTTCCCTGTAACCAGCAAGCCGGACAAGGAGAACCATGGATTCGGCGTCCGCTCCATGAAAGAGGTCGCCAAAAAGTACGGCGGCGTGCTGTCATTTAAAACCGAGGACGGTATGTTCGTCGTGACCGCCGGATTCTCTCTCTGACGAATCCGCCCCGTCATGAATTCCGGCACCAAAAGGAAGCATGATCCCACGGGCCGCAGGCCCGGAGCCCGTGCGGCCCATCAGCCAAAACCTGTGAAACAGAAATCCGAAAGAGAAGCCGGCGTCAACCGCCGGCTTCTCTTGTCAGTGCTTTTACGTCGGCAAGACTCTGCATGATTCCGGATGCCGGGATATTCGGCGCTGTTTTTGAAACATATTGCGGCCGATTTGTAGATTATGCCGTCAGACATGCAGACTTGGACAGATGAATTTGCCAATGAGTCTGTTTTGCTGTAAAATCGCATTGTGACGGAATAGCGTGCTTTCATTTGCGAAGACTTAAGCCCGTTTTACGAAACAAACCGCAAAACGCCGCTGTAATGCATAAAATGGACAGCGGCAGATTAGCCGGAAAGCAAATAATTCGGAGGGGAAAATGAAGACGTACAGCTTCAGCAATGGATGGAGATACGCGCATCTGGACCAAGGGGACTGGAAAGAGGTCACCCTTCCCCATGACGCCATGATAGACGAGGAGCGTTCGGACGAGGCCGCGTGCGGAGTCAACGGATGCTGGATAGAAGGAAAAGACTATGAGTACGAGAAGACGTTCACGCTTCCGGAAGATTTGAAGGGCAAGGTTTTGAGCCTGGAGTTCGAGGCCGTATACATGGAGCCCGAAGTGTACCTCAACGGCGAAAAGATTGCCTTCCGCCCGTACGGATACACCAACTTCTATGTGGATATTTCAGACGCCGTAAAGTGGGGCGAGGAGAACACAATCCGCGTCATAGCTCGCAACGCCGCCCAGCCCAACAGCCGCTGGTATTCCGGCGCAGGCATATACAGGCCCGTATGGCTTCACGTGCAGGAGCAGGCCCATATCCGGATGAACGGAGTCAAGATCCGCACCGCCCAGGTCAGCCCCGCTGTCGTTGAAGTGAAGGTTGCAGTGAACCGGCCCGGCGCCGTAAAGGTGCAGATTTCCAAGGACGGCAAAGCCGTCGCTCTGGCAGAGGCCCAGGCCGAAGACGGAACGGCTTCATTCACATTTGAGATAGAAGACGCAAAGCTCTGGACTCCGGACACGCCGGAGCTGTATGAGTGCACGGCACAGTTTGAAGAGGATGAGGTCACGGAGAAGTTCGGAATCCGCACGGCCACGGTGACAGCAAAGGAAGGCTTCTGCTTAAACGGCAAAAGAGTAATCATCCGCGGCGGATGCATACACCATGACAACGGAATCCTCGGCGCAAGGTGCTATGACGATGCGGAATACAGAAAGATAGCAATCCTCAAGAAGGCCGGATACAACGCCGTCCGTTCCGCCCACAACCCCTGCTCAAAGGCAATGCTTCGTGCCTGCGATGAGCTTGGCATGCTTATGATGGACGAGTATGTGGATATGTGGTACATCCACAAGTGCAAGTTCGACTACGGCAGGTACGTGATGGAATGGTACCAACAGGACATCGCGGACATGATAGACAAGGATTACAACCATCCTTCCGTCATAATGTACTCCCTCGGAAACGAGGTCGCAGAGACAGCCCAGAAGAAGGGCATAGAGTTCTTCAAGCAGATGAAGGCCGTGTGCAAGGAGCTGGACCCGGACAGGCCGGTGACCGTGGGCGTCAACATCTTCTTCAACTTCCTGTCCTCCATAGGCATGGGCCAGTACTCGGACAAGAAGTCAGAGCAAGAGGCCGCAAAGGCGGAAAAGAAGGCCGCCAAGGCCGCCGCCAAAGCAGAGAAGGAAGCCGCGAAGAAGGGAGCGGATGCAGCCGCAGACACAGCCAAGAAGCCCGCGAAGGCCAAGAAAAAGAAGGCCGTGGGATCCGAATTCTTCAACAACCTTGCGGGAATGCTGGGCTCCGGTTTCATGACCACCATGGCCACGATGTATTTCTGTGACGTCACCACCCGCGGCTGCTACGCGGAGATGGACGCCGCCGGCTACAACTATGGCATAAAGCGCTACAAGCATGACGTCAAGAAATATCCGGACAGAGTCATTCTCGGCTCCGAGACATTCTGCTCTGACGCGTACAAGTTCTGGGAGCTTGCAAAGGACCGCCCCGCACTCATAGGCGATTTCGTATGGTCCGGCATTGACTACCTCGGCGAGAACGGAATAGGAGCATGGGAGTACAGGGACTATGCAGAGGACTTCACCCACGGAAACGGCTGGATGACGGCAGGCGCCGGCCGTGTGGACTTAATAGGCAACGAGCTCGGCGAAGCCCTCTACACAAAGGTTGCCTTCGAGCTTGAGGAAGGCCCGTTCATCTCCGTAGTGCCTGTAAACCACACAAACGACAAGCATTCCCCTTCCGCGTGGAAGTTCTCCAACGCCATTCCTTCATGGTCCTGGAACGGACTGGGCGGAAACGACGCGCAGGTTGAAGTGTACTCCAGGGCGCCCAAAGTGGCTCTCTACATTAACGGAGAGAAGGTCGGCGAGAAGAAGTTCAAGAAGAACTGCCGCTACGTCTTCAAGACCAAGTACGCGGACGGCGAGGTCAAGGCCGTCGCTCTTGACAAGGACGGCAAGGAGCTTGGTTCCAGCGTTCTCACCACAGCCGGCAATGACACGCAGCTTACCGTAGCTCCGGAAAAGGCCCAGGTAAAGCCCGGAGAGCTCTGCTTCATCCGCCTTAAGTTTACGGACTCCAACGGAACCGTTAAGCCCCTTGAGCGCGCGGACATAACAGTCTCCGTTGCAGGCGGCGAGCTGCTCGCAGTAGGCAGCGCGGCTCCCGTATACACCGGAAGCTACCTTTCCGACACCACGGACACATATTACGGCGAGGCCATGTGCGTAGTGAAGGCCGGCGAATCCGGCACCGTTTCCGTCTCTGCAGTATCCGGCAGCATGACAGGCTCCGCAGCCGTAGCTGTGGAGTAATCCCATGACAGACGGAAAAGATTTCCATACAATCCAGGCAAGCAGAACCTTCATCCCCCGGATGGAGGTTCATATACTATATCCAATCCGGTGAATTTCCCTGCAAAATGCGAGCAATTCCGTTACAGAGATTACAATTTTGATATAGAATTCCATCCGGAACATGGTACAATACAGACAGCAAGGCAATACAAGAGGCTCTTATATGAATCTTAAAGAGACAGCTATTGGCATTGAATTCGGCTCCACGCGCATAAAGGCGGTCTTAACCGGCAAGGCCGGGGAAGTTCTTGCCTCCGGCTCATACACCTGGGAGAACCAGTTCATAAACGGCATCTGGACATACAGCGAGAGAGACATCATAACAGGCCTCAAGGCCTGCTACGCAGACCTCAAGGCGGACGTCCGCAAAAAGCACGGCATAACCCTCACGGAAACGGGTGCCATCGGCATATCCGCCATGATGCACGGCTATATAGCCCTGGACAGGGAGGGCAAGCTCCTGGTGCCTTTCCGCACCTGGAGAAACAACCTTGCGGAGGATGCCGCTGAGAAGCTTACGGAGCTGTTCTCTTTCCATATCCCGGCCAGATGGAGCATAGCCCATCTGTACCACGCCCTCATGGCAGGCGAGGAGCATGTCTCCAAAATAGACTATCTCACAACCCTGGCGGGCTATATCCAGCTGCTGCTCACCGGGCAGCGCGTTGTGGGCGTCGGCGAAGCCAGCGGCATGTTCCCCATAGATGAAAAGACGGGCCGGTACAACAAGGCCATGTGCATGATCTTCAACGGCATAGCCGAAGTGAACGATATGCCCTGGTGGCTGGAGGACATCCTCCCGGCTGTCCTGCCCGCAGGAAAGAACGCAGGATACCTCACAGAGTCCGGAGCTCTCCTTATGGACCCGGACGGGGACCTCATGGCGGGCATACCTTTCTGCCCCCCGGAGGGAGACGCCGGAACCGGCATGGTTGCCACAAACAGCGTCCAGCCCGGAACGGGCAACGTTTCCGCAGGAACCTCCATCTTCGGAATGGTGGTAATGGACAAGTACCCAAAGACGGTATATCCGGAGCTGGACATAGTGACCACCCCGGACGGCAAGCCTGTGGCCATGGTGCACTGCAACAACTGCTCTTCCGAAATCAACGCGTGGATGGACATCTTCCATGAATTCGGCCGGCTCTATGGCGTGGAAATCTCACAGGGAGATCTCTATACCAAGCTCTTCCGTCATTCCCTCACCGGGGACGCAGACTGCGGCGGCGTCATCGCCTGCAATTACACATCCGGCGAGAATATCACGGGGGTGCAGAACGGAAGGCCCATGGTTATCCGCGGAACAGAGGCCAATATGACCCTTGCAAACTTCATCCGCAGCGAGATATACGCAAGCATGGCCACTCTTAAGACCGGCATGGACATCCTTTTAAAGAGAGAGGGGATCCGGTGCTCCAAGCTGTACGCCCACGGCGGACTGTTCCGCACAAAGGGCGTGGCGCAATCCTACATGGCGGCTGCCATGAATACCCCTGTGACTGTCCTTGAAACAGCAGGAGAGGGAGGAGCCTGGGGCATGGCTATTCTGGCCCTGTATTCCGTATCCGGATATGACTCACTTCCCAAATACCTCGAAGAGGCAATCTTCAATGACCAGGAGACCGTAACGGTGCAGCCGGACCCGGCACTCGTTGCCGGCTTTGACGCCTATACGGACCGCTTCACCAAGTGCCTGCCCATTATCCGCGAGGCCTCCGCAACGGACCTGTCTTAGCAAAGCAGGCCGCATGGGAATCATGCAGCCGGCGATGCCTGCCCGCATGAAAGTCCCAAGTCTGAAAA
>JAJPZA010000036.1 GCA_021204625.1 Clostridia bacterium | reverse complement strand
TATATTATCTGATTAAATATTTTGATGTCTTTCCGTTTTTCTTTACTATATTGATTCCTGGCTGCAACTTGTTCAGACGTCGCCCGTCAACACTGTATATACCTTCAACAGTGTCATTTTCATTATTCGTTACCGAAACAATGCCTGCGGCATTGGCATACTGCTCAGTGTCAAGGCGATAGAAACAGTAATAACCGTTATATACGTTGCCTTCTGAATCCTCATAATCTATATTCTCATCGTAAATCCAGGCAAATCCCATGATATATCTTCCGTCTGGAGTGATTGCCATCGGCCAGTGTTCTCCTTCTTCATCAAAAGCATAAAAGTTATCAAATAACTCCGAATATTCGCTGCGAAGAAGTTTCGGCTCTGCTCCGGGTTTCCAGATATATGCATATCCACTACCTGATTTAGCCAATATAGTACCATCGATAGCAACACCAGAGCACTCAAAACTGTTATCCTCGTTATCAGCTACATTCTCCAAGTTTTTAGTTTCCATACTATACCTGCCTATCGTCGTATTTTGAGGGTCTTCAGTACCGTGACTGTATTCCAAATCGATAGATATGTATTTCCCGTCTCCACTAAGACCTTTCGGCTTAAATGTAAAATATGGATTTTGAGGCTCTTCCAGAGCCTCTTCGTGCAATTCATTAGATTCATCCCACCATTGGTCTTCCTGAAAATAGCCTTTGCATATCGGATAGCATGTATATGAGTCGCCATCCAATATCCATGCGATACATGGACTTGTGGCAAACCTGTCATAAAAATATCCTACTATCACACTGCCATCATCACTGATAAACGAGGCATGGGTGCCGTCCATTGACCAATATTTCTCGCCCGTTAAAGAATCAGTCTCAAACCACGTAAGACCAACATCCTCTGCTGTCGGCTCTGGCAAGTAATACGTATAGCCATCTTTCCAATAACAGGCGTTACCATAATTATCTGAATAATCCGTACCATCAATAACTACGGATCCTGCTTCTTTTGTGACACTACCTACCACAATCGTTCCATCAGGGGTAATGTCAGAAGCAAAACTTGCACTTCCCTGATCTTCTACAAGCACTGTCTCTGTACCATCTATGCTGTAAGTCATTGGGTATATATCGTATGTTGCTGCGACACCGTCGTTTGAAATACCGTATGGGCTCGATCCAAATGCGCTCTCTGCAAAACGTACTTTCAAATCACCACTTTCCACATCATAGACAAACATGCCGCCATTAAGCCCTACCTCTCCAGCGATATATCTACCATTGTGGGACATACACAATCCCCGCATTAAATAATAACCATCATCCATGAACTCAAAAATCCTGAGCCCATAATTCTCATAGTCCTGTGCGAAACACATTGTGCTCATCGCTGCTATAATAGCTGTCAATAAATATTTTTTCATGTTATTCTGTTTTTAAGTAATTGAATTATTTTACGATAACCTTACGTGCCGTACCGTCCGACATCTTTACGATATTCAAGCCCTTGACAGGAGACGATATCTGACGACCGTCAATGGTATAGCGTGATACCTCAACGACGTTGCTGTCAGTGAAAGAAACCGATTTAATCCCTGTTGTCTCTCCAAGTTTAACCATATTTGCGTTGTTGACAAACATCTCATCATAGTCGTTATAATACCAATGTCCACCAAGTGCGTCATCCTCCCAATGGGCAAGGTCTTTACTGATTAATGCCACAATGTGCATATTGTCTGCATTCCATGAGCTGTCAAGCGTTACGGTGAAATTATTCTCATAACTGCTTTCACTCGTCCAGCCAATCTCATCGCCTAATCCAAAATCATTGTCATTCACAATCTGGCGCAGCACATTGTTATGCACATAATTTTTATCGTAAGTACCCTGATTCAACTGCGTGTAAACCAAGCCATCCTCTGTAAGATATACCGTGAGGCGGTTGTCTGCAAGATAGTCCTTCGCATTACTTACACCATCTCCATAAACCTTGATAGACAACTCTCTTGTGTCAGAATTATAATGTGACTCTATACATACTGCCGCAAAAACAGGTATCTTTGAGTATGTCGAGTGCACAAGGTTGTATATGTCATTGGCCACTTCTTCTGTATATTTTGTATCATAAGCTATTCCGATAGCCACTGTTTCATCAGCATTAAGGTCTGCATCATTATATAGATAACGGTTGAACGAAGCTGCTGGTAAAGTTCCGTAACGATCTGCATAATATTCAAGATATTCAGTTCTTTTATCTGATATGAACATAGGATCAGCTCCCATTCCTTCACTATGGATTGCTACCAATGCGTATCTGTTTGGGTGATTTTCCTGCAGTTTATCAAGAACTGCATGTCCAAGAGGGCAATACGTACACAGTGTGGAGGTATATTCCTCGATAAGATACATCTGACGACTTACACTGGCACTGCCTTCATATACATTGAAAGACGTTTCAAGAGTATCATCCTCTGTATATTGTGTAGGTTCATTGCCATTAATCTTCGCTACATGAACCATAATTTTGTGATCGCCTGTTGATATATCGGCTGGCAAAGTTATCGTACCATTATATGTCTGATACTCCGATGTGAGTGGAACAGGAGTGCTCAATGTCTCTTGCACCACCCCATCAATGGAAACGCTAATCTCGTATGTACTTGGTATGTTTTGACCATCATTCCTCATATTGAAACTATAGTCAATATCTTCCCCCGCTTTGCCATACTTATCAACAAAAAAGTTCTTGAGGGCCATGTCTGCTACATCACCGCCACCCTTCACAACAGCCTGAATGCAAAGACTTCCGTAAGTAACGAATGCATTCCAGTCAGTAGCATTATATGAAGGCCAATAACCATATACCAAAAAACCGTAATAAGGATTGATATCAACATCAAGGCCTGTGTCTGTAATTAAAGGGTGTGCAGCTGTCGTCGAGTCTTCTGGTATCTGTGTATATTCAAAAGAAATAAGATAGTACTTGTCTTTCTCAATCGTAACAGGTGTGGAAAGGGTAACATCATTCCAACCTACAGTGGGAGTTCCCGTAAAATCGGTATGTGAAATAGGGGTATTATCGATAGCGTATGTATCTGGATCCACTTCATAGATCTCCACATTAGCAATATCTACTTCTCCTCTAAGAGCAAAGCGCACTTTCGTAATCTGTCCTCCGTAATAATTATGGAACACGTCATCTTCAAAAATAGCACCGGCTTTCAATTGCCCGGTATTATTAGGAAAGCCATAACTTCCGTATGTCGCCGCAGGTATGTCATCCGTTGTATAGTAACCAATCAGGTGCTCATCGTTGTCCAATGATATCCTCTGTGGCTTTGAATTTGCCTTGCTGAGCTTTGGAGAAGCCTCAGGTGCCACACCTTGGTATTTCTGCAACTCTACTGGTGATTTCTTAATCGCATTTTTCCCGATAATCTGGGCGTTAGCAATCGTCAACGACAGCACTAATGCCGCCAATAAGGTAAAAATCTTCTTCATGATATTTTCTTCTTTATTACTATTATTTAATTATTGTCTTTACTGTCCTGCCATCAGCATACTTCACGATGTTTAAGCCTCTCTGGGGAGTGGATATCCTCTGTCCCTGCAACGTGTAACGGGCTACTATCTCACTTGTGCCCGAAATCTCAACGCCATTGATCCCTGCCGGGTCTGGATATGAGAAGTTTACAGTAACCTCCGGACCGTATGCCTTGAGACTGAAATTAGTTGGACCATTACTGCCTTCTGTATAATCCATCACCTTCAACTTGAATGTAACAACACAATCACCGTATGCAGTTGGAGTCCACTCTGTCTGTATGTCCTTCAACTCACTTGCTTCCAAAGAGCCGCCATCACTACTGAATGTCTCTACAGAAGTATGATATGTACAGCTCATAGGGAAACAAAAACTCAATGAACCATTATCAATTTTTGAGGTTGTTACATCCATTGCCACACCGACAACCTCATCTGTAGTGTTTTTCACATACAGACCAGAACTGATAAATGGGTCTGCAAAACCATTATCAGTGATTTCGGTACGGACAATCGTACTTCCGCTCTCTATTACATTGCCATTCTCATCGGCAAACTGCAAAGATGTGTCAATTTCATCATCTGCCATTGCCGTCAGTGAGAACACCGCTGCGGCAAGAAACATTAAAAACCTAATTTGTCTTTTCATTATCTTATTGTTTTAAATTTCCTCCATTCCTCCGTCATCGACATCACTTTGATTGTCGATAACGGCTGCCTTTACTGTCTGCAACACACCCGTGCCGTCAAACACAAATGCCACAACAGACATATCCTCGGCTTTCCATTCTGTGTCCAACGTTGCTGTGTATGAATAGGTAGCACTACTACCCTCAGCTACAACAAAACTCTCTCCGTCCTTGTCGTTAACAGTGGTACGGAACACATGGTTATGCACATAGTTGTTGTCCAATGAGCCATCGCTTAGATATTGCGGACTAACGATATTGTCCTCTATCAGCCACACCTGCAGTTTTCCGCTAACGCTCTCTATTGCTGTGCCGTCAACGGTAATGCTTACAGTTCTTGTAGTCTCATCGTATGTGTTTGTTACGTCAAGGATAAGCGGTGAGGTCTCCTGTATATAATTATACACATCTGCCGCCCAAGTAGCGGTATTGCTGTTTACGGAATGTCTGTCTATCAATGCGCTCGGCTGTTCACTTACTCCGAATGTGTTGTAATAGTAGTTGCCGGTCTCTGTGGTAAGTGGATAAAGTCTCCCGCTTGTCGTTGAACCGAAAGGTCCGCTGTAAATGCCGACGGCAATCACATTGTCTGCTCCATATTGCTCCTGCAACTGCTCTATAATAGCTGTCGCAGCTGGACAGTTGACACATGCCTGACCTGTAAAGTCCTCTATCAGCACATGCTTTGCCACCTCTGCCGGTTTGACATAAATCTCCCTCTCATCCTCATCGATATTGCTGCACGAAACGGCAATCAGCGTTGCGGCTGTGAGTGTAACACAATATATAATGT
>JAJPZA010000053.1 GCA_021204625.1 Clostridia bacterium | reverse complement strand
TAAAATATTCTTGTCAAGAGACAGATCTTAATAAGGCTAATTAGGCCTCTATAATGGTCTTCCGAATTCCGGATTGCTGCTGTGCGAGCATCTATGCGTGCACATATGATATGCACAGGAAATACAATCATGATAGGAATATTCGGGAAGATTTTTGGCAGAAAAGCACGTCGCGAGTCATCAAACGCGTCTAAGTCAAGGCTCAATGGCAATATTATACGCATCCGCCATAAGCGCGGGATTATTGAGATAAGAAAGGGTGCTCCCATGTCCTTTGAAGAGGCGAACAGCGGGAATTGCAACCCGAATTATCGGAAGGGCCGTGGCTTTAAGAGCAATTGCCAGGCATGTGTTGCCGTGTATATTGCTAGATTGATGGGTTTCAATGTCATAGCAAGGTCTTATAATAATAATCCTGCCATGGAGAAGTTGTCAGCAAATACTTCTTTGGCTTTTCTCACTGACGAAGGCGGGCATCCCCAGCCTGACGACATGCCTGGTGAAGACTATTTAGGTAATCTGAGCAGGAAGATGAAGGATGGCGATGTGTATAGTTTGCAGTTCATGAAAATAGGGGATAATTTTGGTCATATATGCATTGCTATGAAGGAAAATAGCGAGGTTTTCCTTTATGATCCTCAGAAGGGAAAAGTAATGCGTTCTGCTCGTGAAATGGATAGATATATGCGGGTTGCTGATAAGGACACAATCAAGATTATGAACCTTACTCATGTATCCATGGATACATATTTCTGCAGGAATATATTTGACGAGGCGAAAAAATAGACTGGACAGAATAGGAGGAGAGAGTAGTGACACGTGCAGCTAAGAAAAATGTAAAGAAGATTATTCGTGACTTGGGTGCCAAAGGATATGAGCGCAGTTATGACTGGAAAGGGTATGAAGTATATCAGCCTGTATTTAAGGGAGTACGGTATGTCGGATATGCTTTAGTAATCCTTGTTAGTGGAGACAATGCATGGCTTGCACCGGATGCCGAAGGAGACGATTATATATATTACCGCAGTTTGAAGATTGAGGAAGAAAAAGCGGCCAAGCATAGTTGATTCCGTTTACCAACATGCAACAACAGCCCATATGGCAAAAGGCCATATGGGCTTGCGGTTTCTTTAGGGGAACTGCTACGTAGTAGGGGCTTTTATAAAGCCGTCCTATGATACCAAGAGGAGAGGGGAATGACACGCAAGGCTAAGAAGGAGTTGAAGCGCATCATAAATGACATAGGTGCCAAAGGATATGAGCGTGGTTATTACTGGAAAGGATATGAAGTATACGAACCTGTATATAAAGGACTACTGTATGTAGGGGACCCGCTGGTTATTTTTGTCAAAGGCGATGATGCATGGCTTGCACCTGATGACGAAGGAGATGAGTACATTCACTACAGCATTCTGAAGATAGAGGAAGAAAAAGCGGCTAGCCAGGGATGATTCTGGCATATGATACCAGGAGGAGAGGGAATGACACGCAAGGCTAAGAAGGAGTTGAAGAGCATCATACATGAATTGTCTGCCAAAGGATACAAACGCAGTATTGACTGGAAGGGCTATGAAGTATATGAACCTGTTTATAAGGGAACTCTGTATATAGGGGGCCCGCTTGTCATCCTTGTAAACGGAGACGACGCATGGCTTGCGCAGGATGACGAAGGAGACGAGTATATACATTACCGCAGACTGAAGATAGAGGAAGAAAAAGCGGCTGGCCAGGGATGATTCTGGCATATGATACCAGGAGGAGAGGGAATGACACGCAAGGCTAAGAAGGAGTTGAAGAGCATCATACATGAACTGTCTGCCAAAGGATACAAACGTTGTATTGACTGGAAAGGATACGAGGTTTATCAGCCTGTTTATAGGGGAACTCTGTATATCGGGGATCCATTGGTAATCTTTGTTAGCGGCGATAATGCATGGCTTGCACCAAATGACGAAGGAGAGGAGTATATATATTACCGCAGTTTGAAGATGGAGGAAGAGGAAAAGGCAGCCAGGCAGAACTGATCCGTTTTGCAAAACAGGAGGAGAGGAAAATGACCAGTACAGCTGAAAAGAAAGTTGAAGAACTCATGCAGATGCTTCATGCAGACAGTTATAAGCGCTCGTTAGATTGGAATGGGTGCGAAGTGTATGAACCCCAGTACAAAGTCCACCGGCGTATCGGAGGGCCTTGGAAGGTCTTTGCATACGGAGACGATGCACGCATGTCCACGAGAGAGGAAAGCATAACATATCTGGATTATGAGCTGAAAAAAAGGAATTGAAAACATGATTGCCAAGAGCAGCTGACGCAGCAGCCTGTATGGCCCACAAAGCCGTACGGGTGTTTTTATATACGGGCCCTGCTGTTTCCGCCTGTGGCTGCCAACCATGTGCAATGCGCCATTTTGTACGGCACCCGGCCTTGCGGCGCTTGTAAAATCTGCCGGGATATGGTACACTGTCTGTGTTCCGCAAGGGAGCGGGATGAAGATACAGCGTACAGGAAGTCAAGGCATCATGAAGAGTCAGAGCGTTGTCACGGATTTGAGAGGGCAGGTCTTCAAAGAGGTAGCAAGGGTTGCGTTTGAGTCAGAGACCCCGGCGCAGGATTTGGAGGCAATACCGTATACCATAACACCGGATGAGGTTCCGAAGTACAGGGAGAGCATATACAGGGAGAGGCAGATAGCCTCGGAGAGGGTAAGGCTTGCTATGGGCCTGTCCTTAAGGCCGGAGAATAAGCCGGTCTCAATAACCTCCGGCGTGGACAAGAGCACCATTGCGGACAAGTATTACGAGCCCCCTTTAATGCAGGTCATACCGTCTGCATGCGACAGATGCCGGGACAATGAGTACGTGGTCTCTGACCAGTGCAGAAACTGCGTTTCGCACGCCTGCATAAAGGCATGCCCAAGAGGGGCGATAAGCACCGTGAACGGGAGATCTTTCATAGACCAGTCCAAGTGCATCAAATGCGGCAAGTGCAAGCAGTCATGCCCGTATGACGCCATAGCCCATCATGTCCGCCCATGTTCCTCGGCCTGCGGAATAAACGCCATCGGAACGGATGAGTACGGCAGGGCAAAGATAGACAATGACAAGTGCGTGGCCTGCGGGCAGTGCATGGCCGCATGCCCCTTCGGAGCCATTGCGGACAAGTCCCAGATATACCAGCTCATACAGGCCATAAAGCACGGTGATGACATCGTGGCCGCCCTTGCGCCGGCCGTCATAGGACAGTTCGGCTCAGCGTCAATAGGCAAGATGAAATCCGCCCTTTTAGCCCTCGGATTCAGGGACGTGTACGAGGTGGCAGTGGGAGCGGACGTTGGATGCGTCGCTGAGGCAACGCATTACGTGCAGGCGGTTTCAACCGGCAAGCTTCCTTTCCTTTTCACAAGTTGCTGCCCGGCATGGGCGGTCCTTGTGAAGAAGTATTTCCCGGATCTTGCGTCCGAGGTATCCGAGGAGCTCACGCCAATGGTTGCCACGGCCCGGTCCATAAAGCAGGTGCGCCCTTCGGCCCGCGTTGTCTTTATAGGCCCCTGCGCCGCAAAGAAGCTGGAGGCCTCCAGAAGGACGGTCCGCTCTTACGTGGATTTCGTAATAACTTTTGAAGAGCTTGCTGCCATGTTCGCCGCCAAGGGCATCAAAGTGGATGAGATGGAGGACCTTCAGGTGACCCTCAAGTCCACGGGAGCAGGCCAGGGATACGCATGCGCCGGCGGAGTGGCCGGGGCCATAGAGAAGTGCATCAACGAATACTTCCCCGGAACGCCAGTCAGCATCCAGCATGCGGAAGGCCTTGCGGACTGCCGCAAAGTGCTCATGATGGCCAAGGCCGGCCGTCTCAACGGCTGCCTCATAGAGGGCATGGGCTGCCCCGGCGGCTGCGTGGCCGGCGTGGGCACCATAATCCCCCCGGAGAAAGGCAAGGCCGCCGTGGACAGGCTCGTGGCATCCGCGGACGCCAAAGTTCCGCCCTTGGAGCTTGAAGAGCTTGCGGAAGACCTTTCCAGGATGGAGTGACCATGACATACGACATAGCGATAATAGGCGCAGGCCCCGCCGGGGTCTCCGCCGCCATAAACGCAAAGATCCTGGACAAGTCATTCATATGGCTTGCCGGCTCCGCGGAGTCCAAAAAGGTCTCCAGGGCTGAAAAGATCCTCAACTATCCAGGCCTTCCGGACATCTCCGGCGAAGAGCTTTCCGCAGCATTAAAGCGCCACTGCGACACCCTTTCCATATCCCCCACGGCCGCAAAAGTTACCGGCATCTATCCGTCCAGGACCTCATTCACAATCCTTGCCGGAGACGAGGCCCCCGTGGCCCGTTCCGTAATCCTGTGCCTGGGCGTTGAATCCTTCAAGCCTGTGCCGGGAGAGCTGGAGTTCCTGGGCAGGGGCGTGAGCTACTGCGCCACCTGCGACGGCTTCCTGTACAGGGGAAAGACCATAGCGGTTCTGTGCACAGACAAGCGCCTGGAGCACGAGATTTCATTCCTTGCCGGCATTGCCGCCAAGGTCTATCTCATGCCCATGTATCCCGGCTGCGAAGTGAAGGGGGACAACATCCGGATTATCCAAAAATACCCTGTATCTTTCCAGGGGGACAGGCGCCTTGAAAAGGTCTGCTTCAAGGACGGCGAGATAGCGGTGGAGGGCGCGTTCCTTCTCAAGGAATCCCTGCCGCCCGCCAGCATCATCTCCGGCCTTGCCACAGAAGACGGCCACATAGCCGTATCCCGTTCATGCGCCACGAACATCCCCGGCGTCTTCGCCGCGGGGGACTGCACCGGCCGTCCGTACCAGTATGCAAAGGCCGTTGGCGAGGGCAATGTAGCCGCCCACAGCGCAGTTGAGTACCTGGCTGCTCTGGACAAGAATTGAACCGGCGATTAGACCAAAAACAAGCGATAAATCCAAAAGCAAGCGATAAAACAAGCGATAAATTTGAAAAACAAGCGCTAAACCGATGAGGCACTGTTATAGTGCCTTTATTCATCCAAGTGGCAAAAAGTGGCGATAAACTTCAAAAAA
>JAJPZA010000008.1 GCA_021204625.1 Clostridia bacterium | reverse complement strand
CCCGGGGTAGGGGGGCTGGGTTTTGTTTATAATCTCCTGGGCCGGTAGACTCGAATAACTTAAAATTTGAAAAAATTTGACACTTTTCCACTAAAAAAGGAGATCCGACACCCCGCGCCCTCGACGACCCGCCCGCCTGAAAATCTTACAAAATCTTACACTTTTCGCCTAAAAAGGAAGCAGCAGCAGCCCCGCCCCTCGAGGATCCGGCCCGGCTGAAAACTTTACAAAATCGCACACTTTTCTACTAAAAAGGAGGAGGCGCGGGGAGAGGGAGACTTCCACAGCCAGGAAGGCATTAGGACGCACACTCACCGGGCCGGGCCGCTCCTCTCAGCCTGAGGACCACGGCCTTGCCGATGATATTCCTTCTCCTTTGCTTAACTCAGCAAGGTACGCGAAGGGAGAAGCCGCTGATACATAGGAAGTTTTTGCTTAATCCGAAAAGTGACATAGGCCCGCTATCCTATTCCTCTCCATGGATCCCTTGCGATCCATATTCCATGAAGGCCGGAGATCGGGACTATGGAAGGCCTTCTATTCCGCAAGAGGCCGGAATATGGGAGGAGGGCGAGTTGAGGTCACGATCGGGGACGGAGGGCGGAAAACAGCAACGCCCGGCTCCGAGGAAAGGACCACAGACAACCGGGCGAGGCGATAATAGAACGGGTATAAGGCAAAGGTAATGAAAATGGCGGAAGGTTGTACAGAGTAGCCGCTGAAAAGAAGGCTACATAGCCTAATACCCCGCGAGCGGGAGGGATTGAGCAAGCTATCCAATGTGAGAGGCCCGGCCGGATATGTGCAGCTCTCCGAATGTGCCTTGTTTCGGCACAAGCGGGGACGGGAGGAGGGAGTCTTTTCCGGCCCTGATCCACACCTCAACGCCCGGCCGGATCTACTGACTTCCTCTATGGATACGCCCGATAGGCACCGAGTAGAAAGTCAGTCCCGAAAAAAGGGAAGAAAAACACCTTTACACGGCTCTCCGGGAAGGATTGCTCTCCTCGATGAAAATAATTAATCCGGCCGAAAATAATTGGTTTTCGGGCATCTTAGAAAGGCCTCTCCCGATCCTGAGCCGACACCCAGGGCCACGGCAGCGGGGATAGGGCGAAAAAAGCGTATTTAATTGTTGTATTGTCCGAATATATTCCTATATTTGCCCCTATGAATAGGTAAACTTAATTTTATAGGTATGGCAACCGCAAATAATAGGCAACTCTCCACGATCGGAGGCGGGACCGCTCTCTCAGGCAGGCCCACCGCTTCCTCAGCCGATTGGAAAACGGCTCTAATATTTTTCATCAACGGCCAGGACATCAAGCAGAGCAGCCGGGATCTCTACTCGAGAACCCTTAAGCTCTTTTTCGAATGGACCGAGACTGAGGGAAAGGCGATAAGGGACCTCAGCCTCTCCGACATTTTGGAGTACAAGGATCACCTTTTCAGGAAGGGCCTCTCCTCCCTTTCGGTCGCAAGCTACATTACCTCCCTGAGAAAATTCTACGCCTGGGCGGAAAGCGAGAAGGTGTATCCGGATATCACGAAGGGAGTAAAGACACCGAGGAGGGAGAAGGCCTTCATGAAGCAGCATCTGACAGACGAAAAGAGTACCGAGCTTCTATCCTACTTCCGGGATCGGAGCCTCCGGGACTACGCTATAGTAAGCCTTTTGTTGAGGACCGGGCTTAGGACTATCGAGGCTATCCGCGCGGACGTAGGGGACATAACCTTCAAGCGCAATAGGCGGATACTCAGGATATGGGGCAAGGGCAGGGATACCAAGGATAATTTCGTAGTACTTACAGATAAGGCATACGAGCCGATCCGGGCCTACCTTGCGACCAGGAAGGGAGCGAAGCCCACCGAGCCGCTTTTCATAAGCGACAGCCACCGGAACGAGGGCGAGCGACTGACTACGAGATCGATAAGCCGTATATGCAAGGAGGGGCTGAAGGCTATCGGCCTGGACGGCCGGGAGTTCACGGCTCACTCTCTCAGGCACACTACAGCCGTTACGATCCTGACACACGGAGGAAACAGAGAGGACGCGCAGCGACTTCTCAGGCACGCCTCTCCAAGCCCGACTGAGATCTACACGGCAAGCATAGGGGAGGACCTTCGGGTAGACAGAGCTCCCGAAATTTTGATAGACAATGTTTTTTGATACGATATGTTAGGATCACCAAAGGAGAAGGAAGGCTCCTATACCTTCCTGAACATCAAGGACGGGGCGATAGTCAAGAGAACGCCCCAGGGCGAGGAGAGATATACCTTTGTTGAGGGCGAGCTTACCGGAATCACAAAGAGGGAGCGCACCTTTCACGGGGAAGTAGTGCTCTATTGGTACTTAGTTCTCCATGACAAGACGAGCCCGGAAACCTATCTATTGGGCTTTCCCTACGGCTCCAACGTTTTCAAGAGCCTTATCCTTCAGGTAGCGAGCCCGGAGGGAATGAGCTCCGTTAAATTAGGAATCCCGATCAAGATCAAGCCCTATACCAAGGACGGCTTCGACAAGGTGCAGGTGATAACCAACGGGAAGAAACTTTCATGGGTAACCACCGAGCTTCCTCCGGTTAGGAGTATGCAGATCGGGGAGAAGGTAGTCAGGGACGATACGGAGCGAATGAGGCTTATTTGCGGCTACTGCAAGACCATAGCGGAAAGTATTCCTATCCTGGATCGATACGAGTACAACCGGGAAGGCGAGTAAGGTAGTTTACTAGTTTATTTGTTGAGAAGTTTATTAGTTTACAAGTTTACCGATATGGAGAATAGAGACAGCATGAGCGAGCCGATCGGGCTCTACGTAGACACGAAGATAATCCCGGCTATATGGGCCAATCCTGACACGGCCTTCCCGGAAATGAAGTTCAGGAAAAACTCCCGGGGAGACCTGAAAAGCGACTGCCACCTCAACGGGGACAGAGACAAAAGCCCTAAGGGGGGAACCACCTACATTTACGAGAATAGGCCCTATGTGGCTATAGAACACGCGCGGGGCGATAGTAGGCAGCTTATATCCTGGCACCAGGAAAGGAAGGGACTCCCTTCCTACTATGAGGCTCTTATGGATCTTGCGAAGCTCTACGGGATCCCGCTTCCCGAGGGGAAGGACCGGGACAAATGGGAGGCGTACTTCAAGAGGCAGAGCGCACTTAGGGCGGCTACGGAGGAGTTTTCCCGGAATTTATGGGCGGAAACGGACGGGGCGAGGGAGGCGAGGGAGTACCTTCTCTCCAGGGGCTGCACTGAGGAGGTAATGGAGTACGGCAAGATCGGGCTAGCCACTCCGGAGACATGGGCGAAGTACAAGGAGGAGATAGCACCCGACAGCAAGGAAACGCGGATAGGAAGCATATACAGAATAGCCTATCCCTACCTATGCGGGCCGAATATATTGGGCATCAAGTTTAGGGTAATCGGGAATCCGCCTCCGGGGGTACAGAAAACCACAAACACGAAGGGACTGCCAAAGGGCGAGGCCTTTTTCAGGATCGGGGGACGCGCTGACAGCCTTGTTATTGTTGAGGGCGAAATGGACGCTCTCCAGGCTCAGGCGAGGGGAGCCGACAATGTGGTAGCCACGGCCGGAGGGCCCGCTACCAAGGGACAGCTAGAGGACGCTATGAGGCGGGGAGTACGGAGGATAACCCTCCTCTACGACAATGACAGCGCGGGCCGCAAGGACACCGAGGACACGATACCGATAGCGCGGGCCCTGGGGATCGAGACCTACATAGCATCCCTTCCCGAAGGCAGCAATGATCCGGACGAATACTTTGCCGGAGGACACTCGATAGAGGACTTTAACGGACTGATCCGGGCTGAGGTATCCGTCCCTATGTACGAATACCGGAAGCTCTCAGCCGAATACAAGGAAACGTACAAGACATTGAAGCCCGAGGAGAGGGAGGGCCCGGGGAACGAGTACAGCGATAAGGTTTGCTCACTCCTCAGCGAGGCGAAGCTCTACAGCCGTGAACTTATCCTTCAGGCGATCGGGGAGGACGAAGCAGCCACCGGGCAGAGGGCCGAGACCTTCAGGAACTACCTCGATCAAAACGAGGCCCGGATAAGGGACCGGGAGCTCTCCGAGGCAGTCAGGAAGGCCTCAGGAAGGATCGAGAAGGCGATAGGCGCGGGGGACACGGCCGGGGCCCTACGGATAATGAAGGAGACGGCCGAGAAGGGCAGGGAGAAGGCGAGCGAGACGGACTACGCAAGAGTATTCGCGCCAATGACAACCGAGGAGGCCACCCACCTTCTACAGACCATAGAGCCGGGGATCCCTACCGGATACAAATTCGAGAAAAGGACCGCAGACGGAAAGAACGTGATACTTACCGAGGAGCTTACACTCAATCCCGGGCTTACCTTCATTTGCGGATACCGGGGACACGGAAAGACCTCCTTCCTATGCAACCTTGCGCTTAACGAAGTCCAAAGGATCCTGGAGAGGGAGAGCGGGCAGCATATCCTATTTTTCTCCTACGAGATCAACAAGAGGAGGGTATTGGCCGATCTCCTCAACACCTACGTAAACGATCCGGGCATAAGCCGAAGCCCGCTGAATACCATAGAGGCGTATTTCCGTACCGGGAGATTTTGCGGGGCCAACTACTCGAGCTTTCTCCAGGGCAAGGGCCGCTTCCTCTCCCAGGTGATAGGATCGGGAACTCTCCGGATTGTTGAGGAGAACTATAAGGTTGAGAGGCTGATCGAGGCGATACGATACCACCTCAGGGGAGAGGAGGGCAAGGTATCCGTGATATATATCGACTACGCTCAGCTACTCTATTCCGAGGACTATTCCCGGCAGAGGATAGAGGAGATCAAGAGGGTAGTAAACGATCTGAAGGACTTTTCCAACAGCGTAGGAATACCCTTCGTATTGGCGGCTCAGTTCAATAGGGACGTAGTTTCGCCCCTGGAGGTGACTACCGACAATATAGGCGAGGGAGGCGATTTTGAGAGGATAGCGGACACTTGTATAGGCCTATTCAACCTTAAGGAGCTCAGGTCCGAATGTGTGGCGAAGGATAACC
>JAJPZA010000152.1 GCA_021204625.1 Clostridia bacterium | reverse complement strand
GGTCAGGATAATGAGAGAGAAGGAAAGCCAAGCCGAACAAAGATGAAATGCAATAATCTATCGGTGTCCCTTTAGAATTTCACAAAATATTCATTTTGTGCTCCCTTCGTCCATCCTCCTTCTCCCACGTCAAAAATAAAGAAAGTCCGGAACATCACTGCTGCGGACTTCCACACTTTGTTAAACTCTTAAAAAATGAATGCGTTGCGGGGCGGCCGAAGGGCCGACGCGGCCGCAGCGTTTTCCCATATCGTGTGATGCAATCGCATCTCCGTTCCTTTCCCATGCCGGAGCCTTCCCCGAGGCCCCGCGTTAAATCTCTACAAATATAAGTGTTTTATTTTAAGTACGAATAATCCTCTTAAATGTAAAGAAATGTAGAATAAATCATTAACTTTGACCCCATAAAATTTGTTATGGCGCTACTATAACAAACTTTATGGAAAACACTGAAACTTAAACATTTTAACAAAAAACTTTACCAAACAATTGATAAGGCCTATGAGTGACATAACATTAGAGACAAAACTAGTCGGTGAAATCAAAGGGGAATTCTTTGTTCCATCTTATCAAAGAGGCTATCGATGGGGAGAGGAAGAGGTCGAACGCCTTCTTGAAGACATTTATGTTAACGGAGATAAGAACTATTGCCTACAGCCAATCGTTATCAGAAAACTCGCTGATGGAAAGTTCGAGCTTATTGACGGTCAACAGCGCTTGACTACGCTGTACATTATTTTAAAGTTCATGCAACGGCGATATCCCGAATTAATAGAGGAGATAGATTTCTCACTTGAATATGAAACGCGTAAGAATTCAGGAAGATTCTTGCAAGACATTGAGTTATCCCAAAGGAATGATAATATTGACTATTTCTTTATGTGTCAAGCTTATGAAACAATAGAGAATTGGTTTGAGAAGCGTGTTAAAAATGGTGAAAAACGAAGTAACATCGCTTTTTCGCTATACTCATTTCTATGTAAGGATGTCAAGGTTATTTGGTACGAAGTAAATGACGAGGAAAACTCATACAAACTATTTACTAGACTAAATATCGGCAAGATTCCACTAACAAGCTCAGAATTAGTCAAGGCCATGTTTCTTAGTACAGACAATAATAAAGGAATGACCGAGCACAAGCAGAATGAAATCTCTACGCAATGGGACAGCATTGAACGCCAACTGCATAATTCATCATTGTGGTATTTCCTTACAAATCAGCCAGATTCCTCATACTCAACTAAATTAGACATAATACTTGATTTAATGTCTGGGAAGAAAATTGATGAGAGAGACAAGTACTTTACTTTCTTCTTTTTCGATGATCTGCTTAAGAAAAAAGAGATAAATGAGATTTGGTCAGACATTCAGCATTGCTTCCTCATTTTGAAGGATTGGTTCGAGAATCATGAACTATATCACAAGATTGGCTATCTCATAGCAAGTGATAGCAAGACTTTGAAGGAGCTTTACGAAGAATCCAAGGGCAAGACCAAATCACAGTTCAGAGCTCTCCTTAATGATTTTATCAGGGAAAGCATCGCCTTCGGCAATTATGGCGAACTGAATTATAAAGATGATTATTCTAAAATCATGAAATTGTTGTTGCTATTCAACGTCATATCTGTTATGAAGATTGATGAGCAAGCACAAAGGTTTCCTTTTGATAAATTCAAACATGAAAAGAACAACCACACAGGCTGGAGTTTGGAGCATATCCATGCCCAACAATCCAGGGTGCTGCAAAAGCATAAAGAATGGATAGAATGGCTGACTTTGCAACTGCCGTCATTAAAGGCAGTTTCAGGTATGGATACTCCTCTTATCAATGAGATAGAAGACATTCTGTCAACCGAAAAAATAGATGGCCTTAAATTCGAGGAACTGCAACAAAAGGTTTATGAAGTTCTTTCCGATGGAAGAACCGATTATATACACACAATAGCTAATCTCGCCCTATTGGACGCTGGCGATAATGCCGCTCTTAATAACTCCACGTTTGATGTTAAAAGGAATGACATAATCAATATGGATAAAGCCGGCAAATTTATCCCTTACTGTACCAAAATGGTATTTCTAAAATATTACACCAAGTCAGACAAAGCTCAATTACATTTTTGGGGCGAGGATGACAGACAGGCATATATCAGTGAAATGAACAAGATACTTGACAAGTATTTGGGTGAACCAATAGTTATCGGCAATTAAAAATTATAAGAATCATGGAAAATCAATATAACGGAAAGAAATTTACATTACCTAATCTATTCGACGCTGAATTTTTGTTGGACGAGGAGCCGATAAAGATTGAAAATATTATTATTCCCAAAATTCAACGTGACTATGCGCAAGGGCGCACAACAAAGGAAGCGGCCAGAGTACGAGAAAATTTCTTAAAATCGCTTCTCGAAGCCGTTGATAATAAACCTATTGCCTTAGATTTCGTGTATGGTAATATCGATAAATCAGGAGTTCTGACACTACTTGACGGACAACAACGACTTACGACACTTTTTTTACTATACTGGTATGCAGCCAAGATAGGGAACGTGGATAAATCTGATTATGAGTTTCTTAACCATTTCAGCTATGAAAACAGACCCTCTTCCCGTGATTTCTGCAAGAAATTAGTTCTCCATGATCCAACGTTTTCAACAAAGATTTCAGACGAAATCATTGATCAAGAATGGTTTCCTCTTGATTGGAAGAACGACCCTACCATTGATTCAATGCTGACCATGCTTGATAGCATACAAAGCTGTTTCTCGGGCGTTGAAAATCTTTGGGATAAATTATTACGTGGCGCAGTATCTTTTTATTTCCTAATAATCAAAGATATGGGCCTTACTGATGACATCTACATCAAAATGAATTCAAGGGGCAAGCCACTGACACAGTTTGAACACTTCAAAGCGGAATACGAACGTACCCTAAATGAATTGGACAAGGATTATTCAAAAAGTATAATACAGAAAATAGACCATCAATGGACTGACTTACTTTGGCCTTACAAGGACGAAGGAAATATCATAGACAATTCCTTTCTCAGGTATTTCAGATTTATCTGTGATATCATTTGTTATAAAGGTGGCGGTAGACCAACAGTCAGTGATGAGTTTGAGCTGATAAAACTTTATTTCACTGGCGAAGATTCATTGGACAACGCATTCACTATCGAAAAATATTTTGATTGCTGGTTCAAAATCCAAGGCATGAGTATTGGTGATTTCTTTTCATCGTTCATATCATATTCACATGAAATTGGTAAAATCAAGATAGACCAACGTTATAACATCAATCTGTTTGAAGACTGCATCAACAACTATGGCGAAACGATTTCTTATAGTATTAGGAATAGAAAATTCCCCTTGCCAAGGCTGATTCTGTTATATGCTTTCATCACCTATCTTTTAAACAATGATTCTGTGTCTAAAGAACAATTCAGCGAAAGAGTACGACATGTACATAATCTGATATTGAACTCGTCTGAAGAGATAAGCGACAGTGAATCCCGAGTAGGCGGCAACCGTCTGCCTGCGATGCTCAAGCAGGTTGATAGCATTATTCTTCAAGGTAAAGTCGATTTGGAAGAACAAAATAATTTCAATGTCAATCAACTAAAAGAAGAAGCCGAAAAAGTGGAATGGCTGAAGACCCATAGTGATAGTGCAGAGACCCTCTATACCCTCGAAGATCATAAGCTCCTCCATGGACAAATCGGAATTGTGGGACTTGAGAATATTAATTATGCATCCCGTTTTGAATCATTATTTAATTGCGATGTTGACCTTATCGATTGTGCCCTACTTACCCTTGGAAGCTATTGCCGACAGGAGTCAAATTATTGGCGCTGGCAGTTTGGCGCAAAAAACGATTCATCATGGGATTTAATATTCCACAAGAACAGTGCGAAAAATTTTGACCAGACAAAGGAGATTCTATACAATCTCCTGAGCCAGAAGGAAATTTTTACAAACGACTACCTCCTTTCTCTGAAAGACAATTACATAAACAAATGTGAGGCAGAAGAAAAATTCGATTGGCGCTACTATAGACTAAAATATAAATCATTCCGTGATAGCAATTTCGGAAAATATTGTTTCGATGATTTTTATAATGAGCCATATAACTGCATGTTAATGAAAACAGCGCAGAAGCCATCCTCCAGTTCTTATATTCCATTTTTATATGAAATCGACCCGAACAGAGTTTCTAGTGTTCATTACGGGAAAAGGCTACAATATGATAATTTTTATGTGCGGATTAGAAATTCTTCATTAATATTCAAGTCTAATGCGGAAAATGGCGCCAGTGATGAAATCCTGAAAGAAATTTCTATTCCTCAAGAAAATGGCATAGACATAGTCAACCGTATTGAATTCTGCAAGGAGGAATTAGCTAAATTTATTGCCGGCAGAAGTGAATTTCAACCTCAATAGCTTCTGAATGTGGTTTTTCCTAATGCCACCTAACTACAGAATAGTTTTGAGACATTACCAAAAATAGACTTTACTTATGTCCTCGGATTAACAAGAACCGACATGGCAGATTTACAGCAACAGGCGGCAAAGCAATTCGCCGAATTTTGGCACGGAAAGGGCTACGAGAAAGGAGAAAGCCAACAGTTCTGGACATCGCTTCTGAGAAATGTCTACGGAGTTGAGTACCCTGAACAATACATTCAATTTGAGGATCAGGTGCACCTCGACAACACCAGCTTCATAGATGGATACATCCCCGAAACCAGAGTGATGATTGAGCAGAAAGGACTCGGAAAGAACCTCAATCAGCCCATACGCCAGTCAGACGGCACATTCCTAACGCCATTCCAACAGGCCAAGAGGTACATTGTGGAAATGGATGTTGACCTGCATCCACGCTATGTCATCACATGCAACTTCGCCGAATTTTGGGTATACGACATGAGGAACCCGAAAGGCGAGCCGGAGAAGATCCTCCTCGAAAACCTTGAAACAGAATACTACCGACTCCAATTCCTAGTGCAGAAAGACAACGACCATTTGAAACGCGAGTTTGAGGTCAGCATCGCCGCCGGAGAGATCGTCGGACTTATC
>JAJPZA010000120.1:577-69198 GCA_021204625.1 Clostridia bacterium | reverse complement strand
GGGCTGGGCGAGAACGTGGGGTTGATACCCCATCGGAATTACACGGTTCTCAAACTTGCGCTTTGCCTTTTGCTCTTCAGCCAGTGGTTGATACCCCATCGGAATTACACGGTTCTCAAACATGAACGACCGCTCATAGACTTGAAAGCATGGTTGATACCCCATCGGAATTACACGGTTCTCAAACCTGGCTGACTGTTCAACCTCTACCAGATGCGGTTGATACCCCATCGGAATTACACGGTTCTCAAACCAGACTGAATGACGGAGTGGCGGCAAGCAAGGTTGATACCCCATCGGAATTACACGGTTCTCAAACGAAGCTGGCGGCCATAGACGCACAGGCAAAGGTTGATACCCCATCGGAATTACACGGTTCTCAAACAGCCAAGCCGCCCGCATTCCCCGTATAGGTGGTTGATACCCCATCGGAATTACACGGTTCTCAAACTGGACGCGGACTATTCAGACAAGCTGGAGAGGTTGATACCCCATCGGAATTACACGGTTCTCAAACGCTGTCCGTGCCATTACAGGCCTCCCTTCGGGTTGATACCCCATCGGAATTACACGGTTCTCAAACAGTCCTTGGGCGGCTCCGAATCGGTAAGCAGGTTGATACCCCATCGGAATTACACGGTTCTCAAACCGCTCTCAGTGCGTGTCTTCCCTCCTTGGAGGTTGATACCCCATCGGAATTACACGGATCTCAAACTATGCCCCGGTGGTAAAACTGCCGCTATTAGGTTGATACCCCATCGGAATTACACGGATCTCAAACCATAATGGATACCCGGAGACAGCTGGTCTTGGTTGAGCCCCTTAGGAATTACACGAATCCCAAACACTTAGGCTACTGCCCTGGTTGGATCCATCGGGTGATACCCCTTCGGAATTATTAAACTGCCATTAATTTGTAATGATTGGTATTTCGCATAAATCTTGATCTATAAGAAGAATCTTTTCTCCTTCGATACTGCTTTTATGCTGGTTCTCAAAAAGAATAATGCAGTATTCGTTCAGTGAACATTCATGATAGAACAGGCCTAATTCCTGTGGCGTGAGATATGATTTCAGATTGATGAAAAAGAAGCATTTGATGCCCATGACATCGGACCAAACACGCATATAAGACAAGATCTCATCCAGAAGAGAATCAAAGGAATCCATATCTATTTTGATATCAAAACCTTTGAACAAAAGGCTGAGCGTATCATCCGTACTGTATTCAAGATTGCAGCACGATTCAAGACTGAATTTTTCAAACAAAGCTCCCCATAGCTGAGCTATCTCCGTCACCTCAGAATAATATTTTTCGTTAACGGATGCTTTAAGCTGCTGAGTGAGTTTTGACAGTATTTTCTTTTCGTTGAAGTTGAAATCAAGATAGCTGTCTATAAGCAAGGCATGCTTGCAAAGGGGAATTTTTTTGTCTCCCTCCGACAAGCAAAACCTGCCGTCTTCGCCTTCCACCTGCTGGTGCAGCTCCAGGCAATATTTGTAAAACAGGCCCTCGTTCTCTACTATAAGAACATTAATCCGTCCAGGGATAATTTCAAATACAGTTTCAAAGTCCTCATGGCACAGTATCATAAAATCACAAGCTTGTCATCTGAATCAATAATGACCTTTTGTCCCTCGCCTGACACAAACTCTATTTTTTCGTATTGGCGCTCTGTTATGACCATCATCTGTATCAGCCCGTTAGTTACCCTGTTTCTTCTGACATTCTCCATGACGGATGAAGCAGCCGTAGCATTCAAGACAATCTTTGAATACACAGACTTCTGCATCATGACAAAACCACTTCTTATCAGGAACTTATGAAAATAACGGTACTTCCTTCTCTGCTCCGATGTTTCCACAGGCAAATCAAAAAACACAAGAACTCTCATGTATCTATAGCTCATAGCATTCAATTCTTAATTCGGAATCGTCCGGTGATTCCAAAGCATCAAAGACACTTCTGCAGTATGTCTCAATAGCGTTCGTGACGGTGCATTTATGGCCGTTAACAGAGACATTAACATTAAGAATATTGCAAAGCACATGCTTGAAATCAGAATCAAACTCTTCCATGTGATCTATGACAAATTCATCCACAATAATGCGGAATGGTTCCATTAAGTCACAGGTCAAGTTGAAATTGTTGAATGCATTGCAATGGAAAATGCCTATGTGAGTATTATATCCCTCAGCCACTATCTCTCTGCTGAATGCCGACATGATGATTGCATACCCATAGTTCAGAAGAGAATTCACAAAAGTATCATCCCGGCGTCTGAACAGATTCCCAAACAAAGCACTGAAATATACTTTAGCCGCCGGAGATTCCAGCTCTGTGATATCCGTTGTTTGGCTGTCTGATAGGAATGCCTCAAGCGATTCGCTTTCTGCCATCCCTTTCTTTTTCAACAATGCGCACTGCCTTTCTATTTTTAAACGCAAAATCTCATTGGCCACACTATCTTTATTGCAGTCGCTCCAGGCAAGCTGTCTGCGCAATGCGCCGCTGCTGTCCGATTTGCCGTTCAACGGCAACAGCTGTGAGTGTGGATTATGCTTGTCATCACAAAATACGATATTGACGTTGTTCCTGACAAGTTCGCATAGAAGCGCCGTTGTTATGGCAACAGCCGTGGACTCGATTATCAGGGTTGATATGTCGGCTAAATAAACCTTTTTGGTTTCTTCTCCCCTGCATACAAGGTATCCCAATTTATATTCCAGCTTGCAACGCTTGGATACCACTACTGTCCGCCAGCTCACAGCAAATCCTTTACATTGACAATGCGGGCATAGTACCCTGTGGGAGACTGGAATATGAACTTAATACTCTGTCCCGTGATGTTTTTGTTCAGCTTAAGACTGCCAGCTAATTTAGCACCGCCAATTATAGTCAAGTTTGCGAGTGACTGCGGCTTGCACTGGAAGAGATGCAGTATTTCATATAAAAGGGCAGCCTGCTGCTCTCTTGTCAAATTTGTGAATATCGTTCTGCCATCTTTGAGCAATTTTGAGAAATCCGCACTGGGCCACAAATTATTGTACATAGGCATCGCAAGCTTCTCGGTAAAAACATCATACAAAGACAGGAGGTCTTCGCTGGACATTGAGTCCTTAATGGGCAGGTCATTTTTTCTGTACTTAGAACGGGTATCCATGTACTTGCAGACCTCCTTAAGGGTTGCAGCGCTGTTCCTGTCCAGATGAAGCTGGTTATCATTACATAAGATAATGCTGTTGTTAGTCTTGCCTCTTATGGTAACATAGGAGCCATTTCTGCAAACCAATGTGCCTGTCTTGATATTATCCAGCACTATTTCCGGGTTCTTCAGCTTAAGAATCTGCACACAGTAGCGAATCTTCTCGTCTGTAGAGTTGCCGAATCTCTTCTCATAATGAAGCGGATACCCTTCTATGGTGAGCATTGGCTTGCCGTGCTTATCCAGGCTGCGGACAAGCATGAAAAACGAGATGCCTGGCTTGTTGTATCCTCCGTAACGACCTGTATCATTGAACGGTTCCTTGTCCTTGATAGGGATAAGCCCGTCATTAGTCCCGGCAGGAACAATCTGCTGGTCGAACATGCTTCCGCCACCGGCGTTGACCATATGCACAACATTGCAAGTGTCCTTCTCTGCGGTTCTGACAATCCTCTCCCTGTATGAAGGAGACCATGCCCCATTGATGTCATTGTCATAGAGTTTCTTAAGATTGAAGCTGGAGATATCCTGCTGCTTGAAATATACAGCGGCATCGTGTCCGAACTTGGTGTTGAAAACATTGCCCACCACAATGTTGATATAAGCGTCCTTTGCATGATGAAGGTCATTGAGATCACGGATTTTGATGATGCCGGACTCCTGCTTGAAGTCATTTGCATTCCTTGCCTTGGCGTACACGACCTCTGATCCGGGAAGAAGCTTCTGCATAGTTTCCGCAACCGCCTTGGTGCTTTGATATGTGAATGTAAGCTGCCGATTGATAAAATCCGCCAGCTCTTCCCTTGAAAGCGGGGTGCTCCGGACAAGCCTTGAGAACTTGACCTGGCTTATCATGCCGAGATTAAGAAGATTCTCCCAGAACTGTCTCTGGCCGGACCTTATATCCGCCGAAATAGGGTACACGTCTTCCTTGGCCTGGTTTGCAGACCTAAGAACCAGAACACGGTTGTTGAGGCTGTCATCCTTAATCTTGGACTGAGGGTAAATGTGATCTATATCACATATATTTTTATTAAAGACATCCTCCAGCTTAATCTCCTTGCCGGAATACATGCACCTCCCGCACTGCAGGTAATAGAGATACAGACGATCCGAATCGAACTTGCTGTCAGGAGTTGTCTCAATCTCCTTCTGCCATTCACCAGCCTCCAGCTGAATGCTCTTGTACAGATCAGACTTTTTATAGAAGTCCTGTACCTGGCTCTTTCTGGACTTCTTCCTGTCTCCTGTTCTGGAACCGTCATTTACGGCCCTGCCCATCTCAATAAAAATCTTCCTGGGCTGTCCTCCGCAGATATTGACAATCTCACGGACCAGCTCAACGGATCTCCAAATGGACCTCTTTACAGAGGGTGAGCAGTACATTTCCTTGATGGAGCTGTATGTCACCTTGTCTGAATACAAATCCTGGTTGCGCTCCTTTACAACCTCGTCAAAGCCGTAATTGTAGTATATCTCCATGAAGTTCTCGCTGCCTTCACGCATCTTATCTATAATGGAAACAAACTCACCGCAGTCATTGACGCACTTCGGGCTCCTTATCCCTGCAAGCAGTTCCCTGGAAAGCCTTCCCCACTTCGTATAGTTAAGCTTCGAGAGCCTTTTGATCTCATCATCTGAAAGCATCCTGCCGTAATTCTCCTTGATGCGGCTTATGAGCCTGGTCTTGTCTGAAATTACAGTAATCCATTTGATGATGTCCTCGCACATCTCAGGATGCGTATCCCTCCTGGAGCCAAGGAATACAAAATCATTGTATGATGCGAGGGAATTCTTAAAATCCTCGTCTATGCCGGTAAACTGCTCCTTCTTTGTTCCTTTCGGCAGTATTCCGCGGGCAATCATTGCCTTGCAGCATGCGCCCAAAGTAACCTTCTTGTGGGTTTTGGCATACTCATATATGAACTGCCTGACTTTCTCATCCTTCACACCATTGATTTTCAGGTTGTTCAGCTCGTTCAAAAAAGCATATTCGCTGTAGAGGAATGAGGCGGCGGGAAGGACTTCCTGATCCGGAAGATAGGAACAACTTGATTTCATCCTGTCTATAAAGGCATCTTCGCAGCCGTCCTTGTCTATGACTTCGTCAAAGTTCCAGGGAGTAACCCTCTCCCCTTCCTTGCCTTCTATAAACTTAGCCCATGAAAAATCACCCTTTAAAGGACCCACGTAGTACGGCACACGGAAGGTCATGAGCATGACTATCTTCTCACTGACCGTGAGCTCTCCTTCCTTCTCGCTAAGGAACGGGAACTGCTTCGCAGCGTTGTCCAGAATGGCTTCCAGCTCCTTGAGATGGACCTGATACGGTATGGAGGCGTTATCCTTGGAGGACTGAAGTGGCATGAAGGTTCCGTTGTCCATATCTGCAAGGATTTTTTCGTCCGTAACCTTGATGTCGCTCTTCAGGAACTTGTAAAAATCCTCTTTGGAACATTTGGCAAACCCCTTCTTGCTGTCCATTCCAATATAAGCGGCATAATTGCATACCTTGTCGCTCCCTCTCTTGACAGCCACCCTGTTGAACACGCGGCTGAACTTTTCCGGGCAATTTTCCTTCACGTATGCTTTCAAAGCAGCCAAATCTTCCCCGTGCTTCTCATACGTCTCAACCTTGGCGTCTGAAATGAAGGCATGGCCTTTCATGACATTGGAAAGCACAGACCAGTCATATATTGACTTCAGGATGCGGACAAACTCCGCCATGTCATCGCCATACCCGTTTTCTATCCCGGGCATAACATTGTCTTCAAAGTCCTCGGAATCAAAGGACACGTCATCCGTCTCACAGGCAAAGTCATCTGCCATTATGAAAAGGCTCTTAAGGCTGAACTTGGAGCCGGTGACTGCCTTCAGAATATTGAGTTTGGAATTATTGACGGGATCCCTTCCGCCGCTCTTGAGACCGTATATCTTTTGCAATGACTGGCACTTATCCTTCTTGCCGTGCTTTGCATTGGACAGTTCTCCTACCACAGCCTCCAGATTATCCGTCTCAAGCGTCTCCATGCCCGCCTCTGCACCGCCCTCCTGAATCCAGGCATTCATATCGCTGAAGGACTTGTGAATTACAGTACTATCCTCAATATTGAAAGTCTGAGACTCAAACAAGAAATGCCCGCGGTGCTTCAGGATGTGATGCACGGCGAGATACACCAGTCTTATATCTTCAACGTCCTCTCCATGTACAAGAGCAGATCTTAGATGATATATTGTAGGATACTTCTTGAAATAATCCTTGTCCTTGAAATCCCTGTCTCTGAACAGTGAATCTCTCCCCGCAAGCCTAGGATCCTTGTCTTCCCTGGCAAATGCACTGTTGTTAAGGCGCAGGAAAAAATCCGGATCCACCTTTCCGATCTCATCCTCAAAAAGCCCCTGCAGAAGCATGAGGCGCTGATGGCGTCTTGACTGGCGTCTTCTCCCCGTTCTGAACTGCCTTCTGTCCGCTGCCGTCTGAGCCTCGTCAAAAAGATAGCTCCCCCACATATCCTTCCCGCGCTTGCGGATAAGATTATAATCCAGGTCTGTAACGGCCCAGCCGACAGAGTTGGTGCCTATATCAAGCCCGATATAATAATCTTTCACATCTGAATTCATATCTGAATCCGAATTTTTTGCCATAAACTATTGACACCCCTTACTGTTTTGAGTAAAATAAAACCAGTTGAAACTCTTTCGGAATTACACAGTAAGTTCAAATAAGTTCTAACCATACCGCCGATATTATCGGTTGCACATGACGTGTGCAGAATCTGCTTGTCAAAAGCAGATTTTTTTTATTCCGAAGTTCTAAGCTATTCGATTATAGCACTCCAAAACCCTTTTGTAAACATCAAAAAGGGCTCAAAAATATACTTGTAAAAATCTATTAACAACTCATCATTGAGCAATTTAATTTCGCACCTTTTCATATAGACAAAGCGCCCGCAGGAAACATATGACCAGTGCGCTTTTTGAATTCATTCATCTTATCTGACTGGCTCATCCCTCGCTGTGTTAAAGCATCTACCCTCATTTCCTATATATGTCTCCTAAAGTCAAATTATTGTCATCTACCCATTCCCGCCATCCATTGCAAGATCTTCCAAGCACAAAATCACCTGCGGCAGAAGGGGTACTGAAAGCCAAATCACGGGTCGTATAGCATAAGCCGCCTTCCTTGGCTATGCCTCCGCTTTCCAATGCATCCCTGCGAAAAAAACGCCGTCAACACGCTATATGCTCTCCATTTTCGAAAGAAGCAACATGGCTTTTCTTACCGATTGTCCTGATATCTTCTCCGGTAGTATTCCATCGTGCGGTACTCAAGGATATCCTTCATGTGACTTTTGAGTGCTTCATTTTGTATGCACCTGGCGAGCTCGTCCCGGAGCGCAAGGGCATACCCGTCTTTCTCAACGAAGAAACCTTTCCCGGACTGCAATAGGAAATGTATCGGCATGAATTTTGCCTTGCTCAAATGCTGCTTATCCGTCATGGCCAGATATTTCTTATGGGATGTCACCTTGTCAATATCTTTCCAGTTGGTGCCTGTGCTGAAGAACTCCTTCCACGCACAGACCACTTCGTCATCTGTAACGGCCATGCGGATGTCTCCATGGTTGTAGAAGCTGTACAGGATTGGAATTTTGTACACCTTAACCATGTCCGTTGTCTCCATCACGGAGATAAAATCTTTGCCAATCCCGTTATAGAGCTCTTCCTCTTCGTCAGACAATTCATTCAACTCATGCAAATAGACCAGATATGCGCGGAACGGATTCTCTTTTGGATGGCTTACGCAGAGCTGGTATACGTCATCGTCCATGTAAGTGAACAGTTCCATTCTGGTGGGCACCCGCCCACCAATTTTACTTTTCACATTATAATATTCCAGACGGATGCTCTCCTTTAAGGTGCGGCTGTTTTTGTCCATCTCCCTGAAGAGATCGATTAGCCGCATGTCAAAGTCCACTATGCAGTCATCCGGATATTCCATGCGGCCAGGCTCTCCGGGTTTGCGTCCGCCGGCCCTTTTGGGGTCCTCATTATCCCCGGACAGCAGGAAACGGGTCCTCCCTGCCATTTCGTAATTGCCGATGAAGTCCAGGACGTTGAGATATTCCTTGCCGGGGCAGAGCCGGAGGCCTCGTCCAAGCTGCTGCAGGAACACAACCGGGGATTCTGTGGGACGAAGGAACATGACCATGTCAACGGCCTCGATATCCAGGCCCTCATTGAACATATCCACAGAGAATATCACCCTTATTGTTCCGTCTTTCAGAGCCTGGACTGCCTTGTCCCTGTCCTCAGAAAACTCGCCGTCCGCATTGCTGTACACCGCTACAGACGGGATGCCCCTGGAAGAGAACTGCTTTGCCATCTCTTCCGCATGCGCGCGGGAACAGCAGAACCCCAGAGCCCGTTTGGAGTGGTATTTCAAGTAGTGCTTGTATATTACTTCATACCGCAACGCATTGCTGCGGTACATTTCCGTGAGTTCCTGCTCATCATAATGCCCGCGGACATAGTGAATCCCGGAATAATCCGTCTCGTCATAGATGCCGTAATAATGGAAAGGCACCAGCATGCCCTTGTTTATTGCCGTCTTCAGCGAGATTTCGTACGGAACGTTATAATCGCAGATCTCGTATATGTTCCTTCCGTCCATGCGGTCCGGAGTGGCTGTAAGCCCAAGAAGGAACTTGGGCTTGAAATAGTTTACAATGCGAAGGTACTGGTCATTGACGGCATGATGGAACTCGTCTATAACGACATACTGGAAATAATCCGGGGTGAAATACTGCTCGCTGAGATACTTCTTCTGCCCCAGTGTGCCTACGGAGGCGAATATCACGGACTTGCCGGTATCCTTGATCTTTCCAGTAAAGAATCCGTAGTCATCTGATTGGCGCACATTTCTGAATGACTTTGCGGCCTGGGTTAATATCTCCTCCCTGTGGGCTACAAACAGAACCGTCTCATATGGAGCAGAATCAAAGGCCGCCAGATATGTTTTCCCGACGCCCGTAGCCGCCTGCACCAGGCCTTTTGTTGCACCCTCGGCCCTGCTGTTCTCCAAAGCGCACAGCGCCTCTATCTGCGCTCCCCTCGGCTGGAAAATGCTAATAACCTTGGGCTGGTCTTCCAGATTCTTGCTGTCATACCGCGCCAGGTCCTTGGCCAGCGCAGGGCTGTGCCAGTTTTCCGAATATCTCTTAAGCTCCGCATCATCTATTATGATGGAGTGATGGCAGAACAGATCCTCAAAAGTGCTGTAGAACTGATTATAGTCATTGCTGTTGGAGAGGCTGTTAATCTTGTAATTCCACTCTATTCCGGAAGTCAATGCGCTTCTGGAGAGGTTGGATGAACCGACATACATTTCGCTCATGTTCTTGTAATGGAAAATGTATGCCTTGGCGTGGAATGAGACGTCCTTCTCGTTGTAGAACCTCAGGTCCACACGCTTCCCCAGTTCCTTTTTGAGAAGATAAAGGGCAGATGGCTGTGTGATGCCAAGATAATTCCCTGTGAGAATCCTGACAGCTGCGCCCCTGTCCAGGGCACTTTTCAGTTCATCCACTATCATCCTGACGCCGGACTCCATAAGGAACGACACAAGTATGTCTATCCCTTCGGCCTGCTTCATGCTCATCATAAGCTGATAATACAGGTACTTGGACTGGTTGTCTCCGCCGGTCATGACATTGGTAGGAGCATACTCCGTGTGTGCATCCAAAGCCAGTGCCATATTCGCCGCCTCCCCGGAATTCTGAACTGCGCCCGTATTTTCCTCATGGCCCGGCAGGCCGGAACGGCTGATTATATTTTTCTCAGAATCAGATTGAGCCATTTCTCGTCTCCCCTGCCCGGCCTGACATCCGATGTAATCCACTCCTCTTCGATCCTCAGGTCCCCAATTCCTTTCGCAATCTTCGCAAAGGAATCCTCTGTCATGTCCGTGAAATACCGCCCTTTGCGCTCTCCTTCGTATGAGCCGTATTTGAATGAAGCATAAATGATGCCGTTCCCTTTAAGGGCTTTTGCCATTTTCCGCAGAACATCCGGAAGCTCTTCTGAGCTTAAGTGCAGAATGGACGCACAGGCCCATATGCCGTCATAGCGCTCCGTCTCATCCAGCTCCTGAAAATACATCTGCTTCACGGCTATTCCGGTATGCATGGAGGCAATCCTGCACATCTCTTTTGATCCGTCTATTGCATCCACCTGAAAGCCCATGCCTAGAAAAGCTTTAGCATCCCTCCCGGCTCCGCAGCCGAAGTCCAGAACAGCCCCTCCGACCGGCAGCATACCGGCAAAACGCTTCTGTGTTTCTGATATATCCGCATCCACCGTATCCGCGGCAAACGAATCACAGTGCGTATCATAATATTCTATCGTACTGTCTGGCATGGCATACCCCTCTGCTTCATCCACGGATTCCCTTTCTCACTTTATAATACCGTACCCGGATCTGTACAACATCTATGGAACAGATGCCTATATTTTAATAGTTTCCGCACTGCAACGCAAGCAATGAAATGGCATATGGAGCAAGATTGAAAAGTGTCAAAATTAGTCTCGCGTTCTCTGGTTTCCACCGCCATAATTGCATATAAGTTGCAGGATTGCAGTGCCAAACGGCTATTCTGCTGCTGGCAGCAATTCGCTTGGCGTGCCGTTGCTCGTTAAATATACGCCCTTCTGCGCTCTGGTCATGGCCACATACAGCAGGCACTTCTCACTCTTCGTGCCCTCTTTGTTGGCCTCAGGGGTATTGGTCTCCTTCACTACATTCGGATTAGGGAAATCTCCTTTGTTCAGAGAGGCGATGAAGACGTACTTGAATTCAAGCCCCTTGACCCTGTGCATCGTGGCTATCCGGACGGCGTCCATGTCGCGCTCCTCCGCCTGTCCGTTCTTGATCTCATACATGCGGATGTCCGCTGCTGTGAGCATTTTTTTGTAGAGGGATATGAGCTGGTTTGTGCGAAGGACGACGCAGATGTCCGCAAGCTTCTCACCGGATGAAACAAGCTTCTGGATTTCCTCCGCAATATAGAGGACTTCATCGTCTGCCGTATGGAAGTTCTTGACAACCGGTGCAGGGCCATGGGTTAAGGACGTGCATTCTGTTTCCGGGTCCAGGCCGCCGTCCAGGTCATCAAATGTCTCTCCTTTCAGAAGAGACAGGGCCCAGCTTCGTATCTCATCTGTCGTTCTGTAATTTATGCGGAGAGAACGGCTTCTGTCCCTGCCGCAGACGCTGATACCGCATTTTGACAGGTTGGTGTAACGGCCGTATATGCGCTGATGGCTGTCTCCGGTGATGTAAATGTCATTGGGATGCTCATCCCCTGCGATGGCACGGATGAGACAGAATGCCGCATCCCCGAAATCCTGCGCTTCATCAACTATAATGCTTGTGTATTTAGCACCAACATATGAGGGGTCATCACGGTGCTCCCGGATGTATTTAGCGCACTCCAGCATGGCCGTGTCATTATCCCTGACCTTTTTAACCTTCATGAGGGACATGTATTTCTCCAGCACGTCCCATACCTGCTGCTTCATCTTCTTGCCAAGCTTGTTGCCGCGGCCTGGTCTGGGCGCAGATGCGTATGCATCATACGTGAATGCTTTGTTGGGTATTACAACCCTGCTCCATTCATCTGCATAAAATGCCGGCTCAAAGTCCAGGGCAGACCCTTCGCATGCCTTGGCCCATAAATTGTTCAAAGGAGTTCCGTATATGAGCTTGCCGGGCAAGGAATTGTCCTCCATAAACTGCCCGGTCCAGCGGTCCAGATTGATAACATCTATCTTCTGCATCTCCTCCGGGGTGCATATCTTGCGCAGATTGCTTTTGATGTCCTCCGGAAGGTTGGTGTTGAATGTTGTATAGAGGATCTTCTCCCCTTCCGCGCATTTGGAAGCCAGATATTTAGCTCTGTGAATTGCTATGACCGTCTTGCCCGTGCCCGCCGCCCCAAGGACACGGACCGGGCCCTCAAAATCCATATTGGCTATCTTTCTTTGTGTGGGATGAAGGAACACCCTCCACTCCTCCAAAGGTTCCGAGAGAATCTGCCTGAACTCATCTTCATTGCGGACCACATAGAATGTCTGCTGTGCAGCCGGATTGTCCACGGACGGGATGGAATTTTCCACGTAATCCGCCTTCGCTGTCCCGGATGAAGCATATGAGCAGCTGTCTGCCATGTATATGAGGACCTCATCCAGTGTGCAGCCGATTAGCAGGAACTTCAGGTTTGTGAACACGTCTTCCGGGAGAAGAGTCTGCAGCACGATGATGTCTTCCTGGGTCTCCGCAAGACGCACATATTTCACCAGTGATTCCGGCACTCCCAAAAGCATGAGCTCCTTGTCTGTATACTGGTCAAACAGTCTCTTCTCTTCCGGCTCAACAGACGGGTACGGCTGGTACGGGTACATGACGTCTATGTTCTCCGCCTGATACAGCTGCAGGACTCCGGTGATGGAATTGACCTCGCAGTGCCTGCGCTGTATCCATCTGTACGTGGAGACATGGTCCCCGATATACAGAAGGACGTACAGGCCTTCATTCTCCAGGTACTTTATTATGACCCGGTACCCTACATCTATCTTAGCCGAGTATATGCCGTCATCCCTGTTGTCCAGCTTTTCATAATGAATCCCTTTTGCCAGATGGTTGTCTATGAACTTTGGAAGGAAATCCCAGAACTGGCTCTGTTTTTCATATGAAAGATCCTGCAATGCCTTCATGAAGTCCTTAGTGCATGCAACAGTTACTTTATCGCTCATATCCCCCGCTCCAACCTTAATCTCCTGTGCACCGGAACATACGCAAATTGTACCATATGCCGGACATATACGCAAGATATGTTGAGCATTCCGCCATCCTGCAAATCCGGTCTCACGGGCCTCTTCCGCCGGCGCATATGCAATGCCCTGCCTGGCACTGCTCCATACACCAGCCCCGCTTAACCGCTTCTTCTTAGAGGCCAAAAAGTCCAGAGAATCCTCTGTATTCTCTGGACTTGTTATATATGCTCTATGCAACTTGCATCCTGCAGATGGCTATATGCACTGTTCCTCCTGCTCCAGAGATAAGATTGTTCTTGTGTCATACTCCAGGTTTGTCTCCCCCTTTGCCGGTTGTAATGGCATTGCAGCAAAGAATTATGAACTAACCATAAAGTACACCTTTATTGTATACATAATGAATCCATTTGCATATTGCCGTTCTTCCAATCACGATTGCAAAAAATCCTGTTTCACTGCCTTGAATACCCATTTATATTCCAGCAAACCATGATTTCCGTGTGGATTTTATCTGGATGGAAGACATGAATGGAGTATAGGAAAGCCGGATTAAGATACAATATGCACACAGTATGCGAAATACCACAATATGCATGCTTTCATGCTTTTTGGATATGAGAGTGTCCAGTGGATTCTCTTGCATGGAACCTCTCCCTCTGCCCTGGCAGGTCCTCTGCCAGGGCTGGGAAATTCTGCATGCCGGAAGCATGGAGAACGCTGGCTTTATTTGGTGAATCCGCGTGCATCTGCACACCGGAATCCCGGAGCAGCCAATGAATGAACCGGTTAAAAAAGCAGCCGGTGCGGGAATCAGTCAAAAGAAAGCCTGTCTATCTCCATCTGCTGTATGTGTCCGTGCGGATCCGCCTCCTCCGGATAATCCGGCGTCTTGGCGCACAGCCTCCCGGCGACTTCTCTTGCCACCCAGAATTCGTCCGGGTCAAAACACTTTATCAGCCCGCCATAGAATGCATTGATCTGCTGGGCTGCAGCATGCTGGGGATCATATATGGCCGGCCGCAGGAACTGCTCCGCATCAAAATCGGGGTCGCTTGTGCCTGCATAAGCCAGGCTGTTTGCCTTGACAAACTTTATAATCTCCTCAAGCCGGTCCTTATTCAGGATATACTGACATGCCAGGAGCGAGTCCAGCTGTTTCAAATCTCCTTTCTGCCTGATTATTTCCGCCAGCTCCGCGCCGCAAGAGAATGCTTCGGCTCTGTCTGCACAGACATGATAGTATTTTCCAAAACGGACCATATAGACAGTCAAGGTGTTTTCATCTGCATTATCCATCTCATTTATCCTCCTCCGGTCCTTCTATGGGCAGGCCGTTTAATACGGCCCCATGCCAGGGGTATGCTTTGTGTCCAGCATTCTTATGTCATCTGCCAGCTTGGAGACATTTCCCCTTTGGGGGACCTCACTTGGCAACGTTGCAGGCAATCTGGTATGCGGCCTCGGACAGAGAGGCTCCAAGCCGGATGAGATTACTGATCATCCCGGCTGAAGGCTTTGCGGAGTGCTCCGGATTGTCAATGTACCGGTGCACGATGTCCTTTAAAACAGAGGCCTCCTTGCGCATGAGCATGCTCTTGCGGGTAGTCTCATGCATGAGACCGGTTCCGTTGGGAATGCTGGAAAGAAGCTGGTACAGACTGTCCGAGGCATAATATGCCGCGGACAGGACGCCGCACAGCTTGTCCAGATCTTCCTTTATATCATCATTCAAGGGAGCATGTTCCGGCAGGTTGTAATCCGCATTCCTGAGACAGCTGGACACGTTGTCCAGCTGAGCGGAAATCTCTCCGAGCTCTGAAACGAATTCTGTGATGTCTTCCTTGGCAACCCGGATAGCCTTGCTTCTTTCATCCTCCGCTTCATTTTCATTGGAAGAGTCTTCGGCCCCGGGCCTGGAGTCATCCCCCGCTTCGCCGGAAGGTGAGGTCTCCTGCGTCTCCTCCGGCCTGTCTTCCCGGATAAGCCCCATGCCTTCCAGGTACGGCTGCGTGCTGGCTTTCCATGTCATGCCCTTCACATGCTCCGCTATCTTGCCGCTCTCCAGATCCGAAAGAATCCTGCACATTGTCACGTATGTGAGGTTAAAACGGGCCATCATGTCCGGAACGGTGGCGAAGCCCTCGTTAAGAAGGTGCGCCATGACGGCCTTCTTGCTGGCCGCATACGGAGACGAGGGGGCCTCCTTTTCCTTGTCCGCATCATTGACTGTGAAAGCTGTGAAAGGGGTCCTCTTGTATGCCGGCTCGCGGAATGTGCGGACGTACTCCATGCCCCCGGAAAATGACAGGTATCCCGCATTCACGGCTTCCTGGATGGCCTGCCTGGCATCAAGGTACCCGCAGTTGTACTTGTTCATCACGGACAGCGTGCTGTACTTTGTTCCGCACGCTCTCTTGCGTATGTAGTTCATGAATGACTTGCTTACGTTTTCTGTTTCCATATAACCTCCTTAGCGTATAGCGGATGTTTGCTGGACGGGAGCCTTTCAGGCCGTGGCATACTCTGTGACCCTGCAGATTCTGTCATACAGATCTATGCAGACTTCATGAAGATAGTCCATGTGGACTTTGGAGTCCTCTGTGATTTTCTCACAGGACAGACTGCTGTTGGTGACAATGTCCTTGGCCTCTCCAGCCTCGCGGATGATGATACTGCATAAATGCTTGGAATTACGGATGAGGTTTGCCAGATGCCTGAAATTTTCCCAAAGAAGAATCCTCACATTCTTCGCCTCATCCATGACGCTGTCCAGATACATGGTGATAAGGCATTTCTGGTCTGAATACGCCCAGCCGGACAGATCTTCCGGGTCATCATAATTGCAGGAAAGAAGCTTCTCCCATGCCGCGCCGAGACCGTCCATTGCCTCCTCTGCCAGACGGAGCTGGTCTGTTATGCCGTATACAGAGACGGAAAGATCATGGCGGACTGTGTCCAGGTCCTCTATGGGCTTTGCCTCTTTGGCGGGCGTGTCCAGAATCTCATAGCGGTCCTCATCCGGATTGGCCGCAATATATCCCTCTTCCTCCAGGCTGTGCAGGATGCAGCGGAGTGCTGCGTACGGAATCCTTGAAGACAGGCATTCATCCCGCAGCATCTGCATGGTTGCCTCTCTCACGCGCTTGAGATACTCATATACAGCCCTGCGCTGGAGCTTGTACTCCGGAGTTGTTGTGTCCACGGCATCATGCAGCTCCGGGTTTGCCGCAATCCTGACATCTCCTGTTACCCCGTCTTCATCATCCGTGTCTATGAGCAGAATGCCTTCATTAATGCCCTTCCGGATGGCGTCCTCCGCCTCCGGCCAGCTGCAGCCGAACTGCTCCATTACGGACTCCTCCTCGTATGCTTTGTCTCCGTTCGCAATTACGTGTGCCTTGAATTCATCATATGTCATTTTTATTTCCTCCTTTCTGCGGCATATTGGATGCTGCCGCCTTGCATATTCCTCCCTTTTGAGGGCCTCATATGCGCCCTTTGCCTGGGGGCCAAATATGATTGCTGCCTGTGGAAATCGTCTGCTCCCTTCCGCAGCGCCCGCCTTTGCGGCAGGCCGCGGTGGGATGCAATATGATATGGGGATTCATTAGTTTCCGCAGAGGTTGCGGTTGCGGAAAGGCCGGAGCCGGGCCGTGCGGAAAGGCCGGAATTGAATATCATGAGACAGGGTCTCAATAGTCTTCTCCGTCCCAGGATGCACGGCTGGCGAGATAGTTGGGGACACGGTAATGGAAACGCTCATCCATGGCCGAGACAGATGATGCGTATGAATGCTCATCCGCCTCAGGGGCGGACGCGTATTCCTTGCACATGAAGCAGGGCTCCAGGCGGGACAGAAGGACATAGCCGGTGTTTATTTCGGTTATGACGCACTCTCCGGGCCTGAGGGCCGAGAGGGTTGAAACGGGCATTACGGGGATGGTCTCGTACTCCACGGCCCCTATCTCCTTCTTGCTGCCGCCCAAGGCGCACACGGGGGATATGCGGGTGTGCTTCCCGCACTTGTCTGAAAAGCTCTTCGTGGTGTCCGGATTGTTGGAACCCATGAAGACGGTGACGTTCATATTGTCCAGAATGGTGGCGGAATATTCATGGTACACGCTTGTGAGCTGGGAGTATGACTGCAGGATTATGGTGAACCATATGTTGCGGGCCGCGCATGTTGAGATGACGGTCCCGAACCTCTCCAAGGGCGGCATGTTGCCGAACTCGTCCAGGATGAACATGACGCCGCGCCTGAGCATGTTGCGCTCTAATCCGGAGGACTGCTGTATGAGGTATGTATAGAGCTGGGATACAAAGAGGGCGATGAGTTTGTAATGGGCGGGAAGCTCATCCCTGAACTCTATGAAGAGGGCCACGGGGGCTTCGCCTGTGAAGTCCTCAAAGTTTATGGTTGTGGTCTGGGTTATGCGGCGGACCGTAGTCTCGCGGAACTCGCGGATCTTGTCCGTGAAGACGGCGAGATAGCTGGAGCGGGTCCTGTCACATGTCTCAAGAATAATCTGCTTCGCGTACTTGAGAGCCCTGGAGGAATCTGCGCGGTGGTCAAAATAGCCTCCGTCCGCAGGCCCGTGTTCGCGCTCCCCGAATGTGAGGGAAATGTTGACCACGGTGTCCAGGTTGTACATGTCCCGGGTGACGGGATTCCTCTTGTCCGTGACGTCCTCCAGCATCCCTAAAAGAATGGCCTTTAAGATGTCCCTGGAGCCCTCCTCCCATATGGGGTCCTCCTTGTCATCCACTGAAATCATCTGGGTTACGAAATCATCTGTCATGCCTTCAACGTCATCCATGATAATGGCGGAGTCATGGCTCAAGTCCCTGTCCAGCTCTTCCTGATCCGTATAGAGCCTGTCCTTGTAATACAGGCCCCTTTTCTCCTCCGGACCGCGCCTGAGCTCCACGGAACCAAACACGTTGAGGTAATCCATGTACCTGTCATATATGGCCGTAAGGGGGTTCCAGAACTCGCTGTGCGTGAAGTCTCTGAAATTGAGCAGAAGCACCTTGTATCCCTGAGCCTTAAGGCTCTCCGCCCTGGACCTGTATATCTCCCCCTTGGGGTCTGCGATGACGAGGCTCTTCCTGTTCTCCTGCACGGCGTATGAGTCTATGGCAGGAATGACATATGACGTAGTCTTGCCCTGCCTCGTGGCCGCAACCACGCACACGTGGTTGTCCTTCCTGGAAAACAGCTGCTTTAATCTCCCGTCCTTTCCCCTGTAATTCGCAATAAGCACGCCGTGTCCGTCCCTGGAGGGAAGGTCCTCATATGAGACGGGGGACGGGATGTCCTGCGCCTTTACAAGGCCGGTGTTCTCATACCCGCGCATCATGCGGGTGTATACGTCCTTGCGGGACCCCCTGCGGGACCCGCCGTTCCCGCTTCCGTTATTCATTCCTGCATTCTCCTTGTTTCTGTTCATATTACTACAGCACCCTCCTTCTAAGTCCGAAATATTCTGACTCCCTTCCGCGGGAGACCTCTTCTATATCCTTCATGGAGATCTCATGCTCTCCATGCGCGCGCGCCTTTCCTGCCGCCCTCTGCAAAACCTCCGCGGCCCTGTCCGTGTCCATGGAAAGGAGCTTTCCGTATGCCTCCGCGGCCGTGCTTCCGTACCATCCCGCCTTCTCAAGAAGATCCTTTAATGCCAGATCCTTCTCTTTAAATTCCGTTATGGGCTCCAGATCCAGGACGTCACAGTAATTCTCCGCAAACTCCTTTCCGGAGGAGTCCGTGAAGACTATGGACATGATGTGGGTGATGTCAGCCGTTACCTGCCTGTCCTTGAGAAAGTATGCCATGCGGCCCTCCGTTGAGATGAACTTCACGGCATGCCTCTTCACTGCAGGCTCCATAGACCCGCACATCTCTATGATCCTCACATTGGGCCTTGAGGGGTCATATGAGCGCAGAAAGACGTTTGAGGACACTTCATCCACGTCCGCTTCCGTGCACGCGGAAAGGCGTATGACGTCCGTGGCGGCATCCCCCCACCTTAAGTATTCCTCCGTGAAGAAGCGCTCATACTTCTCCCTGAGATACCTTGAGTCCGTGACGAGGCACAGCGGCCTGCTCCCTTCCTCATCCATGTATTCCGCATACGCATTCACGGCGCGGCGTATCATTTCCGCCTCGCTGACCCTTCCGAAAGGGACGTCCTCCGGAAGGAATGAAAGATACAAAGGCTCCGGCTCCTCTGAAGATGAGACGGGAAGCCCGGTGAGCGCAGAGCGCCTGGAGACGGAGTCATACAGAATCTTCCGCCTGTCCGCAAGGCTCATATTCTTTGCGTACAGCACGTCCTCCGCGGCCTCGTCCACGACGTCCGGCTTGTATGACGCATTGAGGCGGAAAAGGTCTGCAAGCACGCCGCACTCCTCCGCCAGGTCCCAATCCTCATGCCTGGACGGGGCATACGCTTCCGCCATGGAGCTGAATGCCGTATCCTTTGCAAGGGCGCAAAGCACGCTGACCCAGAGGTCCTTGTCTGTGAGATGGTCCCAGCTGTTGGAAGAAGGGCCTTCCCAGGTGTAGACATAGTCAAAAAATATGAGAGCCATGCATGAGACGGGGTCATTCCACATGGCCGCCCTTTCCAGAAGCTTCACGCCCGGCATGAGATATCTCTTCTCATCGCATCTCCTGTTGCCGTCGCGGTCATAAGACACGTACAGCGCGCACTCCTCTATTCCCTTCATGCGCATTACAGGCACAAGATATGCCGCTGCCGGAGACTCCAGCCTTTCCCGTATCTCCATCCACGTATCCTTCCTTCCGGCCTCTATCCCGTACTTCTCCGCAAGCTCATACGCCTTGCCCTTGATGTCTATGAGATCCTCTTCCGTGATTCCGAGGGACTCCAGATCTTCCTCCGGATTTTCCTCCCCGTCTTCCGCGTCCCGGGCAGACTGGTCCTCATCCTCATCTTCATCCTCAAAGGGGAACATGTCATCCCCCGCCATAGTTTCCATATATTGGTCCACACGGCAGGCCTGCCTGTAATCCGCCGCGCTCTCTATCTCCGTCTCGCTCATGGCCGCCATGTACAGCTTGTCCGCGTCATCCGCCCTGCCATATATCTCTGCAAGAGCCTTCATATAACTCTCGCCTTTGAGGCACTTCCCCATTGCAGCCTGTGCAAAGAAGAAGTCCTTCAGAATGAAATAAGTTTCAATACTATTTTTCATGGCGTTGCTCCTTTAAAAATTCATTATTCGCTGCAGCCGCTTGAGGCCGGCCGCCGGCCTTTGGACGCCATGCGGGCATCCCTCTGGTTCTTTGCTGCAGGCGCCGGGGCGCCTGTCCGGCCAGATACTCTTTCCGTTGGAGCCAGGATTACCAGACCCAATAAAAATAATCCGGGAAGTCCCTTGAAAGACCGGAGCAGGAAGCGCGCGTAAAGCACGTGCTTGCCGTAAGCCCTGCAGGCGCGCCAGCGTGAGGCGCCGCCCCTAGGGCTGCCCCAACCTCTCTTGTTCTTCTCCCGGATCTGTGTTTCCATCTTGCGCCAAAGCGCCCGCATTCTGCGGATATGCCGCTATGGCGGATGCCGAAATAGACAACGATACAGTTGTGGGGACCAGATAATCTCCTCATGCTTGCTCCTTTCTTTCCCTCTATTATCCCGCCTGTCCTGCTCCGCTGGAGCCAATGCAGGTACGGGTGTTTCCGGCTAGGATTAACGGCGATGATGACCGGTAGCAGGATGATTCAGTCATTATCTGGTCTTAAAATATAAAATTAAAAAATCAAATAAAAATCAAATATATATGTAAAATTTTAAATGGCAGAATGTCCTTGGAATCTTAGATGTCGCGCCACTGGGCCCGGCGCCCGGCTCCGGATGCAGCCCCTCCGGAAGGGGTTCATATGATGCGGCCGAATGGGGCCGCAGTCTGCTTTTGTCAGTTCCGTCTGAAGGAGAAGCTAGCTTTCACGCGGGGTGTACGGAACGGCATTGATTGCCTTCTCCCCTTTGGAGGCCTTGTTTTGCATACGGTCCAGCTCGTCCATGAGCATGCCGCGGGTAAGGTATGCGCGGTATTTTTCCGGCATGCCGGCAAGGGTTGCAAGCAGTGTGGACAGGCATATGTTGGAGTAATACTCCGTGACCGTGCGGGCCTTCTGCCTGGAGCCGTAATACCTGGAGATGTCCGAAGGCAGGCCGGAAAAAGCAACGTCCCCCATGTCCACCTTTTCCTCGCGCACGGCATTGTTCTGCGAAACGCTGACGTTGCGGCCCATATACATGGCGCCGGATGCGAGATGCCCGGTATACCCGGCATTGTCCACAACAAAGTCCCCGGGCTCCGAATATGCGCATGCAAGGAATTTTCCAAGCTCCATTTTGTCCGGCCCTTCGCCGGCAAAGCCGGAGCCGTCCTCATTGCAGAAGCAGAGCGCGTCTCCTCCCACGCTCTTCATATGCAGGAAGCCTTCATTTATGGCTTCCCGTATGTTCTTCTCCCTGATCTTTCCGTTTCCCATGCGTGAGAACACGCACACGTCCATATGGCCGGTGCCGGGAGCAGCCTTGCGGCCGTCCTCCCGCTCTGAGTTTTTTACCCACACGAGCTTGTATATGAACTCATCCTGATTGGAAAGCACGATCTGGGCCGAATACAAATCTGATGCAAGCAGCACGATGTACCCTTCCGGCTTTATTACCCTGCGGTACTCCGTCCAGAGCCTGGGCAGAGCCAGCTCCTTTCTGCCGGAGCCGTCCCTGGCATTTGGAAGCTCGCACATGATAAGGTCCACGGACTCATTCTCCAGCATCCTGAGAGCAGCCAGGCTCTCCCCTCCGAAAAAGGTGTTCCTCATGCCCTCCTCAGCTTTCTTATTGGCCGCAATGCTTCCGCCGGCAGCTTTCCTGCCGTCTGCGGGCTTTGGCGCGTCTTCCGGAATGAGCAGATACTTTCCGAGCTTTTGAACTCCCTCTATCTTCCTTTTGGTATGCTCCTCATCCGCCCACTCATTGCAAAGCTGCGCAATGCGCCTTTCCGAGACTCCCCACCTGCGGGCGCACTCCTGCACTGTGATGTATATCCTTCCGTCTATTTCATACTTGTCATCCATTGTATTTCTTCCTCCCGGAGGCCCGCAATTTTAACTGGCCACGAGTATAGCACGGCAAAAACCGGTTTGCAACTATTTTTCGCAAATATTTTGCAAAATCAACGAATTTCCTTTTGAGATATTTCTTTAATTTGCAGAAATTTCTCATTTATACAAGCTGATTTGAATACGCTATTTAGATCCAGTACGTCTTGAACCTGGCTTGAATGGGGTCATTCCCGGGAAATCGAAGCTGTTCTGTGACATGCTGCCACTATACCATAGAATGCCATTATTGTCAAATAAAACGGGGGTCTAAAACGAGAAAAGTTTTGTGAAATCTTTTTACTTCTAGAAATCATACTTTGTGGTTTGTAAAAGAGGCTTTTTCTGAGATAACTCATCCGCCTTTATTATAACGCCCCGGAAGCGCCATCCGGATTCGCGCGCAATGCAGACATTGCATACACCGCGATGCAGGGGGGATGTCAACTGCCAAACACAATATATTGTGCCTTTTTAATGGAGTTTTGTCCACATATTGTGTTTTGGTCCGGAAAACGCCTCTGATTCATCGTCTGCACAGACTCTCATACGGAATACCTGCACATTATATATATAAACACTTTGGAGAGGTTTTAAACATGATCCGGCAATTTTTTTGGGCGGAAACCCCTTTAATCTCAAAAATACACATCTGCTCCCATGTGTATTTTTGCAGGCCATAATTTCTCCAGACAAGCCCTGCGTGCTGCAGGATCTGTTCCTGGAGACGGGCTGGATAGGGCCGAAGAATAATCCGGATATAAAAACGCGCGCGCCCATATATAATATATGCGCCTCCGGCGGCCGTGCGGATGCATCCCGGGCCAGTCTGTCCGGCCATGCCGCTTCTCCAGAGTTCCAAAGCGGATCCAAAAGATGTCCACAGCAGGAAAGAAATAAAAGGACCCGTTTCCCGCTTAAGGTCCGGAACGGTTTTTTAGATCCCGCTCCATGCGTCCTATGCACTCCGGATTATCCTGCCACAGTCCAGAGAACCGGATGCAAGGCCCTGGCAGGCTTTGTATAACGGCCGGATGAAATGGGCCAGTTTGCGAACATATGTTTCTTAACGGATCCGTTCATCCCACCGGCATATTGTGTACAGGGCAGCTGCCGCGTTTAATGTGTACTATAATATGCATTAAGCGTATATTGCACTCTCTTTGGCCCCTGGGGCAAGATATGCCATGCGGAGATTGAGACGGGCTTTGGAGCATCCTCTGCTCCGGGCAAGGGTTTCCAGGGTGAATTGCGCCACAGAAACGGATTTTGTGCACGACTTCTCCCCCCTCTTTGGGCGTGGAAATCATGCGGATCCGGGAAGAGGTATTTTGTGCATTTTGACAATTTTTGTACACATTATAGGCAAAAACGCCGTTTTACATGAAATTTTGCAATGCTAAATGGAAGTTTTACAATATCTTTTTCACTTTTTAGTGTGTATACTATATTGTGTACTTTATGGAAATAACCTAACATTTCCAGACAGCTGGCGCGGGACCAAACGCTCTTCCGCTTCCCAGTCCGGCATGAAGAATGGACAGGTTCTGCCATATGGGACAATCCTGGACAGGTGTGTGAGTCACGCAGGGCGGCAGCAAAAGGCTATGGCGGCGGATGCAGCGTACGGGCGGAAGCAGCCGTGAGCCGGAAAAGCAGGCTCTGCGGAAAATCATATATGTGTCCTTTAGGCTGACCGGGGAGGCAACAGCGCATTCATGGCATGCGCGGTATCCTCCCGGGCAAAGCCGTACGTTATATGAGCGTGCGGAGATTCTTCTCCGCAGGAAGACACAAAGCTTACAGCGTGTTTTAGTGCACAGACATATTTACTCCTTTGAAAAACCAACGGACCCGGCCCCTCCTCCCCTTGCGGGCGGCGGGGCCAAAAGGGCCGGCGGAACAGAATTTGCAGAAAAGTTTGCGGAGGATGTTTCAAACGGCCCGAAACGGTTTATAATCATAATGCAGGCTTCCTTTATTCCTTGCGGGCGTGCATGAGGTTGTAATCCGGAAAAGCGCGGGCGGCGCGCTTTGCATGCAAACGCCGCAGGCATGCGGCAGGCAAGGAAAATCATATTTGGAGGACTATAAACCATACAGGATATTATAACCAAGCAGATACGGGATCTGGCGCAGATGACGGATTACAACGCTGCGGAGCACATGGCCGGGCGCATAAAGATAGCGCTCTCCATAATGGCGGGCACTCCCGAGACGAAAGCCGCGTATGAGGCGCCCACATACAATGAAAGGCAAAGGGGCCGCGTGCTCTTCACGGACACGGAGCTGTCCTGGGTGCCGGAGGAAATGAGAAGCAAGCTCAACTGCAAGTTCAAGATCATAACGGACCCGGACGGGACCGTGAGGTACCAGCTGGAGGACTCCCTCTTCTATTTTCCCAAAGGCGCGGACGTGATGTTCGGCCAGATGAAAAGGCTCATGCTTCTGCAGGCCGTCATGCAGTCTGTATCCTTGAAATGGGAAAAGACCTATTGGTGGATTCTGGAGCATTTCGGAGGCTTTGAATTCTACCACTACGCCATGAGGCTGTCCTTTTACCTCACGCTGGAAGAAAGGAAGGAATTCCTGGACATAATGTACAAGGACCTTCATCCGTACATTGGCGGCAAAGGGATATTCGAGATAACGGAAGAAGACATAACGGACTGCATCAAAAGGGTTGCGGACACCGGGGATTACGAAAGGGCCCAGAAGGTGCTGGACATTGTTGAGGGCGTGTATGACACCGCAGGCAAGGTCTGCAGCGTAAAATGCCCTGTCTCGGATGTGGTCATCATCTCAGCCTCTCCCAAAAAAGACAGGCCCAAGGCTTTCACAGACGCAAAGCCGGATGCCGTGCTGCAGCGGGCCAAAGCCCGGAAAGAAGATACGTTGGAAATGCTCCCGTGAGGGGAGCCCCATTAAATCAGCAACACCATGCACGCCTGCGCTTTTGCGGCGCGGGCGTGCGGGTGCCACAATATATATTACACACAAGGATACCGTCTCATATCATGGCAAAATCCACAACACAGTTCGTATGCTCCGAGTGCGGGGCCACCACTCCCAGATGGATGGGCAAGTGCCCTTCCTGCGGGAAGTTCAACACGCTCATAGAAGAAGTCATAGCCCCTGCGGCCCCGGCGAAGGGGCCTTCAAGGTCCACTGTCATAAACAAGGCCAGGCCCCTTGCGAAGATCTCGTACGAGAAGACGGACAGGATCTCCTCCGGAATCTCCGAGTTCGACAACGTCTTGGGCGGAGGCATTGTGAAGGGCTCCCTGGTCCTTCTGGGCGGGGACCCGGGAATCGGCAAGAGCACGCTGCTCACGCAGATAGCCGCCCATCTTTCCGGGCGCGCGAAGGTCCTCTACCTTTCCGCCGAAGAGAGCTGCTCGCAGGTGAAGATGCGCGCGGAGCGCCTGCATCTGGACTCCGGCGATCTGCTTGTCATGAACGAGACCTGCCTGGACACCCTGGAGAGCGAGCTTGAGGGCGTTGAGTTCTGCGTTGTGGACTCCATACAGGCTGTGTACACGGAAGACCTCTCTTCCTTCGCGGGGTCCGTGAGCCAGGTGAAGGAGTGCGCCTCCCGCCTCATGCGCATTGCCAAGGGCAAGGGCATAACGTTCTTCATAGTGGGACATGTGACAAAGGACGGCACCCTTGCCGGCCCCAAGGTATTGGAGCACATAATGGACACCGTCCTCTACTTCGAGGGCGAGACGCAGGAAAACTACCGGATCCTAAGAGCCGTGAAGAACCGTTTCGGCAACGTGTCCGAAGTGGGAGTCTTTGAGATGACCTCAGAGGGCATAATACCCGTGACGGACTACACCGGCGTCTTCCTTTCCGAATCCCGCGGCGAGGAGCCCGGCTCCGCCGTGACCCCCACCGAGAACGGCGCAAGGTGCATGAACGTAGAGATCCAGACGCTTGTCTCCAAGACGTCCTTCGGCCTGCCCAGGCGCATGCCGCTTGGCATTGACTACAACAAGCTGGTCCTCATGATAGCCGTCCTTGAGAAGAAGTGCGGCTTGAATCTCTCCTCCGACGACGTCTACGTGAACGCCATGGGAGGCATAAAGCTCACCGAGCCCTCCTGCGACCTTGCCATCTGCGCGGCCCTGGCCTCCGCATACTTCGGGAAGCCTATAGACATGTACACGGCGGTCTTCGGCGAAGTGGGCCTCACCGGCGAAGTCCGCGCCGTCTCCTACTGTGAGAAGCGCGTGGCGGAGTGCATAAAGATGGGCTTCAAAAAGGTCCTCATCCCGGCCAAGAACATCAAGTCCGTGGCCAAATATGCTGACAAGATCCAGATTACCCCCATACTGTACGTGAACACGATGATAAAGAACCTGTTCAAGCAGGACAACTGAACCTGTTTTTCCCGCTCCCGCAAATAATGCCAGGCCGACGGCAGGATGGCTGATACATATCCCTGCATCCCGCTCTTCCAGGCCTCACAGATATATAGAAGATACAAACCAAACCACAGGAGGATAACACCAGAGGATCTTTGCCCGCGACAATCTACAAAAAATACAGGCAGACGGTTTGTTCCATCTGCCTTTTCTTGTTCTTTATTGGGATATGTCCGCAGACAAATGCCGCAGGATATGAATCATATCATATGGTGAACTCATATGCCCCGCTGCCGTAATCTGTGCAAACAGGCTCCTGCCCACAGGCTGTTTCATACACGCAGACAGAGGCCTCCGACTCGTCATCCTCTCCGCCGCAGTCACTGAAAATTGACGTTAAAGAAACCACAATTGCCAATATTACTAACACAGCCACTACGGCCCACATAAATTTCATATTCCCTTCCAACGCCCGGCCGGGCGGTCATATGCTGCACTTCCTGCGCAACTGCAGTTTACCAAATCCCGGAGAGGAATTCAAGCTTTTTATCTGCAGAAAAGCAGACGCTGATATAACTTCATATTTTCTGTCATGTGCGGGACTTATGAAGCTGCACAAGAGTTCAGACATGTCCGGCTCACCGGAGGGCGCTTATCCAAGACTTCTTATACAGTTGCCTTAATTAAGGGGTTAATGTTAACCCCTTTATCCCCTTATACAACAAAAATGGGGATAAATACCAATCTTATCCCCCCCATTGATATGAAATTGTTATTAGCATCAAAGCCTGGCCAAGCCGTCATGACTTCACACCGAAATCCGTCAGGATTCTGGCTATGCCATCTTTTACAGACCCCCAGCCGCCCGCATGCAAAACATCATAATTATCATACAACCAATCCAGTATACCGTATTGACTAAAAATTCTGTACAGCTCTCTGCCGGGTTTCCCGCACTGCAGCTTGTAATGCTCTATGGCGTAAACAACAAATTCAGACTCTTTGCTCAAAAGCAAAGCCTCTTTATACGTTTCCATTGTTTCCTCCTGCATATCTCATTTCCGGCCAGTCTATTCTGCCTGTTTCCTTTTCCCCGGCCCATAAATCATACAGTAAATCATCACTATAAAACCAGGCCCGGGTCTCCGGCCGTTCCAGAGCGGAATACAGCCTGGAATTGTAAAACTCAGCCAGTGCATTCCGCTCCGTCATGTTCTGTCTTGCGGCAATCCTGGCGCACACGCCCCTCACCGCCATAAACATTATATCTGCAAACTCTTCTTCCGTCATTGTTTCCTCATAAACATCCGCCGGTGCTCGCCGGCCTCTTTCCGTCACTCATTCAGCCACACAGTATTCTCCGGCACGCAAATACTCAACTGCTTATGCAGCTGAGGAAAACGTTTTGTCGTTATAATCCGCCGCATAAACTCCGTTACATCCACTAAGAATTAATTTCTCAAAAACAGTTCCAGTGCCCGTGTTTTCATACTTTACTATATAGGTTTTGAAGTCTTCCAATTCATCAAAACTAAAATAATATTTGCCTGTTGTTCCGGGAAGCATCCCGTATCCAAATACAAGATTGTATCCATCATACACATCAACATAAACATAATCTTTAGCATAAGTATCTCCGCAGACGGAGCACTCGTAATAAGCCAGCACGTAAGGGTTCGTCACGTGGGGGTACATCTTGAACACAAACTCATAGCTATGAGTCAGGTTCTCCGACAGGGGCGCTGTATAGTTGTCCTTGTATGAATACCCGCACTTCACGCAGGTGTATACATCATACCCTTCATCCGTACATGTAGCCGCAACAGTATCCGTCAAAGCGCACTCATGGACACAATTAGGGTCCCCGTTATCTATTGTATCTGAATCAGGATCGCCCGCGCAGCCAAACATCAGCAAACATGTAGAAGTAATAGCCACAGCACAAACAGCAAATAATACACACGACATACGCCTAAGCATAATCACTAAACCACCTATTATTTATATGCTATACTGGTTATTTATACAGTTTACTGTATAAAGTACCATCATGAGCATAGCATATACCCCCCCCGTCAAGCATTTTGCGCATATATATTACTAATTTTGGCAATTTTTGTGCAGTATGCACAACGTGATTAAGCAAGCCAGCGAGCATGGTAACAGCCTTGATATCATATTTTTTCTGGTTATGTAAAATTTAATGATGAAAAAAAGCTCCCCGGTATTTCACGGAGAGCGCAGCAATTTTTGTGTGAAAGTCATATAAGGCTGGGCTTTTCACCCTGCTCGTCGCGGCAGTATCTGTCATTCCAGGTCATTGCAAGGTCCGGGCGCATGTAGCCGTCCAGGCCGTATTTGCAGCACTCGGAGTACTTGTATTCGCCTATGGGATGCCCGGCGAGGGCCGCCGCCTCAAACCACTTCATGGCAGACACAGGATTGCTTGTGGTCCCTATGCCGTCCAGGCCGGTGCTGCGCATGATGCAGTCCGCAATCATGCACTGCGCCCTGGGGCTTCCGTTGCGCGCGGCCTGCAGATACCACCATGCCCCGGCTTCCTTGTCCATGGGAACTCCATGCCCGTATGAATAGCAGAAGCCTAAATGATACTGTCCTTCCGCATTGCCCAGCCCTGCGGCCTGCTTGTAGAACTCAACGGCAAGCTGCGGCTTCCATGCAAGGCTTATGCCGTATTCGTAGCATACTCCTATCTCTACCATTGCCTGCGGGTCCCTGGCGTGCTCCCTCGCGAAGAGAGCCGGAATGTTCGGCTTATATGCGCGTCCGTAGGCAGTCATGATCCGCGCGTGCTCTTCGCCTGCGGCAAAGGTGTCCGGAAGGCCCGGCCAGACATTGTCCAGCTCAGCCTTCAAATATGACAGGAGCGTCCTTCTTTTCTCTGTAATGAGCCACACGCGGGACTGCATGTCAAGATCCGGATACTGCACCGGTTTGCCGAAGCGTATGGAGCCCTTCTTAAGCCATAACACATCCCTGTGGTGCATGTAATCATGGTCCTGCCCGAAGTGGCACCCGTAATAATACGGCGAGGTTATTACGCCGTAATGCTCCTTCTTTGTGTATTCACTGTCCGCCAGGACAACAACGTCCCCGGGCTTCATGCGGAACATGAAGTCCGCCGTCTCCTGCATCCGGATCTTCATGGCCTCCGGCGGCATCTCCGGATAGAACCTGGCAAAATTCTCCTGCATGGCATTCTCATCCGGAATGTCATTCAGGTCTCCAAGCAGCCCGTATCCTATGCTTATATGCGGCTGCGGTACGCTGAAGGCGCAATGCAGGCTCTCCATGCTAATGCCCCACACGTTGATGTCCTTGTTGTTCCTGCGCGCCATGCTTCCCCTCCGTCCTTAGCGCATGCCCTTGTGCATGCTGCTTCACATTATATACCATAATGCCCAAAAATACATATATTGTGAACAAATTAGCAAAATAATGACATTAATCCGAAATAACTTGCAATCTTTCCGGGGTATTTGCAATATTTCGATTCATGCAAAGCAGCAGGCCGGACGGCCTGCCGCAATGCAGAAAATAAATCACCTATCCTAGGAGTGCTAGGAGGATTGTATAGTCTGTTTCATGGGACCGAATCATAAAATCTTCAGGTCCGGGTCATAGTAGTAGTAATAGTCCTGCAAGTCCTTCTTCCTCTTCTCACGGACATATTCATCCTGCAGGGCGTCATCATCGTCCTCGTCATCATCAAGGATATCGTCATAATCCTCGTCTTCATCCTCTTCGTCTTCGTCCCAGTCATCCTGGTCTTCGTCTTCATCGTCGTCCCAGCCTTCAAGGTCGTCCAGATCGTCATCATCCATCATGATTCATTCCTCCGTATTGTCTTTTACCCAGCCCTCACTTTTAACCTCTTCCTTTGCTGCATTATCTGTATTTGCATCATAATGCCGGAAAGGAAACAGGTATGGAGGGACCGGCGTGTTGTTAGCTGTGTTGTCTGCAACCTGCAGGCTGCATTCTTCCGCCGTCTCTGCCTTGGTCTCCTCTGAGGAACGCTTTGGCGGCGTGACGGGTGTTATGAACTGCAAAATGTCTTCATCTATCTTGTGCTCATCACTTTCTTTGGGATTTTTGCTCTTGCGGTAATACTTTCTTTGAATTGGAACATAATCGCTGAGTTTAGAGTAAACCACCGCGATTATTATCGCAAGCACTATTGCGCCTGTTATGGACAGTACGACAATGAACGCCACAAGGGATTCCTCGTACAGCATCTCAAAGAATGCGCCGATTAGAACAATGATAACAAAAAAGCCTATAATTCCGCCCATCTTGTTTCGCCCCCTGCAGCCGTCCTTTGCGCCTCACTTCATGCTGCAAGCATAGTGTACATTCATGGGCAGGAAAACGTCAAGTGACACATGTAAAGGATTATTAACAAGCCAAATTTTGGCATTTTTCCCTTTCCGGTCTGGAAGGATTTGCATGCTCATATGGCTTCGATTTACCTTTGTTTGCGGCATATCCCTGCATGAATCATTTATCAGCACCAAGCTGGATTCGCATGAACCGGCTCTGCTTCCGCACTCTGCCCTGCATGGCCAGACCATGAGAAAAGGCATGCGCCCTTGGATGTGGAACATGCCTTGAAATTGCTATATTGCGGGTTGTTTGCGTGGATGCAGATGGATCTCAGGCTGCGCCTACGTGGCGGAGGACCTTGCCTATCTGCTTGAAGAATATCTTGGTGTCCAGCCACAGGGAGCAGTGCTCCACGTAATACAGTTCAAGCCTCTGGCGCTCTCCTTCATCATAGCGGACAAGGGAGCGGCCGTTGCAGGACCACCAGCCGATGAGGCCGGGGCGGACGGACGTGAGCTTTGCTCCGGCGGAGCCGTACTTTGCGTTCAGCTCTATCTTTAGAATTGGCCTGGGGCCCACGATGCTCATGCGGCCTATGAATATGGACCAGAGGTTGGGAAGCTCGTCCAGGCTGTACTTGCGCAGAAACCGTCCCACTTTGGTTATGCGGGGGTCGTTGTGGAGCTTGTACTCTTCCCTGTACTGGCGCCTCTCCTCCTCCGAGAGGGTGAAGAGGATCTTGTCTGCTCCTTCGTACATTGTACGGAACTTGGGGATGTAGAACTCCTTGCCGTTTTTGCACACCCTCTTCTGCTTGAAAAACACGGAGCCTTTGGAGCTGCACTTCACGCATATGGCAAGAATGAGGTACAGCCAGCAGAAGACTATCATGAAAAGAGCGGAGCAGAAAATGTCCAGAGCGCGTTTGACGAACCTGTAGCACCAGTACCGGAACCTCTTGCGCCTGGGGAGCTCGCAGTCCAGGCCGTACTTCACGGCCGCGTCCACAGTCTCCTCTTCCTCCGCAAGAATTTCCTGCATGTATATATTGTCCTGCATGGCCGCAATGTCCGGATCCCGGTTCCCTGCGGCCGTGTTGAAGTCTGTCATATGTAAAGCACCTGCATGTGGAAAACCCAATAGGGAATATGTATGACGTCTGCCAGAATCCTGCGCCATTCTAGCATACGGAAAAGAAAACAGTCAAGATAAAGCACACAGTGCCGCGTTTTCATGTGCAAAGTGCACATATGCAGCAGTTTGCGCCGCCCTTCTGCGGCCCGCGTGTCACTCTCCCTTTTCCGCATCCTGCTCCAATGCGTCCTCTGCGGGCGCGGATGTGTCTGCGGATGCAGCCCCGTCTGCACCTGCATCTGCGGTCTCAGCGGCGGATTCTGCAGCCGTGGCCTCGGCGGCGGGCTTTCTGCGCAGGAGAGAGCGCAGCCTGCGGATGACCATCCTGCAAACGTCCATGAGGAATCTGTAGTTTACTATGAAGTACATGACCAGGAGCCCTGCGTATGCGAGGCAGGCCCACCAGCGGGAAAGGTAATACGTGACGGCTATGAAGCCCGCGGACATTATGACGTCTATAATAAAGTCCTTTAGGATTCTGCCCTTAATGACCTTGTTCACCACTATCTCGGACAGGATGCAGGATAAGAGCATGGAAAGGTCCACGGCGATGAGCAGGGCGTATATGTTGCGGAAGACTTTGCCTATTATCACGAAGGCTATGATGCCTATGGCGCCTGCGAAGATGTTTATGGCAAACATCATGCGCTCCTTGCGGTACGTCTTGAGATACGTGTTGGCAAGAAGGTTGCGTTTAACGGAGAACACCACTACGGGCAGAAGGACTCCGAGATACGGCAGGGATGAGGAATAGCCGGGTATCCACTTCTCCAGAATCCAGCAGCCGGGATAATACAGGATGAAGACGGTGAAGATTATTACGGACACATACTGGCGTATCTTGCCGTACATGTCCGGAAGAGTCTCCGGTTTGAGGCGCTGAAGCGACGGGAACAGCACGTTGCTTACCGCCGTGGTTATGCTTAAGAATACGTTGGTTATGGAAAAGGCCAGAGCCACATTGCTGAAGTAGCTTAAGCCCCAGCACCACTGCACCACCAGTTTTGCGGCCGTAATAGTGAGCGTGCAGGACCAGACGGCCAGCATGAGCATGGCTCCGGCGCGGATGTTCCGGCCGGTCTCAAGGACCATTTCCTTAGGGGATATGAAGCCTTTGCCGAAGTACATGCCCCGGTTCGTGAACTGGGCCACACAGAAGGCAAGGACGTCCCCGCAGATGTCCGAGAAGCAGTACCAGAAGAAGTTGTCCACCTTGAAGCATATGAGGAAGATTACGATGACTGCATACGTTACCCTCTGCACTATGCTCTGCAAAGCGTACCTGTTGATCCTGTTGGTGAGCTGGAAGGTGTCTGAACTGTACAGCCCGGCGTTCTTGGTTATCATGGCGATGCCGATGAGAATCATGAGCTGCCTGGAGGTCCCCTCCAGCACGAGGCAGGCTACCAGAATGAAGGCAACGGCTGCTATGGTGGTTACCAGCAGGACGAACTGGAACTGGGAGCGCATGCGCCTCTTCTCCAGCTCATCATAATCATACTGCGAATAGCGCAGCATGAGGCCGTCATAGATGCCGAAGTTTATGATGCACACGAAGCTCAAATAAGTGATATATAATTGCCACTTCGCGAATTCTTCCTCCGGAATGAACCTGGGCAGGATGAAGTTCATGAGAAGGCTCACGCAAAGATATATGACCTGCGCCATGACGGACACCATGACGTTGGACGCAATTTTCCTGTACGTTAAGCTCTTCATCCCCTCTCCAGGCCCGGCCCCATATGCCGGCAAAATCACACCAAAATACGGTGGTATAATAACACATTGAATGAAAGACAGTCAACTTAAAGCCCTCTGCTGTCTGCCTCAGATCATGACGGGCTTACATCCCGCATATCCAGCACCCTTTGAGCATGAACGGCGCATATATGCGCACATGCGCCGCCATGGCCCTTCTGCAGCCCTTTCGTGGCTGTTTTTTGCATTTGGGCGGCAGTATCCCGATTCTTCCGTGTTTGCGCATGTGCTCCTCCCAGGGGCATGCAAGACGGCCGCAAATGGTCATAATCCGGGATTGATGTGCAGAGTGCACAGAATAATATGTGCATACTGCACCGACAAGTGACGGAATTTTGGGCAGGGCGCCCCTCTCGTGCACGCGTATACGACTATAAAAAAGGTTGACAAATACAATCGTTTTAAACTAAAATGTAGAGAAGTATAAATCTGCGAGAGAGTTGCTTGAGCAGCGTGAGGAAAGACAATGAAACTTAAAGGCGCGGACATTCTCATACAATGCCTTTTGGAGCAGGGCGTGGACACCATCTTCGGATATCCCGGAGGGGCCGTTCTGGACATATATGACGCCCTGTATAAGAACAGTGACAAGATACACCACATTCTCACTGCCCATGAACAGGGAGCGGCCCATGCCGCAGACGGATATGCCAGGGTCACCGGCAAGACCGGCGTATGCTTCGCAACGTCCGGGCCGGGGGCAACGAACTTGGTTACGGGAATAGCCACGGCATACATGGACTCCGTGCCCCTTGTGGCCGTTACGGGAAACGTTGGCATAAATTTCCTCGGAAGAGACTCTTTCCAGGAAGTTGACACCACGGGCATAACCATTCCCATCACGAAGCACAACTTCATCATAAAGGACGTAAAGGACCTGGCTCCCGCCATCCGCCGCGCCTTCCATATAGCCAACTCCGGCCGCAAGGGCCCGGTGCTCATAGACATTCTCAAAAACGTGCAGACGGACATGTGCGAATACACGCCCTACACCCCCGTCCTTCCGGCTCCCAATCCGGTGACAGAGGCGCAGGTTGCAAAGGCTGTGGCGGCAATTAACGAAAGCTCCAGGCCCATCATAATGGCCGGCGGCGGATGCGTCTCCTCCGGCGCTTCAGCCCTGGTGCTGGAGCTTGCGAGAAAGATAAGCGCGCCCGTCAGCTACACTCTTATGGCCAAGGGCGTGGTTCCGGATGAAGACCCTCTTTGCCTGGGGCTCATAGGAATGCACGGCACGGTTGCCTCCGCCCACACCCTCATGGACGCAGACCTTATCATTGCCCTCGGCTCAAGGTTCTCGGACAGGGTTGCCCTCAACAGGGACAAGTTCGCGGAGGGCAAGACAGTCATCCACGTGGACATAGACAACGCGGAGCTGGACAAGAACGTGACGTCAGACATTCACGTCATGGCGGACATAAACGAGACGCTCAAGACCCTCGTTCCGCTTGTTGAGAAGAACGCCCGCAAGGACTGGATGAAGAAGGTTGAAGGATACAGGAAGACTTCCGGCACTCTCATGGACTACTCCATCCGCGCCGCTAAGATACTGCAGGCCGCAAAAAGAATCGCTCCTAAGGACGCCAGCCTCATTGCGGACGTAGGCCAGCACCAGATGTGGGCCGCGCAGTTCTATCCCCTTGAGGAGCCCAGAAAGTTCTGCACTTCCGGCGGCCTCGGCACAATGGGATACAGCATGGGCGCCGGCATAGGAGCTGCCTTCGGCTCCGGCAAGATGTCCGTAGTGGTAATCGGTGACGGATGCTTCGGCATGAACATGAACGAGCTCATGACGGCCGCAACGCAGGGCGTTCCCATGGTAGTCCTGCTCATAAACAACGGCGTGCTCGGCATGGTCCGCCAGTGGCAGAAGATATTCTATGAGAACCGCTTCTCACAGACCACAATAACCCGCGAAAAGGCGGATTACGTAACCATTGCGGAAGGCATGGGCGCGAAGGGCATGAGGCTGGGCCTCGGGGATGACATAGAGACAGTTCTCAGGGCAGCGTTCAAGTATGCCAAAGAGAACAGCATGCCGGTGCTCGTGGACTGCGAGATTTCGCCGGATGACAACGTTCTTCCCATGATAAAGCCGGGCATGACGTACGACACCCAGATGACAAGCATGGACAACTAAACGGAGGATCAAGGCATGGCAGATACCAAACAGTATACAATAGGCGCGCTTGTGTCCAACAAGGCCGGCGTTTTGACCCGCATATGCGGGCTCTTCGCCCGCAGGGGCTACAACATAGACTCCCTCTGCGTATGCGCCACAGAGGACCCCGCAATCTCCAGAATGACCATAATCCTCAACGGAGACCGCTACTCCCTCTACCAGATGATAAAGCAGATGGACAAGCTGGATGACGTGTACAAGATAGGCTGCGCCAACGAGCTGGACTGCGTGTACAGGGATCTCATGCTTGTAAAGGTCAAGGCCCCTTCAGACAAGCGCCCCGAGATAGTCCAGGTTGCGGACATATACAAGGCAAAGGTCGTGGACCTTTCCCTGGACACCATGATTTTAGAGATTACCGGAGACCCGGAAAAGCTTGATGCTTTCATGAAGGTCATCACCCCGTACGGCATCCTTGAAAGCCAGCGCACTGGCGTCACCGTCCTGGCACGCGGAACCCACACCCTCAAGGACAGGGACTGCTACGGAGACCACGTGCAGTAATGCATCCTGTCTCCCCTGCCCTTCTGTTTTCCCCCTGAATATGCTGGAATATGCGGAAACGGAATGAACCGGGGCTGGCAAAAACACACAGAGAACACTGCAATGCCTGCATGCCTTCACATGCAGGCATAATGCAAAGAGCAATATGATATGAGGCGCGCCGTACGGGCGGCCGGAGGTATGTATGGACAATCTTTTTTCCAAAGGAACAGCGATGAGCTCCCAGAGGTCTCTTTTAAGGGCCCTGGGCTGGACAGACAGCGAGATGAACAAGCCCATGGTTGGAATAATCTGCGCGCAGAGCGAGATAATCCCCGGGCACATGCATCTGGACGACATAGCCAAGGCTGCGGCGCAGGGCGTAATTGCGGCCGGCGGAAAGCCCGTCATCGTGCCTTCCATAGGCGTATGCGACGGCATAGCGATGGGCCACGTGGGAATGACATACTCCCTTCCCTCCAGAGAGATAATCGCGGACAGCGCAGAGATACTTTTGAAGGCCCACGCCTTCCAGGCAGCCATATTCATAGGCAACTGCGACAAGATAATACCCGGCATGCTCATGGCGGCGGCCCGTGTGAACATACCCTCCATATTCGTGTCCGGCGGCCCGATGCTCGCAGGAAAGGTTCACGGAAAGAAGACATCGCTTTCCACCATGTTCGAGGAAGTGGGCGCGTATGACGCAGGAATCATAGACGCCGATGAGCTCAAGAACTTCGAGTGCAACGCATGCCCCACATGCGGCTCCTGCTCCGGCATGTTCACGGCCAACTCGCTCAACTGCCTCTGCGAGGCTCTTGGCATGGCCCTGCCCGGAAACGGCACCATACCCATGGTATACTCCCAGCGCCTTGCCCTTGCAAAGCTCACGGGCGAAGCCGTGATGAACCTTCTTGAGAAGAACATCCGCCCCTCCGACATCCTGACTGAGGCGGCCTTCAAGAACGCCGAGACAGTGGACATGGCCATAGGCGCATCCACCAACACCGTGCTCCATCTCATCGCCATAGCCGGCGAAGCCGGAGTGAACACGGTCAACATCGACATAATGAACGAAATCTCGGAGCGCACCCCGAACCTCTGCCGCCTCGCTCCCGCAGGCGACTACTTCATAGAAGAGCTCAACGAAGCCGGCGGCATCTCCGCCGTAATGAAGGAGCTCCTGGACGCAGGCCTTCTCAACGGCGAGACAATGACCGTCTCCGGCAAGAAGCTCAAGGACGTGGTTGCGAACGCCAATGTCTATGACCATGACATCATCCGTCCGATAGACAATCCCTACTCCGCGCAGGGCGGCCTCACAATCCTCAAGGGCAATCTTGCCCCCGAGGGAAGCGTAGTCAAGAAGTCCGCGGTAGACCCCCGCATGTACGTCCACAGCGGCAAGGCCGTATGCTTTGACAGCGAAGAGGACGCCATGGCGGCCATATCCACAGGGAAGATCGTAAAGGGCGACGTAGTCGTGATCCGTTACGAAGGGCCCATGGGCGGCCCGGGAATGCGCGAGATGCTCACCCCCACTTCCGCCATCGTGGGAGCAGGCCTGGGCGCAGACGTGGCCCTCATCACGGACGGCCGTTTCTCCGGCGCGACCCGCGGAGCGGCAATCGGCCATGTATGCCCTGAAGCCGCCGCAGGCGGACTCATTGGCATGGTCCAGGACGGGGACATCATAGACATCGACATCCCCAACTGCTCCATAAACCTGCGCATATCCGACGAGGAACTCGCCCGCCGCAAGGCCGCCTTCGTTCCGAAGGTAAAGCCTGTGACCGGCTACCTCAAGCGCTACCGCGCAAACGTGACCTCCGCCTCCAACGGAGCCATCTTCCGCAAGGACTGAGGCACCCACACCCACCCAAACCAACGAACACTCCTATAGCGAAAATTTAACGGAAAGGCCGCTCACAGGCAACTGTGAACGGCCTTTCCCTTTTCCAAATATAATATATAGAAACACCGCCCTATATGAAGCAGACAGACGGTGTGTTCTATGGAAAATAAAAAACGGAGTAAACAAATATGACAACGCTACTTACCACGCGCAAGAGCATTGATTATGATCTTTTTTAGCGGCCTTGCGTGCAAGGCCTTGAACGGTCATCCTATCTTGCGGATGATGCCTGTGGTCTTCAGGTTTCTCATGGGGCGGGCCGTGAAGTGCCCGGAAATCTCGTCCACCTGGTCTCTGGAGATGTTATGCATGCGGATGAACTTCTCTATGTTGCTGGCGGCCTTTTCCGTGGGTGCCTTGCCTAAATCAAGCTCGTCAAAGAACTGCACAAGCGTGTATGCGTACACGTTCTCCGAAGTGATTTCGCATCTGGACTTTTTGATTATGTATTTGCAGCCATTGATTGAAATCAGGCGCCCGCGGGTCGTCTCGTTATTGGAGACTATCTCAGTGGCCGGGCCGCTTCCCTCGTCCATGCCGAAATCACTCTGCATCCTGTTGCCGGAAATGATGCCGTACCTTTCGCCGCCCCACCCGAGATATCTCTTGGCAATGACGTCCTGCGGCGTTATTGAGCAGACCCCGGGAACTGAGGGGAGATAATACACGCCTCTGACATAAAATCCCAGCAGCTTGTATTTCATGGCACTCTTGATGTTTTTGAACACCTGCGAGCGTGACAGCTCCGGAAAAAGGGCGAGAATCTCAGACGTGAATATGGGCTCGTCCTTTCCGAATTTTTCCCCGATTCTTCCTGCAAACTTGGTGTCTGTAAACATAACGGCGTGCCTCCCTTTCCGGATTATGCCATTATTATACTCCCTTCATATTTCGCTTTGCAAGATTTCCGCCACCTGGGCTGTTAATAGATATTAACGTCTCAAAAAACTGATTTTTGGCCCAAAAGTGCCTGTTTCCGGCACATATTCCAACATAATTTCGCAGACCGCAGCGGTCCGGGGCCGCCGGCGGCTGTTTTGATGCGCAAAGCAGGCCGGGCTAAAGCCCGGCCTGTTTATGCGAATATGTAAGGGGGAACGATGGGTTTGTTTCATGCTTTCTTTCTGTTGCGCAGATGCAGGACAAGCCACACAATCTCGGCCACAAGGGATATGGCTCCGAGGATGAGCCCGAGGTACATGATATAGCTGGGGAAGCCTATGAGAAGGACTGCCCCGACTATTATGATTACGCTCCCGATGGCGTACAGCCACTTGAGCCTTGTCTTGTAGCCGGCGATGCAGAGGGCCGTTATGATGACCGAAGGGATCAGGATGGTCGCCCAGAACTCTTCATAGCCGCGCGCGAAGCAGAGGATGAACTCGCCCCAGCAGGCAACAAGGATGACTATCATGAGAATGAGGTTGAAAAGTGAAAAGACCTTTTTCATCATGCCGCCTCCTTGAAAAATCTCTGAAGGGCGTTGTATAGGCTGACGCGCCATGAACGGGCTGAATGGTATCCGAAGGACACGTTAACGTACTCCGTATTCTCCTCTGTGAAGAGGTCATCCTCTAAAAGGGCCTTGACCATCTTCTTGTGGCCGTTGTGGGCGAAGTCATAAATGCCGTCCCCGTTGAACATGTAATTAAGCTTGAGCCCGGCGTATTTGTCCTGGTGAAGGGCCTGCAGCACTTCATCCGCGTCCACATAGGATGAGAAGCAGCCGTACCAGCTGATGTAGTCGAAGTTCTCCTCCATCCCTCCGCGGTACGTGATGCGGCAGCCGTTGGAAAGGCCTGCCATTGCCCTGTGCTCCCTGGAAGCCTGGAGGTCCTCCTCCGAAGCGCTCTCCGCGTATGTGGAGTATATGCTCTCCACGGCGGGGATTATGTCATAGCGGAGCTCGCTGCCGAAGTTCTGGGTTGAGAGGTCCTTGACAGGGGTCACTTCCGTTATGCTGGAATATGAATCGTCTCCGTACAGGCCGTAACAGTAGAAGCTGGGGGTGACAACGATGAGGGGCTCAATGTCTCCGTAATAAATCATGTTGTCAAGCACGTTCTTTGCGCCTATGGTGTACAGCCATGTTTCCTGGTGCGTCACGGACTGAGGGTCCGTTCCGTGCACGAGGTACAGGATGTTGTACTGCTTTGCCTCGTCATAGCCGTACGGAAGGTATACGTTGCAGTATTTTTCTTCTGTGGCGTCCGTGCCGTTCACGTAGTCCTTTGTGGTGTAGTCCACTTCAACTACCGTGCCGGCCGCTGCGGTGTTCTCCTCACGATACTTTGAAGGAACTTCCCATGAGGTTGTAGAGGCTGCGCCGTCTCCGCCGCTGCATGCCCCGAGGAGCAGCGCGGCCGCTGAAAGAAGCACCGCTGATGAAATTATTAGTGTTTTCTTAAGTTTCAATGTCTGCCTCTTCCGCCTGCCTCTGGGGCCCGGCTTGGCCCGGGCCTGCAGTGCAGCTTATGCGTCTTATGCACATCTGCCCGGGAGCGGTCCGCTCCCGGACAGTGCAATTATATCATTATATATCAGTCTTTTGATATGTCAGTCTTTTGCAACAAGGACGTCCTTCTTGGAAAGTCCCATTCCGAATGCAACGGCGGATGTTATCATTGCCAGGATTCCGGTGATGATGAAGGTGTACCATGCGGAGTCGAACACGTTGTTGTCCACGCCGAACGCCACGTTGGAGATGAACATCATCTCAGTGTTGAGCAGGACCGCAACAGCGCTTGCGTACAGGATCATGGGGATGATTGCCAGGAATCTGAAGTCCATGATGAGCACAAGGAAGCTGGTGACGATGCCGAGGGCAAGGAGCGTGACCGCCGAAGAGCTTACGGCTGAGAGGTAGTTGCCTCCGCGCGCCGTGTATACGATGACTGTTATGAGCCCGAGAATCAGAGTGATTACTTCCACGTACCAGCCGGGCTTCTTGTTGGAGATGAATCCTTTAACTGTGTTCATTGCTTAGTCCTCCCTCTTCTGGTTATTGTTGTCTGAAGAAGACTTCTCCTTCTTTTCATCAATCTTGCCGAAGACTGTCTGCAGAACAATCATGATAACTGCCGCAGCAAGAATTATGCCGAAGATTATCTCAAGGGACAGGAGGAGTTTGTCATACCAGGTGCGGATCTTCACAACCACGGAATCTGATGTGAGGCCGTTCATGGCTGCGCTGTTTGCGAAGTTGTACAGGATGCGGTGGATGGCTTCACGCATGTTGCCAAGGAGCTTGGAGTCCTTTGTGAAGTTGCATCCCTGGAGATATGAAGAGAATGTTGAGCCGGATGTGCAGAATGTCTCGGTGCCTGCCTCGTATGCGAGTTCAGGCTCCATGAGGCTTCCGGGCAGCTGGCCGAAGTCCGTGGTGACGATTCCGAGGAATCCCCACTCGTCTTCCATCACGTTGTGCCAGAGGTTTCCGGTATGTCCGGACCAAACGACGCCGAGACGGTTGAATGAACCCATGACTGCGTTGCAGGAGCGGTCATCCTCGCCGGTGGACTCGAATGAGTACTGGAACGCTCTCATGTAGATCTCACGCATAGCCTGCTCGTTTGCGAACGTGCATACGCCTATACGGTTGGTCTCCTGGTCATTCATTACGAAGTGCTTGAGATAGCATACTACGCCCTTTGCCATGGCTCCGTGTACCTCTGCCTCGCAGAGCTTGCCGGCTATATAGCTGTCCTCTGAGAAGTACTCGAAGTTTCTGCCGCCGTAAGGAGTCCTGTGGGTGTCTGCGCCGGGGCCGTACCAGCCGCAGCCGCCGCCCCAGAGACCTTCTTCTCCGAAGCTGTTGCCTACTTCCTCAAGAAGGGGCACGTTCCATGTTCCTGCAAGGACCGTCTCTGTGGGGTAGGAAACGCACGCTTCGCTTGTTGTTACGTTCTTTGTCGCGTCATACTGGTCTTCGTAGTTCTCGATATAGTATGACTTTGTCCATGCCGCGGGTCCGTCCACGGCTGTCGTGGCGTTCAGGCCTACGCTCTCCAGGGCCTCGCGGGCCTGCTTTGTGGTTGCAAGATAATCATCCTCTGTGAGCTGGTCCAGAAGGAGATCCCAGTTGTCATCGTCATAGTCTGCGCCGATGAACGTGGCAAGGGTAAGTCCGTTTTCCGCGCCCATTACGATATCTGATGTCGTCTCGCCCTTCTCATATGCGGAAGGAGACGTGCTGCCGCTTGTGTCTGACGTGTAGTATGAAGCGATTATTTCCTTCATCTTGCTGGTTGCGGCAAAGTTCTTCATCTCCTCAGGCCATGTGCCGGACCAGTTGGATCTGGTGAGATATGTCACGATGTCTGAAGAGGTGTCGCTGTAATAGTTGAGGTTGGCTGAATCAAACTGGTTTGTGACCTTTGTGCCGTTGCAGGACAGGCAGTACTCGGTCTCATCGAAGTCTTTCTTTGTTTCCTTGGCTGCCTTGGAGCTGTCTCCGTTTTTATCCATTCCGTCTGTTGTGGAATAGCCCTTGAGAGCAAGAATGTTGTTGAGAGCGTCATGGGCGCTGTCTCCTATGGCGAAGTAATAATCGCCGGCCTCCATGATGTACGTCTTGTATGTCTCGTAATCGTAGCTTGCTATGTCACTGAGGTCGATGGTGATTGTAACGTCCTGCTTTCCGCCGTTTGCAGAGAGCTCATCCGTCTTTGCGAATCCGCAGAGCTGTACGGCTGACTTCTCCACGCTGCTGGTTGTGCCGTCCTCGAAATAGTACGGGGACTGCGCATATACCTGAACGACGTCTTTGCCTGCCTTGTCTCCGGTGTTCTCAACAGTGACCTTGACTGTTGCGGTCTTGTCCGTCCAGTCCACCTTCACGCTGTCCAGGGTCTGCGTGAATGTCGTGTATGAAAGGCCAAGCCCGAAAGGGAACTGCACTTCATCCTCATACTTCCAGTTGCCTTCGTTCTCATATACGCCGGCCGTGGATGACGCGTTGCCTTTGTTCAGCACTGTGTCCTCATAACGGGTCTCGTAGTACCTGTATCCCACGTAGATGCCTTCGTTGTACATTACATAGTGGGATGCGTCCGAGTTGACCACGTCACTGGAGTTTGAGAACGTGTAGTCTCCGAAGTTCTGCATTGCAGGGGATGACATGGAGCTGTATGCATACGTGTCTGCAAGATGTCCGGAAGGGTTGGTGTCTCCGACAAGTATGTCCGTCACGGCGTCCAGCCCCACTTCTCCGGGGCCGCCTATATACAGGCAGGCGTCAATGTCATAATCATCCAGCCAGCCGAGCTCAGGAGTGTTGAAGGTGTTGACCAGAACAATCAGCTTGCTGAACACTCCGTTCTGCTTCTGTGTTTTCATTGTCTGAAGCACTGACTTCTCGTTCTCGGAAAGCTCCAGATAATTGGCGTCCGGGCTGAGGTCTGTGCCCTCGCCGCCTATGCGGGTCATCACGAAGATTGCCGCATCGCCGTATTCTTGCCAGCTGCTTTCCTCGGTGGCTGAAAAGGCGGATGAGTTGAGTTCTGTCACGCCGTTGACGACCTGGAAGCTCTGCGTGGTGACACCGGTGTATTCATTGGTGACTGATGTGAAGCCTTCCTGCGCATCGTACTTGTTCTTGTAGAAATTGTACATTGTGGTGTTGTAGTCCAGCTTGTTGGCGCATGCTTCGTAAAGGTCTATCTTGCGCTCATCAGATGCCGTGACGCCGCCGGAGCCGGTTCCGCCGAGCGCCGGGTCTATGGAGTTGTATCCGAAGAATGTCACTTTGGAGTTCTTTGCGAGGGGAAGGGCATTGTTCTTGTTTGTCATAAGAACGGTGCCTTCGGCCTGGGCTGTCTTTGCAACGCCGCGGGCGTAATTCATTACATCCGTATAGTTGTTATAATCGCTGTGATAATGTATGGGATCCTCTTCGCTGTCTTCCGATGTGACTATCTTTGTATTGGAGATGCCGAGATACTTGTTGATGTATCCGGACCATTCCGTGGTTACGGCGCTGCCGCCGATGGCAAGGCATAAGATAACGCCTGACACCGCTGCGATGGTGCGCCATAATGCAGGCTTACCGAATTTGGTAATTTTCATCTTTTTCCTCCAGATTTATTGTAATCGCCGGCAAAGGCCCCCCTTTTACCCGGCAGCCCGGAGTATAGCACAAGGCTCTGAAACGGATTGCGGCAGGCAAAAAAGCGGATTTTTGTGGCAAGTTCTTGCTTTTTCCGTTTTTTTGCGGCCAAATTACCTGATGAAACGGTTTATGCCTCTTTCATCTCCTGGAGGGGGATTATGATGTCCACGACAAACATCTCGCCAGTGGAGTCTATCGTTATGTTTCCGCCGTACTTTTTCACTATATATCTCACGGACTTGAGCCCGTATCCGTGATAATCCGTACTGCCCTTTGTGGTCTGCGGCAGGCCGTCCGCAAAGGATGAGCTTGCCGTGCAGTAATTCTCCACATGGATGCATACGAGCGCGCCCTTTCTGAAGACATTGAGCCCGATGCATCTCTGGCTGACGTTCTCTACTGTGAGCTCATATTCTATGGCGTTGCTCAAAAGGTTTCCGAAGACCGAGGTTATGTCACTCATGCGCATGAAGCCCAGCAGTTCTCCCTGCACCATCGTGGTGAGGGCTATGCCGTTCTTGTTGCAGACGAACATCTTTTCCGTAAGCACGGAGTCCAGGGCCTCGCTGCCGGTGTTGGCCGTCTGCTCATACTTCTCCACGGCCTCCTGGATTTCGGCAAGGCCGGAGTCGTCCATGGACCTGTTCTCCCTCAGGTCCGCTATGAAGTGCTTGAGGTCATGGGCCTTCATGTTGATCACGTCCACGTTCTCCTGCATGGACTTGTAGTACCTGTTCTCCTGCGCTATGAAATTTTCCAGCTCCGTATTCTCGTCATACTTCCACTTGTAGCCCTGCAGCAGGAACATCAGGACAAGGATCAGGACGTCGCAGAATATGAGGAGCAGCATTATTGCCCACAGCGTGTCCAGGCCGAAGTACTGGAACAGGTACTGAATGAAGTAGCAGAACAGCAGCGAGAACACGGCGAACAGGACCACGCCGTAACTGGGCAGGCTTATCTTCTTGTTCTGCGGGAAACTGTAATGCAGGAAAACGAACCCTGCGGCGTACACGATTATCATGACGCCCACGGAAAGAAAAAACCAGCCGGCATAAGATATGCTGTCTGACAGCGGCTGGTATATTGCGTTCTCTATATTGTGCGAAAGATTCTGCAGAAGCTGGGCGGCCACATAGCAGAAGAGTATCTCCTTATAGCCGCTCTTAAAGCATATGAAGCCTATGACGAGGGACAGAAGGAAAATTATGAGGGAGTTGAGGCCGGACGGCATCCAGAGATACACCACATTGGTTATTATTACGGAAAGCAGCGCGAATCCCAGGAAAGACAAAACGAGGCGCAGGACAAAATTCTTGCGTCTCTCCAGGATGGGAATGAAAAGCATCTCCGCTATGAATATCTGCAGAATGTAGCCGTGCGGTATTCTGATGGCGAAAAGATCAGCTATTGTCATCAGCGGCCCTCCTTACCTATGTGTCTTGTAAGCGCATTGAGGAAATCCGCCTTGTACACGCGGCTCAAAGGCAGCCTTTCTCCCGCCACATTGACGTCCGTTGCGTCATATCCGGTCACATATGCAAGATTCACGATAAGCGAGCGGTTTATGCCGGCAAAGCCGTTTGAAAGGAACTGGTCCGCGATGTCTGACATCGACCCGCGCATCTTGAGCTCCCCGTCCAAAGTGTGTATGTACAGATAGTGCTTGATGCTCTCCACGTACTTTATCTCGCTCAAAAGCACTTTCTTCATCGTTCCCGCGCCCTGGACAACGAACGAAGGGGCCTCATTCCTGCGGTTTATGTACACCATTGCCTTGTCCAGCTTGATTTTGAGGAGATCATATGAGACGGGCTTGACGATGAAATCAAAGGCGGACACTTCATACCCCTTTATGGCGTAACGGGCAAGCATGGTGATGAAGATGAGGCACGCGCCCTCATCCACTTCCCTGAGCCTCTTGGCCGCTTCCAGCCCGTCCATTCCAGGCATGTCTATGTCCATGAGAATGAGGTCATACCCTTCCTTGTAATCCGATATGAAGTCCACGCCGTCCCCGAACACGCAAATTTCCGGCACTTCCATTCTCTCCTTGAAATACCGGCGCACATAATCCGTGAATTCATCCGCCCAGCGCTTTTCATCCTCCACTACAGCAACTTTAATCATCTCTTCCCGCGCCTTTCCTGCCTGTGCCTGCCGCATCCGACGGCAGCATCTTCCCTGGCAAAGCAGTCTGAATATCTATACCTGCAGTCTATTATACCATACCCCCGCATATGCCACAATACACACTTTTTGCCAAGCCGCCCACATTTTTTGCCACAGAAAAAAGCCCGGGCGCTTCTGTCCGGACTCTGGCCTGGATTGACGCACGGGGCTACCGTTTTGACGTTGAGACGTACTCTTTTATGGTGTTTATGAACGGCTTGCCGTAGTTGCGGAAGGTCTCCTCTCCCAGCCCTGCGAGGGACACAAACTCCTCGCGGCTCTCCGGCCTGTACGTGGCCAGGTTCACAAGGCCCTTGTTGGAGACTATCTGCGCAGGATATTTCCCGGCCGCCTTCGCAAGGTTCCTGCGGGTTATGTCCAGCTTCGCAAGGAGGTCCGCGTCTGTTATAAGATTCCCTTCCGGTGTGGCAATAAGCTCATATTCCGCGCCGTATATCTCGCATTTGACGTATATGACCTCATTAACCCCGCTGTTGCGCTCTGTCTACGGCCTGACAGGCCTGGAAGCAGAACCGGCCTGCCGGGTATCCGCTGGAGCGCTGGCCAGTGCAGGAGATGCAGCCTTAGCTGTATCCTTGGGCCTGGATGCCTTGGAAGTTATGAAGGCCCTCATGTCCACGGACTTGTCCGTCTCAAAGCCGGTGTGGGCGAAGGTGTCATAATATGACGGATCCACGGTGCGGTTGCAGCCTGTGCCGTCCTTTTTGTAGTTGGTGCAGCCGAGGAAGAATTTGCCCTCCGAGTTCTTGCGTACGATGAGATACCCGTCCCTGCAGCGGTCGCACTTCTGGATGGACATCTTTCCCCCTTCAGGAGTGTTGGTTATGTACGTGCAGATCTCCGGCTCGTTGGAGCACATCCAGAGGGCCATGCCGTAATTGGGGTTGTATCTGAGCTGCAGGGGATAGCCGCAGACGGGGCATGATGTAATCTTTCCAAGGTCACGGACGGGCTCCGTGTTTATGTTCCCTCTCTGGGTTACGGACGGGTAATCCCGCATGAGCTCCAGGACGAATTCCGATGGATGCTCCGCAGGGGAGACAATGAAGACCCTGTTCTTGGTGCGGGTCATGGCGACGTAGAAAAGGCGCCGCTCCTCCGCGTATTCTATGGAGCGGTCTTCCTTGACCACGTATTTCATGACGGGGTCATCCTCAATTTTAGCGGGGAAGCCGTACGTCTCGTTGCGGGCGTTCACGATGATTACATCATCATATCCCAGACCCTTGGAGCTGTGGGCTGTCATGAACTCGAGGCGGGCCCTGGGGTACTTCTTTGAAGTCACCTTGCCGCTGTCCTCATCATACAGGAAATCTTCGGAGAAGCACAGGTTGCGGGCGTCGAAATTGAACCGGCCTATGAGCAGTATGCGCGCGTACGGGCTCTGATTCTGCTTCTCCCTCTCTCTTAAGATACGGCCAATGAGCTCCTCCACCGTCTTTCCGAGGAGCGCGTACTTGCCGCCCCTGGGGCGGGGCTTTGCTTTGTCCTGCGGGGCCGTGTCCTTGGAGCTTAAATCCGGTTCTTCCGTGTACGTGTATATGACCACAGGCTGGGAAATATGCTTGGGAGATATGAGGGATTTGCGGATCTGGGTCTCGTTCTTCTGGATGAAGCCTCCGGCTATGTCTATGACCTCCTGGGCGTTGCGGTACGTGCGGGTGATTCTGCGGACGTCCCCGTATCCCATGATTTCCGTAAAGCGGGTGAAAAGGGTTATGTCCGAGCCGCTGAAGGCATATATGGACTGCCAGTCATCCCCGACGGCAATGACTTTGGCGTCACAGAGGTTTGAGAGGGCCCTGGTGAGGTCAAAACGCTGACGGGATATGTCCTGGTACTCATCCACGATGATGTACCTGAAGTCCAGCTGTTCCTTGGAGACCATCCTCTCCTCCACCGCCCTGGCGGAGTCATTTATCATGTCCTCGTAATCCACGGCGCCGTCTTCCGCAAGCCTTTTCTCATACTCCAGGTACGCGCCCTTGCAGATGTCCATGAACAGCCTGGTGCGCACGTTTGCGTCCTTCTTGAAGCGGTCAAAATCATCCGGCCCGAGATTATTGGTCTTGAAGTTGGTTATGAATGTGGTTATAAGCCGCACGAGCTTGTATATGTACCGGTTTTCCTCCGCGTCCGCCAGCTTCTTCAATACCTCTTCCGCAGGCCGGGCCTCCAGGCGGAATCCCGCCTTCTCCAAGGTCTCCTTTAGATGGTCCTGCAAGGAGCGGCCGTCATTGTATGAGGAATACGTGCAGAGCAACGTGGTGCCGTGCTGCTTGTGCAGGGCTATTTTGTCCCGGATTTCGCTCTTGTACTGAGCCAGCTGTTCCGGGGTGTATCTTGAAGTGCGTCCGGATTCCGATATGCCGAAATGCTCTATGTATGCTGTCTTCCCGTCCTGCCGGATGCAGAAGTCCGGCGTGTACGGCTTTCTGGCCTTGAGGATATTGTACGGGTATATCTCCTCATACACGTAATCTATCCTGTTCATGTACAGGAAGTTGGCAATCTCCACTTCCTGCCTGGAACGGAGGATCTCGTTCTGGATGGAGCGTTTCCTGCGGGTGAAGCGGTCCAGGACCTCACGCGTATATTCATTGACATTGCTCTTGAGCGTACTAAAGTCCGCCTTGGCCACGTAATTGAAGAACTGGTTCAAGTCCTCCCCCTCGTACGGGGCTTCAAAGTACGAGCTGAAGAACATGACTATCTTGTTCACGAGAGCCGGGTCCGTCAAAACCTTGCCCTTGAGATAGTTGTTGACCGTCCAGAACAGGTACCCGTCCGAGACCACCTTCTTCATGGTCTCTTCCTTTTTCCGGAGAATGGCATTGCCGCAGCTGTGGAAGGTTGTTATGGGGCAGGGTATTTTGAGGCAGTTATTTATCCGGTCCCTGAGCTCTCCAACGGCCTTGTTGGTGAATGAAACCACAAGAATCTGCCGAGGGTCCACACCCTGACGTTCCGTGAGGTATCTCACTTTGGCGGCCACCGTGGTTGTCTTCCCGGCCCCCGCGCCGGCTATGACAAGGGTGTAATCCTCATCCGCAAGGACGGCCTCGCGCTGCTCTTCATCCAAAGAGATGTCCTTGTCCACGGGGTCCAGAATCCGGTCCAGATAATCCTTCTCCTGCTCCATATGGCGCTTGATGTATTGCACATTATGCTCCGCCACTTTTGCAGAGCCTTTTTTAAGGTCCAGCAGGTCTTCATACGCGGGCATGAAGGAGCGCACGTCCTCTAGCTCCGCGCACCCCTTGCGGCAGTACCTGTCCAGCATGCCGGATGATATAAGATTACCGAAGAAGGCATATGCGGCCGCATATTTGGAAATCATGGGCTTGTAATCCCTGCGGGCAAGATATCTGTCCTGCGCCAAAAGACCGTCCAGATCCTTCCGGAAGGCTAATACCTGCAGGTATTCCGGAGAGCGTTTCTTCTCCCTCCTTTGTCTTTTCCAATAACTGAAAAAACCCATGCGCTACCCTGCTTCTTCACACTGATTGCTTTTGAAATCTATCTACTGTATAATGAACCCTGGAGACAGGAGCTATATACAAGTTTTGAGTTGATGGTACCAAAGGCCCTGTACTATATCCAAGATTGGAGTTGACAGGCCCCCGAAGACCCGGAGCTGTATCCAAGATTGGAGTTGACGGCCTCCGAAGACCCGGGGCTATATCCAAAATCTGAGTTGACGGCTCCCGAAAACACGGAGCTGTATCCAGGATTGGAGTTGACGGCCCACGAAAACCCGGAGCTATATCATAGAAGATTGTTGACGGAACCGGCAAACCCATCCGTGTGTACAAGGAAAACAGGATATGACAGTGAAAGATGCCGCCAAAAAGTATCTCAACTTCCAAATAGGCACCGAGGAATACCGCTTCGTTGCAGGAGAAAGCCTAATCTCCGTATCTTTGGAAGATGCGGTTTTGGTCTCAGCGAATCACGTTATTGCGGCCATGTCCAGGCTGCTGGACGGCTCTATCTCTTTGGAGGAGCTTGTGGACTGGGTCAATGTCGTGTGGTTTTCCGATGCGTATGAATTCGATGATTCCCGCACGGACAGCATAGTGAGCGTCATGAGCCAGCTGGAATGCCTGGACCAGGAAGGCGTGTCCTTTGCAAAGGACCAGTACCTTGAGATGATTCGCTGCCTGGATGAAAACCTGAACTTCCCATGCCTGTACACATGACAACGGGCAGTCGTTTTTACGCATGCTTGCGGCATATCCTGCGGGATATGCCTTTTTGTTGCGGCAGCAGAGCGGCCGTGACGGCCCGGCTTCAGCTTGTGGCAATCAGTCCGTGCTGTTCCTGTCCTTGGGCTCTTTGGAGTCCTTGCCCTTCGGCTTGGATTTGCCCTTGTGGGTGCTCCTGTAATACAGGTCCTGGAACTCCTCCGGATACATGGCAAGGATCTTGTCCGCCATCTGGGCCTTGTCCTTGTATTTGAGGGCCTCGTGAAGCTTGTTCTCCGTTTCCTTGAGGGTGTCAAGAAGCTCCTTGTTCTGCTCGCGGCCGGCGGCTATCTGGTCCTGCAGGACGTACTCGCGGGACTTGAGGATTCGTATGGTTTCATCCTTGCTGCGGGAAGGGTCGTCCTGCGCCTGGGCTGTGTCCAGGGCGGCGTGGAACTCTGTGTTCTTCTCTATCTCTTTCATGAGCCTTGCGTTTTCCTGGCTAAGTGCTCCGTTCATCTCCTGCAGGCTGCGCAAAGATATCTTCTGCTCTTCCTCCTGCCTTGCAAGGGCATCCGCCCTCTCCGTAATGTCTCCAAGCTCCTTGCGCTTGTCTTCTATCTCGGCGATGAGGTCGTTCACTTCCATGGAGTAACCGTACATGATCTGGGCCTGCCTGTACTCTTCCATGGCCTCATGGTCCTCCAGGGGGCTTTCCTCCATCTTGTCCAGCTTCCATCTCTTGCCGAGATTCTCATAGATGTCATTCTCAAATTCAGCCAGGGCGTCCTCGTCCAGCTGGCCGAGGGCAGTAAGCTTTCCCTCCTCGTCATACGGGAAGAAGCACACGTGCATGTGAGGGATTTCCTCGTCCCCGTGCACCACAGCCGAGAAGACGTTCAGCTCGCCGTACGCATCCTTAAAATACTGGGCGGCGTCCATGAAAAACTGCTTTTCCATGGCTTCCCCTACGCGGTCAAAGAACTCCTCTTCCGCCGTCACTACAGCGCCGATGACATAGCCCTCTTTTTCCCTGCCTCTTTTGTCCGTAATGACATACGGGCTTGCCAATTCCGTGTAATGGCCCTTCGGAATTATCACATGGTAATTTTTATTCGCCTCCGCGTCATCTATGCGCCCGTCTTCGTCCCAGAACTCGGGATCCCTCTCTATCTCAATCTCAAACTCGTCCAGATTGCTGAACTCGATTCTGTCCACCATGGCAATCAAATAGCTCATACATTATCTCCTGCATCATCCGCATGCCCCGGGGAGCATGCCGTGTCATTCATTATCATCTGAAACATGCCGCCTGCCCGCAGGCTTTCTCATGGGGCCTGTATTCATATTATACTACTCTTCAGCGGATTGTACAACGATGAAAACCATGCCGCCGGCACGTTTCCCTTTGGTTTTCTGTGTGTTCCCGCGCTTGTTTATGACATATCCCGCGGGATATGCCTTTTTGCATTACGGCAGCAGTGAGGTCATGTCCGCCCTGCAGACCCTGTACCCGTGTATCTTGAGACGGGAAAAGTCCTTGGGCGGAATCTCCGCATAGCGGCCGCTCTGGATCTCCTTTATTACCATCTGCCTCGGAAGGAAGCTGTATCCCAGGCCCGCGTCCAGGTAATCCTTTACCTTGGATGAGTTGTCTATCTCCAGCGGGAAGATATATCCCTGCGGGTATATCTCGCGGAGATACACGCCAATGTCCTGCAGAGCGAAATTGCACACGGCACACGGGATGGTCTCCAGGTCTTTGTTGGATATGCCATCCGGGAATGCGTTTATGTCCGCCCTGCAAAGAAGCACAAGTTCATCCTCCAGGCATTCCTCGCAGACGTATCCGGCCTTTCTGTACGGCTGGTACACGTACGCGGCATCCAGAAGCCCCTGGCCTATCATGTCCAGAAGCCCTGCGGAGTGGCCAAGGGTAACGGAAAACATGCCCCCTTGGGCCACCTTCTCCAAAAGCTTGTCCTTTAATACGCTCTCATACAAGGCGTTGGTTGCGCCTACGCGTATGCGGAATTCCTTGCCGGACACGGCCCTCTTGCAGGCGTCCTCCATGTCCACTATCCTTTTGGCGTACTCCAGGAAAGTCCGGCCCTCCTCCGTCATGGAGACGGTGTGCCGGTCCCTTTCCAGAAGCTTTACTCCCGCCTCTTCCTCCAGGTCCCGGATTCTGTTTGAGACGGTGCTCTGGGAGATGAAGAGCTCTTCCGCCGTGCGGGAGAAGTTCATGATGTCGCATAGGGCGATGTACGTCTTAAGGTTCTCTATATCCATTATATTGTGTCCTGTATGCATGGGCCGTATAGGCCCGGATGAGCCGGATGGCTCCGGATAAGTCCAGATGAGTCCGGATGGGTCCGGTTTTTGTATACTGTATAAACCGGCCGTTTTGCGTTTCCGGAATATATAGTATACGGATTGGCCGCCCCTGCCAGGCCCTGTATACTATATAATCCTGGCGTTTTGCGTTTCCGGAATATACAGTATACGGCGGGCTGTTCCATGAGCCGGCTTTGTGGCCGGCTTTGTGGCCGGCTTTGGAGTCGGTTTTCCGGTCCGTGTTTGGGGGTATTATGATTAGATTTTATAATAACAGATATCTAATAATCTGTATTTAGAATAATTGACTAGATTATATGCGGGATGATAGAATGAAGTCAAGCATAGCGGGAAAAAACCGGAATATAAAAAGGAGGCCGTATAATATGGGAATGACCGTATCACAGAAGATCCTCGCAAAAGCTGCGGGATTGGACAGCGTGAAGGCCGGACAGCTCATTGAAGCGAAGCTGAACCTGTGCCTTGCGAATGACATAACGGGCCCTGTGGCTGTGAGGGAGTTCGTGAAGTCCGGATGCAAGGAAGTGTGCAAGGACACAAGGGTTGTGCTGGTCATGGACCACTTCGTGCCCAACAAGGACATAAAGAGCGCGCAGCAGTGCAAGATGTGCAGGGACTTTGCCAGAGACCAGGGAATTGAGGATTTTTATGACGTTGGCCGCATGGGCATAGAGCATGCGCTCCTGCCGGAGCAGGGCATGGTCGGCCCCGGAGACTGCATCATAGGAGCGGACAGCCACACGTGCACGTACGGAGCCGTGGGAGCCTTCTCCACCGGCGTAGGATCTACGGACCTCGCCGCCGGCATGATATCCGGAAAAGCCTGGTTCAAGGTGCCCGCCGCAATGAAATTCGTGCTCACCGGAAAGCCCGGGAAGTACATCTGCGGCAAGGACGTGATTCTGCATATAATAGGGCTTATCGGCGTGGACGGAGCTCTGTACAAGAGCATGGAGTTCACCGGAGACGGCGTGCAGTATCTCGGAATGGATGACAGGTTCACCATCTGCAACATGGCCATAGAGGCCGGCGCAAAGAACGGCATCTTCCCCGTGGACGATATCTGCCGCGAGTATCTTGCAGGCCGCTACAAGGGCAGCATAGACGTGTATGAAGCGGACCCGGACGCAGAATATGAAGCCGTGTATGAGATAAAGCTGGACGAGCTTCAGCCCACGGTCTCCTTCCCCCATCTCCCGGAGAACGCAAAAACTCCGGACCAGTGGGGAGACATTGAGATACAGCAGGTAGTCATTGGCTCCTGCACCAACGGGCGCATCTCGGACCTCAGAATCGCTGCGGACATTCTCAAGGGCCGCCACGTTGCGAAGGACGTAAGGACCATCGTGATTCCGGCCACCAACACCATATACATGCAGGCAGTGCATGAAGGGCTTGTGGACATTTTCATAGAGGCCGGAGCGGTTGTCTCCACCCCCACCTGCGGGCCCTGCCTCGGCGGATACATGGGAATCCTTGCGGAGGGCGAAAGAGCGGTCTCCACAACCAACAGAAACTTCGTGGGCAGAATGGGCCACACGTCCAGCGAGATATATCTCGCCTCCCCGTACGTGGCCGCAGCCTCTGCCGTAGCCGGCAGGCTTGCAACGCCGGATGAGATTTGAGACCGGAGGCATGTAATATCATGGAAGTAAAGGGAACAGTTTTCAAATACGGGGATGACGTGAACACGGACGTTATAATTCCCGCAAGATACCTCAACACCATATCCGAGGCAGAGCTTGCCTCCCACTGCATGGAGGACATAGACGCCACCTTCCCCTCAAGGGTCAGGCCCGGGGACATAATCGTGGCAGGGGACAATTTCGGCTGCGGCTCATCACGCGAGCATGCGCCCATAGCCATAAAGGCCAGCGGCGTGTCCCTGGTTATAGCCAACTCGTTCGCGCGCATCTTCTACCGCAACTCCATAAACATCGGCCTTCCCATCCTGGAGTGTCCTGCCGCCGTCGCGGCCATTTCCGCCGGGGACACGGTGTCATGCGACCTTGCCGCAGGCAGAATCACGAACGAGACAACCGGAGAGACCTTCTCCGCGGAGCCCTTCCCTCCCTTCATTGAAGAGATCATAAAGGACGGCGGGCTCATCAGGCACCTTACAAAGAACCAGAAAGCATAACCGGAGGCATATCATGGAATATAATATCGTTGTTCTGGACGGAGACGGCATAGGTCCGGAAATCTGCAGGGGAGCAATATCCGTGCTGAACAGAATCGGCGCAAAGTACGGCCACAAGTTCAATTTCCGGCACTGCCTCATGGGCGGCTGCGCAATAGACGCATGCGGAAATCCCCTGCCGGAGGAGACCGTCCAGGCCTGCCTTGCCTCAGACTCCGTTCTTCTCGGCGCCGTTGGCGGCCCCAAGTGGGACCATTTAGGCGGAGACGTGCGTCCTGAGGCCGGGCTCCTCGGCATTCGCAAGGCCATGGGCCTGTACTCCAACATCCGCCCCGCAAAGCTGTGGTCCAGCCTGGCGGACGCCTCTCCCCTCCGCAAAGACTTGACCAAGGACGGCGTGGAGATCATAATCGTCCGCGAGCTCACCGGCGGCATATATTTCGGCCACAGGGAAAGAGGATATGAGGAAAACGGCGAGGAGTTCGCCGTGGATACGGAAAGGTACACCACCCACGAGATAGAGCGCATAACACGCATAGCCTGCGAGCTTGCCATGAAGCGCTCCAAGAAGATCATATCCGTGGACAAGGCAAATGTTCTGGAGAACTCAAGGCTCTGGAGAAAGGTCGTGCATGAATATGTGGCAAAGAACTATCCGGAGATCACTGTGCAGGACATGCTCGTGGACAACACGGCAATGCAGATAGTGAAGAACCCCGCCCAGTTCGACGTGGTTGTAACATCCAACATCTTCGGAGACATCCTCTCGGACGAGGCTGCCCAGGTGACAGGCTCCATAGGCATGCTCGCATCCTCCTCTCTCGGAGACACCGCATGCGGCCTCTATGAGCCCATACACGGCTCCGCCCCGGACATCGCCGGCAAGGACCTTGCAAACCCCATAGCCACCATTCTTGCGGCCGCCATGATGCTCCGCGACTCCTTCGGCCTTACGGCAGAATACGCTGCCATAGAAAGCGCCGTGCAGCGCGTCCTGGACAAGGGATACCGCACGGCGGACATCTGGTCCGAGGGCATGACGAAAGTTCCCGGAAGCAAAATGGCCCAGCTCATCGCAGACGAAATCTAGCGCCCGCCAGGCGGGCATCCTCCGGATGCCTTTTAAGCCCCTCCGGCGGCAAACCGGCACAGATATGCAGCTTTTAAAGCAGAAAACGCATTATTCCACGTGAGGCATACAAATCAAATCATGAGCATTACGGAAAATGTACACAAGCTTTTGGAAGAAGTTCCCAGGACAAACAAATACGGCGAGCCCGTCTCCCTCGTGGCAGCCGTGAAGACGCAGACCCCTGAGGCCATCAACGAGGCCATAGCGGCCGGCATAACGCAGATAGCGGACAACCACGTGCAGGAGTTCAGGGACAAGTATGACGCCATCCAGGGCAACCCCTCCAGGCAGTTCATAGGGCACCTTCAGACCAACAAGATCAAGTACCTTGTGGGCAAAGTGGACCTCTACCATTCCGTGGACAGGATGGAGCTTGCGCAGGACCTTTCCGCCCGCAGCGTGAAAGCCGGCGTTGTATCCGAGATCCTCATCCAGATAAACGCGGGAAACCAGGAGACCAAGGGAGGCTTTGACGCCGAGGAGGCCGAAGAAGCCGTGAAGACGATAGCGGTCCTTCCGGGCCTCAAGATCCGCGGCCTCATGGCCATGCTCCCCTTCACGGATGACGAGACAATCCTCCGCCCCCTTGCGCGCCAGATGAGAAGCCTGTTCGACACCGTCAAGGCGTACATGCCGGACTTCGACTATCTTTCCATGGGAATGAGTGGGGACTGGAAGCTCTGCATAGAGGAAGGCTCCAACATGGTCCGCATCGGCACGGCCATCTTCGGACCCAGAAACACCAGCGCATAACGTCCGGAATATGGCGCAGCTCTTCCCCCGCGCAGGGAAAGCGGCGCCTTGCGCTAAAAACCGGCAATTTTGAGCATCAAAAAAGAGCATCCTTACGGTGCTCTTTTTATGTGCTCTTGTCTGGGCGGGATTACTCTCCGACGAACGGAAGGAGTGCTGCCTGGCGCGCGTTCTTGATGGCTCTGGCAAGCTCGCGCTGGTGCTTTGCGCACGTTCCGGTCATCCTTCTGGGAATCATCTTTGCTCCCTCGGTTATGAACTTGCGGAGGCGCGCAACATCCTTGTAGTCTATGTATGCGACCTTCTCCTGGCAGAATACGCAGACCTTCTTGCGGGGTGCCCTTCTGTTGCCGCCCTTCTTGCCGCGGTTGTAGGGCCTGTCGCCGTTTCCGCGGTCATTGTTCCTGTTGTTGTATCTTCTCTCGCCGTTTCCACGGTCATTGTTATTGGTGTTTGCGTTCGCTTCAGTGTTTGCCGCGCTGGTCTCTTCTGCTGCGGGAGCTGCTGCTACCTCGCTTGTCTCAGCGTTGTTATTCTCTTCCATAATCTTTCTTCTCCTTGTGTATCTCAGAAGGGTATGTCGCTGTCGTCATCGAACGGCTGCAGCTGGGGGCGTCCCGAGTCCCTGCTGCCGGATGATCCGGATGAAGAATATCCGTCATCCGAAGAGGTTGAGGAATAGCTCTTCGGGGTGAGGAACTCCACGTCGCTGGCTACGACGTCCATCGCCGTGCGGCGGATTCCGTCCTTGTCATCGTAGGTGCGGAGTTCGACTGATCCTACCACGCATACCTTGTTTCCCTTTCTCGCGTACTTGGCTACGTTCTCTCCGAGGCCGCGCCATGCCACGATGTTGAAAAAGTCAGTCTTCCTGTCTTCCGTGTTGGAATAACTGCGGTTGACAGCGATGCTGAAACGGCAGATCTTGATCCCGCTGGCGGTCTCCGTGAGCTCCGGGTCGCGGGTAAGGTTGCCGATAAGAAAAATCCTGTTCATTTATTTCCCCTATTCTTTCGTCATTATCTTGCGTCTTATTACTTCCGAAGTGAGTGAGACGACACGATCCAGCTCCCTGTTGAAGCTCCCGTCTCCTTCGTAAGTGATAACTACGTAGTATCCCTCGGTCTTGTGGTCGATGGGATATGCGAGCTTCTTCGCTCCCATCTGGTCAACCGAGACAACGTTGCCGCCCTGGACCCTGATAAGGTTCTCGAACTTTGCCTGAACCGCCTCCTTGGCCTCATCAGATACGGCGTTGTCCACAACGTACATTATCTCATAAGTCTTCATATTGTACCTCCCGGTCTAATCGGCGTACGGTCCTGCCGCACGCAAGGTATAGTCACTCGCAGGCCACAGCCTGCGGTATAAAAAAGTTTACAATAAATTCCTTTGCTTGTCAAACTTTTTTGGCCCGCGCATCAAATTCATGCATCGCTGCACTCCGCCAGAATGACACGCTGTAATCCGGATTCAATAACAACGGAGCCCTGCTCCGGCAAACACCAGCGGACACTCGGTGCCCGACACTATATATATAAACTTTTTTGAACCGGATTTAAACAGATTTTGAAATCTGAACGGGCAAAAATGCATATATTCCCGCATTTTATCTGTGATAACTGTGTGAAATCCGCAATCCCTCCCGGAAATGCCCCCTTCGCGGGCCTCCTCTCCTCCACTCAAAGACGCCCGCAGGCGCATGGACTCCCTCCGCAGGCAGGCTTGTCCGGGCCGGCACAAGGCGCGGACAGGGCACCAAAAGCCCTATGGTACATTACTGTCCTCCGGACACAAATTTACAGAGATGCCCCTGTCGAAAAGGCCGGATTGGAACGGCCGAAAGCTCGAACATATGTTTCTAAACGAATCCGTTCAAACGCGCCGTTTTACGAACAGTTGGGAGACTGGAATCCGCTCCGGGGCAGACCTCCTCCCATTCCGGCTTGCCTGTGGGTGGGAATTGCAAATAAGAGAACACACGGGCCGTGCAGCCCGTGTGCTCCCCTATGGATCGTTTTTGCGTTTGTAATCTTATTGGTTGCTGATGTGCCCTGCGGCCCAGGGCGATCAGCTCGTTGTGAGGCCCGAAAGGATGGCGTTGATGAGTCCTATCAGAGTCATGTCGCCGACTTTTGTTTCTGATTTTGAAATCGTGGGACTTCCGCCCGCATCGTAGGAGATTGATACCAGATATGAATCAAGGACGGTCTCGGCATTGTCTATGGAAAGGATTCCGGCATCAACCAGATCTGATACCGTCGCGTTCTGCACGTTGGACGTGATGTTGTAGTACATGTTGTTCATGTCGCTTACGGAATATGCAATTTCCTGCAGCTCACCATCACTGTTCGTCTCGCTTATGAGCAGCTTCCAGAGAGGGTTTGCCTGGCCGTACGTGTATACCGTTACCCCTTCTCCCACGGATTCCACAAGATCATCATACGTATCATAGTGGCCGTTTCCGGGTGTGCCGTCTTCACTGCTGTATCCCTGCCCTGCCGGCTCGAGGATAACGCTGCTGCCCTGAATGTAATATGTATATGAGGAGTCAAAGGCTATCTGCGTGGTTTCGTCTGTGACATCCGCCGCTGTTGCCACAACCTCGTACTGGGTGGCCAGCTGCTCCTGCTGCTCTTCGTCCCAAACGCCGTATATGTCGTTGCAGAAGAGCTGGTTCATTGTCATGTTGCCGATATCCGTGGCGAAGCTGCCGATTGTGGAGCCGGCTACCATGTTTACGATCTCGTTGTCCATGGAGGAGACGTCAACTATCTCGCCTATGGTGAGGTCGTTCATGATTCCGTCCATGCGGGTTTCAACCTGGGTCACTGTTGTTCCGGCGGCGGATTCTGTGCAGTCCTTGTCAAGGTATATGCCCAGAACCGTTCCGTCTGCATCTGTCTGGATGTAGCAGTCCACGGTCTCTGTCGTGCCGTCTTCAGCTATCTTGTGGTATGTGCCGGTGTAGCTGTATGCGAGGTCCTCTCCTTCCGCCTCGCTTACTCCGGAGGCGCCGTATATGAGATACGTAAGAATTGCCGCCGCGCCGGACGAATCGTCTGATATGGAGACATTGTTTATGAGGGATGAGAGCTCAAGGCCGTTGATGATCTCCTCGAAATTCACGTTTCCTTCTATGAGGTCCCCGAAGGAGACGTCTCCGAGTATGTCCGCTATGGCGCCGAGCTCCTCTTCATTGTCCTCGTACAGGTCTGTGATGTAGAGCTCGTAGAGGTTCTCGAGAGGGTTGTCCATGATTGAGCCTATGGTCACGGGATTGCTGTCCACTTTGTTCCCGTCCGCGTCATAGTAGTAGCTGCCGTCCAGCGTCGCATAGGAGGTTGTGTATTCCACAGGCGTTTCCATGCATGCGAATGAACCGTCATCCTCTCTGTATGTCACATTGTAATAATATGTTGTCTCTGTCTCTTCTGTCTCTTCGCCGTCCCCGGACTCTTCGGCGGCTGTGCGGGTCATGGGGCCGTAGAAATACAGGCGGTATGCTCCGGCCCGGCTGCTGTATGCAAGATATCCGTAATATTCTTCGTCCAGGATGACGTTCTCGTCATTCACGCTCACGAAGTACGCATCGTCCGAAAGGTCCAGGTCCAAAGGCTCGGTGTAATTTACGCCGCTTGCATTATCATTCCCGTCTCCCTCTTCGGCTTCGTTGCCGCCCGCAGGCTCCTCGGAGGGAGCGTCCGGATCCACGAGACGGAAGTCTTCATACCATACGGGGTATTTAACGACGGATCCGTCATCTGCGGGCACTTCCACGTACTTGGCCTCCGTGCCGTACAGAATGGCTTCGGTGATTTTGTTGTCCTTCAGGCCGTTGTCCTCATCGACCTTGTCCAGAAGAGTTCCCACCTGCACGTCCATCAATGCGTCCGTGACGTAGTCCAGAAGGCCGTCAAAAGGCTGGCTGTACAATTCATCCTTATCCATCTCAAGGCCGTAATCGGCAATCGTGTCGTACAGCCCGTCCACAACAGTCTCAACATAGGGGACCTTCTCGCAGACGTCATAGACGGAAAGGCTCGTGATGCTGTCCAGTCCTGTGACCCACTGCACGAGCTGCAGGACTGTTGAGACGCCGCCGTTGTCCGGGTCCGTGTTGATGTAGATGTAGTTGCCGTCATCATCCTGGTTGTCCAGTCCGAACAGGCTCAGTATTGAGTCCAGGCTGCCCGTGGCGAGATAAACCGCGGCGCCGCCGACAAGGGCGACCATTATGATGATTCCCAGCAGCAGGCCTATGAGGAGGGAAACCACCGAGAACCCTTTCTTCTTCACTATGACTTTCTTTTTCTGAGACATGCGCACCTCTCTGCCGTATGAAAAACGATCCTTGAATTACTGTTGTGTTTTATATGAACTGCCTCAAAGGCCGGCCGTCATGCGCCGTCCCCCGGGGCAGGGAAAATCTCATTCAATAGCAAGATTATATAACGGGTTTTTGCCAAATGCAACAATTTGCGCCAAAGATGTTGGCAAAACAGTTTTTGCTCCCTGCAGGCGGCCGCAGCGGGGGCCTTAAAGCGCCAGAATGTACGGCTTGGAAAATGTGAAATATTTTTTGTACATGTATTCCAGGACAGCGAACATGGCGGAGCTTTTATCTATCCCGTTCCTTGAGCAGAACGGCTCAAAGGCCGTGCGGAATTCCGGGAAGGCCTCGTCCGTGTTCATCCCCTCCGGCGGGCAGCGCCGGTATATGAAGGACATGATGCCCAGCTGCTCCTCGTCGGAATAGTCCAGAGAGGCAGCATCCATGAAGAGCCCCGGGCCTATCTGGATGACGTCTTCCGTTCTGGCGGCCAGAGGGTACAGAAGGGACGGGTTGTAATACGGGAAAGCGTCCGAGAACTCCTTGAGGGTGAACCTCCCCTTCTCCTTCGCGTACGCGGAAAGCTCTGCGGCCATGGAGCCCTCCTCGTCCTTCATTATGTAATCCCTCGTTGCCGTGTACGGACAGCCGTGCTGTTTTATAGCCCCCTGCAGGGCGTACCTGTTGGATATGCCCGCAGCATTGAGCTTTTCCTTGAAAACCTCGTACAGCTCATTGAAGGACACGACCCCTCCGGTGCAGGTCTCAACATATGCGAGGACCTCGTCCAGCGCGGAATAATCCATATGCACGTATCCGGGGTACATGTACAGGCCCCTGTCCACAAGCTGTCCGGAAAGGGATATCTTGCTCTCCAGCGCGTGCGGGGTTGAGAGGGTGTCCTTGCCGAAAACCTCGGAAAGCACCCGGCAGGCCTCGCCGGCCATTTTCCCGTCCCCCACCTTGTATCCGTCCTTGAAGCAGCACCGCAAAAGGTACTCGCACTTTTTGGCCACGGACGGCCTGGATGCGGAATACAGCTGGCCGTATATCCTGTACCTGTACGGAACCATTTCCTCCAGAAGACTCTCCGGAACGCCGGCCTTTGCGGCGTCTGCTATGAAGGCATCCTTCTCATCCTCATAAAATTCCTTTGGAAGGGAATTCATGGCTCCTAAGACCTTGTCCAGATCTTCCGGCCCGCCCGTGAGGATGTTGTAAAACACAGCCTTCAGCTCTTCGCTGTATTCATACAAGCCGCAGTCCAGAAGGCTCTTTTTGGCCATCCGCCAGAAGAGCTTTGCCGCCGGCTGCCCCAAAAGCTTTTCCGCGTCCTCATATGAAAGGATGCTCCTGCCCGTCTCCAGATGCATGAGGGCGGCTATGTCATACGGGCAGTCCGCATACGCTTTTTGCAGGATGCCGGCAGCCAGGTTCTCTATCTGCCTTGCCCTCTCCCTTGCGTCACCGTATATACTGCCTGCTTCCTCCAGCGTCTGCCCGGACGCCCTGCGGATTATTACGTCCCAGTACTTGTCCACATACGCACTCCACACGCCGCCGTCTGCAAGACGGTCCTTGCAGAATACGTATGAGCCTGCCTGGGTTAAATCCAGCCCCTGCAGCCAGCTGCAGAAAGACTCCGCTTCCGCAAGCCAGTCTGCCCGGTCTTCATGCGCTGTCTTCAAAAGCACCGCGGATATGCTCATTTCCTGCGGCCAGGCGGCCATGAGCGTTTCCGCCTCCTGCCCAAAGCGCAGACCGTATATCCTGAGAAGAGATCCGACAGAGCAGCCCTTTATTCTGTCCGGAAGGGATGAGGCGGCCTGCATCATGTCCCGCACGGACCTGTAATATGCGAGGACGGGATTGTAATAATCCCGCAGCGAATTGCAGAACATAGCAAAATATGCCTGGTTTGCAGACACCAGCTGCTCCAGCTGCTTCATCCGCTCCAGCTCCTCCGGGTCCTCCGGCATTTCCAGGGGAAGCCACCTGGGCTCCGGGTCCAGAGTGACTCTCATGAGGATTGATATGCCGGAGGTTCTTGCAACCGATCTTCCGTCCTGAGTAAAGGATATGGAAACGCTGCCGGTTTCCGCGAAATCCTTCGCTCTTTCGTACATGTCCTCTATGGTCCCGGGCCCGAGATTGTTTGCGGCCTTGAGGTCCGCGCTTTTGTATGAGAGGAAGTCATAAAAGGTCCTTATTCCTGCATGCCTCAAAAAATGCAGTCCCCTTGTCCTGAATCCCACTGCCTCCACAGGCACGTACCTGTACTCCGGCTTAAGAGGCAGTCCGGCGGTTTCGCAGACCAGGTAGTCCTTGGACCTCTCCGCCTCCGCTATGCAGGCCTTTATGCCGTCCGTGTACTCCTCTGTCTTTCCGGCATCCGCCCTGTACGAGGCATACACCTTCTCTGTGAGCATCTCCGTTTTCCGGATCCTCTTCTTATCTGTGCAAAACTGCAAAAACTCCGGATATTGATTTTTAAGCGCTGCAGAAAGCTTCACTTCTCTCCCCTTTCTTCATGCATCCGGCCCAAAGGCTCTGTGCATTGCTTCGTGCGGATCTCCGTATATCTCACATGCGCCGCGCCGCCCTGGCGCTTCCACATGCATTGTGCGGGTTATGATTGTCTGTCCTCTTTGGGCTGCGCCCCTGTTCTTGGCAGGTATATGCGCACGGCGCGCTCCATGAGCGTCTCCCTGTCATTGGGGAATCCCTGGATGGCGGAATCCTCCAGAAGGCTTTTGAGCGTGTCCCCTATGCTCTCCGGCGGGAATCCGGCCGCCGCCAGGTCTCCGCCCTTTACTGCAAGGTCCCTGAGGCTCAAAGGAAGGCCGTCTGCTATCATCTGCTCACGGAAAGCCGTGAGAGCAATGGATGCGGGAGCGGGGCCCAGGTTGTCCTTGCAAGCGGAAAAATCCGCCTGCATCAAAAGGATAATCCTGTCCAGGATGTCCTGGTTCTCCATGACATACCGCTTGACTTTGGCGGGCCGGGCATCCCCGCGGACGTTGAACATGTGGGCTCCCACAAGGCGCACTGTCTCGGATGTGAGCCTGGAGGGAACCTTGAGGCGCAGGCAGATCTCATGGGCTATGCGCATGCCTTCTTTGTCATGGCCGTGGAAATTGCCGAATGAAACATAGCAGTACGGCTTGGCGCAGTCATGAAGAAGGGCCGCAAGGCGTATCTCCGGGTCCGAATATTTCACGCAGCGGAGGCTGTGCTCCAGGACGTCATGGTCATGGAAGTCATGGCGCTGCTCTATCCCCCTTCCCAGCGTGAGCTCCGGAAGGATCTCGTCCAGAACACGGGTGTCATCCAGAATCTTCAGCCCGTAATACTGGGCGTACTTGATTCCGTGCCTGGAGTCCGCCTGCAGGATTTTCTCCAGTTCCGCCCATATGCGCTCCGCGGCGATATCGCGTATAAGGGCCGCGTTTTTGCGGGCCCCGTCCATGCATTCCCTGGACGGAGTGAAGCCCGTCTGGGCCGCCATCCTGGCAAGGCGGAGAAGACGCAGGCCGTCTTCCGAGAAGACCTTGTCCGCGGAGACAACGGTGTCCATCACCCTGTTCTTTATGTCCTCCAGGCCCCCGAGGGGGTCTGCGAAAGAGTCTGCCTTGATGTCATAATACACGGCGTTGCACTTGAAGTCCCTTCTGCGGGCGTCCAGCATTATATCCTGCGTGAAGAAGGACTCCTCCGGACGGTGCACTCCCCTCACGTACGTGTCCGTGCGGAACGAAGAGAATTCATAATCCTCCTCCCCTCTGCGGAGCTTGAGAGTGCCCGTGTTCCTGAAGGACCGGGCTATTACATAGCCGGCCTTTTCCGCATAATCCGCGAAGACGGATGCGTCCATTGGCGCGCAGATATCCGTGTCATCCGTGACGTACCCGGAAAGGTAATCCCGAACTTTTCCTCCCACCACGTACAGAGGGAAGGGAAGCGATTCCGCAAGCTTAATTAAGTTTGGATTGAGTATTTCCCTCATACACTCCCTCCTTCCCCGCCAAAGGCAGGATATGCGCCGTGCAATGCAGCCCTCGCATGCCCTTGCGGCGCGCCGCGGGATATGCGTCATGCGCGCAAATAATTTTTGCAGACGCGGCATTTCTCCGTGCGGTTTGAATTATACAGCAAAAATGCGCTTTTGTCTACTGTGAACCATGCAACTGAAAATGCAATTCATTCGGAAAATTATGCGGCACTGTGTTGATTTGCGCCGCATGGCGGGGCGGCATGAACGGCGGTTTTTGGGCCGGAGGACGGCTTCGCCAAGACAGCCGGGCAGCAGGTCTGTTTGGCCCTGCCTTGCAAAAAGCGGCAGGATTATCCTGCCGCTTTGATGGTTATGATATTGCTGCTGCCTGGATGATTGATTCTACGAATTAATCCGTATCCGTGCTGGAGACTTTTGTTACATCAAAGATATCAATAGTTCCGGAGCAGTTTGTAAGAGTAACAGTACCGGATTTGGTTCCGTAATATCCGGCTCCAAAATTACTGTTGTCCGGATCGCCTTCGTAATAATAGTTGGTGGTGGATTTTTTTGGAGGATAATATCCGAGGCTGACATTAGTGAATGCGCAGGATATAGTTATTTTGCATGAAATATATCCCACAGCAGCTCCGCAATACAGATTTTTCTCTTCGCTATTCAGATATTCCGTAACACCATCACCTGTTTCCTCGTACTCATCTGTTACGATGGTTATCTCAATCGTGCAGTTGCTGACGCTGCATCCGGTTGCGGATGTCTCCGTCTCTGACGATGATTTAGTTCCTATCACATAGGTCACACTGGTATTAGCAAGAAGCAGTTCACCAACCAGTCCGCCAACATAGTATGTTCCGGAAATCGTAAGTCCGCTTACAGATATATCATACATGTGAATCTGGTCGTGGGTAAGGAAGTTGGTACGGTCTGTGGTTGTGACGCTTGTGGTGACATAGCCGGCAATTCCGCCAACATATGATCCATCATACGATATGGATGCATACACTCCCTTGATAAAGCTTCCGCTGTCGCCTGCGACTGAGCATGACTCTATTACGGTCAAATGTGAGCTTCCCACTATTCCGCCGACATACAGCTGTCCTGTTACTTCAATATGGCCTTTGACCGTGCAGTTAGTAATAGTTGAGAAAATATCATTGACCTCGCCCAGTGATTCCGTCGAACCAACCAGTGCTCCGACATGGCCAACTCCGGTGACATTGGCATTTTCCACGGTGAGATTATTTATAGTTGCTCTCCAGATATACCCGAACAGACCATATCCGTATGAGGATGGAACTGAATCCTCGGTGACATACAAATTGTATATTGTATGGCCCTCCCCTTCAAATGTGCCGCTGAAAACATGAGCAGCATTAACGTCACCTTTATCTGTGGTTCCTATCGGAGTCCACAGCTTATTGTTGAGATCAATGTCCGTGTCCAGTTTTATAACGCAATTGGGGAGTGACCGTGATGAATAATTGCCTATAGACAGGCTTGATTCTGTTGCTCCGGTGTAATCCAGAATGTGATCATCGTATGCTCCGTCGCCGTTTACATATGCGGCAAAACCGGCAAGATCTTCCGCAGACTTGATTGTATACGTTGTAACGCCCGTCTCTTCATCTGTGGTGGCCGTATCAAGCCAGCTTTCTGAAACAGTCTCGCCGTCCCATACACTTACTGTAACGGCTTTCTCTCCCTCGCCGATGACTTCCTCTATATGGTGTGCATCACATCCATCCCTGGTGCATGTATATGTATTCCATGTGTTGCCGGATTCATCAGTGGTTGTTTCAGGTGTGCCAGAGAAATCATGCCCAAGGGCATCCTTTGTTATTTCCGTTATAGTATCATCCCCCCTGTAGCAGGGATATACGGTGTATTCAGGTGTTGTGCACGTTGCGGCTGTAGTCACACCCGAAGTTCTATCATATGTATGACCAGTTTGTTGAATGTAGCTGCCATATGAATATCCACAATTGGTGCAGGTATATGTCACATATCCGTTATGTTCACATTCAACAGGTGTAACTATTTCGCCCACATAGTTATGGCCTAAAGCCTCGGAATCCTCTTCCTTGGTCTCTTCGCACCTGGAGCACTTGTACACTATCTTGCCCGCAGATGTGCAGGTAACGGTTGACTCATAATCATCCTTCACCCAGTCATGGCCCAGAGCAGCTATTTCCTCAGTATATGAATCGCTGCACCTTGAGCATGTATAAGTCGTCTCACCAGCTTCAGTGCAGGAGGCTTCCTTCGTTACTTCAGCCTGGTAATCATGGCCGAGAGCGTCTGCTATCTGCTCTGTATGAGTATCATTGCATCTGGAACAAGTGTATGTAACAGATCCAGCTGTGGTGCAAGTAGCGGTCGTGCTCGTTATCTCATAGTCATGACCCAGAGCAGCTATGGTCTCTGTCTTGGTTGCCTCGCATCCTTCCCTGGTGCATGTATAAGTTTTCTGGCCGGCTGTTGTGCAGGTAGCCTCGGTTGTAACAGTTCCATCATCCCAGCTGTGACCAAGTGCCTCTACTTCCATATCTTCCAAGGTGTCTCCACATACAGAACACTTGCAGGAAATCTTGCCGCCTGATGTGCAAGTGGCTGAAGAGGAAATAAGTTCATAGCTATGGCCTGTTGCCGCAATGGCTTCCGTCTTGGTTCCCTCGCATCCGTCTCTGGTGCATTTGAATGTCATTACACCGGCTTCCGTGCATGTAGCCTCAGTTGTGACTTCGCCTTCATCCCAGCTGTGGCCTAAAGCGGCTACTGTTATGGTTTCTGAATCTCCGCATCTGGTGCAGGTGTTTGTGACAGAACCGGATTCCGTGCATGTGGCCGTTGTGCTTGTCATAACGTAATTATGACCGGTAGCAGAGACTGTTTCCTCCTTTGTTGCATTGCAGTCATCCCTGGTGCATGTATAAGTTATCTCGCCGTCTTCCGTGCAGGACACTTCCTTTATGACTTCTCCGTCATCCCAGCTGTGGCCTAAAGCGGCTACTGTTATGGTTTCTGAATCTCCGCATC
>JAJPZA010000120.1:0-477 GCA_021204625.1 Clostridia bacterium | reverse complement strand
TGGTGCAGGTGTTTGTGACAGAACCGGATTCCGTGCATGTGGCCGTTGTCTCGGTTATCACATAATTGTGTCCAAGGGCAGATACAGGCACTGATACTGTCATTCCACACCCCGTACAGGTGTATATGGTTGTTCCGTCCTCAATGCAGGTTGCTGTAGATACGCCGCTGTCCCATGTATGCTCATGCGCCACATTCTCCACTGTGCATCCTGTAAAGCTTAACGCCAAACAAAGGGCTGCACATGCAGATACAATGCCCAGAGCCAGTTTGCCTCTTTTTTTCATTTCTCCCTCCGACGTAAAATACGCTAATTAGGGAAAGTCTAAAGGAACCGTATAAGCACCCGTAAGCACTTAACACCAAATTTTTTTTTTTTTTTTTTTTTGTTTTAATATAATATTTTGTTATAAAATTTAATTTTACATTAAGTATTATAATAATAATTCACAAAAACAGGCAATGAATTATGATTGCA
>JAJPZA010000196.1 GCA_021204625.1 Clostridia bacterium | reverse complement strand
GACAAGAAATATTACATTGTCCCGCTATGTTCTAAATGTAACAAAAGGACAGACTCTTTTGAAGTCCGTGATGATTACTTGGTTCCCGTTCCGAGCAATCTTTAAGAACTCGAATTCAGTACTAAACGTGTGCGGTGGTTAAGGTGAATCGAGCCTCAAAGCCTTTCGACTTTTGGGGCTCATTTCTCGTAGGAATACAATGAGTACGACAGAGCATAAACCTATTGACAACATAGCCTTAATCGACGAGAACTCCAACTATGGGGGAATCACCGTCCTCCATATCATGGTGTCAAGAATCTACGGAGGATTCGACCGCCACTTCCCTTGGTTCGACACACGCTTTGCCTCCACCATCACCGCCTTGACGATCTCCCTTAACCTCCTTTCTACCCACTGTACAACTGCATCCCAGTTTGATAACATTCCAGTCTCTCTTTACGCTCCAGATCGCTAATCCTATAATTCTAAAGTATTCTCGGATAGTGTTGATGTCAATACTTTACCAACACTTTTTCCTGTGCTCAATGAAGAAGTTTGAGATCACAAATTTTGTAATTATAACATTCTTAAAGTTCCTGAAACAGATTGTATAAATCTAAATTTAGTATCTTTGCAAGATTTAGAAACTTCGAACAAAGATAAATGTTTAGGATAGAGTGGGATAAAGACACTGGAGGTGTCCTTTTAAGGTCCAAGGTCACAAAAGAGACGCTTGGGATTTCTCCGCGCCCCGTCTGGTTTGAAGAACTTGATTTGCTTGGACTCGACAAGTTGGGATACAATTATCCAAGGTCAGAGGCTCCTCTTATGTGGGCGGTAAACAAGCAGTATTTTTATCACGGCGAGTTGATGTTTGAAGCCAAGGGAGCCAACATTTATGATTCTCCGGTTATTGTCTTTCACCATGGGAAGGAAACAGCCGTTTTAGAGCCAGTTGATGTGGGCGAAATGCTCCGTCGCAATAATGATCAAATGTTTCTCATTGAAAATGAAGCAATAGAGTTTATACGGGACACCTACATTGCATATGCCGGTGTCAATCAGGCCTATGATTCTATTAAAGCCAACCAGAATGTAGATTATGAAACTTTAGCCCAGAGAATCGAAAAAAAGACTAAACAAAGGATGGCTGTTGTAAAGGAGGATTGCGACAGTTTTGATGTCATGCCATTGGATACGGCTAATGCCGAAGGTAAACGTGTTTTACTCTCCACCCACATTGACCGTTTCATTTCGTCCTTTTCAGGGGGGAAGGATTCACAGGTCGTGCTCGATCTCGTTACACGAGCTATTCCCCCATCCGCTTTTGAGGTCATCTACTCTGACACAGGCTATGAACTTCCATCCTCGCTCAATCTTTATGAAGAGGTAAAGCGATATTATGGTGAACGTTTTCCCGCTCTAAAATTCTCGATAACTAGGAATCACGAGTCTGTTCTCAATTACTGGGACAAGATTGGCTCGCCGTCCGATACTCACCGCTGGTGTTGCTCAATCATGAAAACAGCTCCTCTTTATCGTTCACTAAAGACAGAAGGAAATAAGCAGGCTCGAGTTCTGACTTTTGACGGAGTAAGGGCAGAAGAATCAAACCGTCGCAGTGCGTATAATAGGGTTGGAAAGGGGAAACATGTACATACATACAACGCCCATCCCATTTTTGAATGGAATGTAGCGGAGATTTTCCTGTATATAATGTCGCATAATCTTCCCAATAATCCCGATTACAGATTCGGGTTAACTAGAGTCGGCTGCATAATATGCCCATTTGGATCCGATTGGTCAGATTTCATTGTAGGCAGACTCTATGCAGAAAATCGAGAACCGTTTTTGAATAAACTCCAGTCATGGGTTAAATGCACTGGAGTTAAAGATGTTAATACATTTATTAAGACACGTCGATGGCATATATCTGCCTTAGGTGATCCTAGTTTAAAGAAAACCGAACGAGTGTTAATTAGCAGCTCAAACAAGACAACGAAAATTACAATTTCCACTACCACGTCTGACTTTTTTGAGTGGTTAAAGGTTATAGGACCGTATTCTATGGGTTTTAAAGATGAAATGTTTAGTGGAAATTTAAAGGTTGGAAAGGAAATAATATCATTCTCGGGTAAAAGAGCTGATGGTTTATATATTACTTTTAATACTGATGATAAACGTTTAGTCGGAGATATCGTTCGTATTGCTTATAAATCAGCCTATTGTGTAAGTTGTGAGGTCTGTGAAGTACAATGTCCAACAGGAGCATTGCATATTCTCCCACATTTATCGATAGGATCGCAGTGCATTCATTGTCTTAAATGTCTAAGCTGGCATGAGAGGGGCTGTATTGCGGCAGATTGTGTTCGAAAAATATCAAATAAAATAAAAATGGACACTTCTTTATCAATTAAAGGTTACAAAACATTCGGTCTAAGGGATGAATGGATTGATGAATTTGTTCGTGACCCTGAACGTTTTTGGGATAGTACATTACTTGGCTCAGCTATGTTTGATTCTTTTAAGGCATGGTCAAAAGATGCGGGCCTCTTAGATTCTAAAAATCAAATAACTCCATTTGGAAAGATTCTTGCCTCTATCTATGTTGAGAATTCTTCTCTGTTTTGGGAAATTATTTGGATTAACCTTTCGTATTCCTCTTTTATTGTTAATCGTTTTGCAACTTTAATAAAGCCAGGAACCGCATTCGATAAAAAATATATCTCAGATTTGATTTGTTCAAGAGAGAGCGTTTCTTCTTTAACCACTTTAAATAATGCAGTTGGAGCATTATTTGACATGTTTAAAAATTCTCCTATAGGAGAGGAGTTTGAACAAGCGCAAGTATTGAACAAAATATTCACTAGACGCGCATATGATAATTTGAGTGTTGAAGCTGTGGCCTATTCTCTCTATCTTTATGGAGAAAAGAATAATACAACAGAATTTCGTGTCTCTGATTTTTACGGAGATGATGGTATGGCAGGTATATATGTAGAATTTGGAATATCGAAAAATGCCTTACTTAAGAAACTCCGCTACCTTTCTTCTGAAGCAGACCGTGTAATAGTCGCTGAATTAAATATGGGTTTGGACCACATCACTTTAAGAAAGGATCTCACGGCAACGTCTGCTTTGGAATTACTTACTAGATAATCGCAATCACAAACATAACACAACCTAATGGCCATGGCAGTGAAATACAGTGACATCATACGTAAGCGAAGCGGCAGGGCTGCTTACAGTATTGAGGAAGAGAAAGAAAAACAATGGGAGTCCTTTATCCCGAACGAACAATTCAATACAGTACTTCGTACAGTGCTCCATTCCGTGCGTGGAAATGATATTGATTTCCATAAGTCTTTTTGGATTAATGGCACATACGGCACGGGGAAGAGTCACGCTGTGGCCGTCATATCTCATCTCCTCTGTGATCCGGTAGAGGACATAAAGGAGTGGGTGGATTACGAATATGGGGCCGAAAAATATAAGATTATTCGTGACCAAATCTATGCGCTGCGGCAAAACAAGCGGTTGCTCCCGGTCAAGATTGAGGGATTAATGGCCATGGACCATGTGTCCGATCTCCCCTTAGTAATTCAGACCGCTGTAAAAAGGGCCCTTGACGAGCGGAATATCGAATGTACCGTCGAGACCGATTTCGATGAACTGATTGCGCACATAAGTAAAAACGAGGTAATATGGGACGATCTTATAGCTCGTAATCCGTCTTTAAGGGCTGTCGCTTCCACTCGGGATGTGCTCATTAATAAACTTAGAAGTAAGGATATGGGGACTTACCAAAAGGCCAGGGATGCCCAGCGATCCGCAAATTTTGCCATTCTACTTGGAAAGGAGAATATCGGCTCATGGCTTGTTGAAATACAGGGGGAACTCCGACAGAAAACAGATTATAAAGGTCTTTTAATCCTTTGGGACGAGTTTACTGATGTTATGGAGAATTCCATAGGGATGTCTGTGCTTAGGGCACTTCAGGTCGTTGCTCAGAAATTCGCGAATAAAGAAAACGATAGTTTCCTATTTTTCATTTCGCACCCGTCCGCGTTCAACAAGCTGAGCAATGAGGAGACTAAGCAAACAGATGGACGCTATCATCGGATGAAATACAATATGGAGCCTGTGTCTGCTTTCAAGATCATGTCCCGAAAGTTCGATATAATTGATCCGGAAAGTCACAAATCCATGTGTGAGGCCTTTTACAATGCCAACGACCAGCTTCTTGACCGCTATACTCAATCCTCAAACGATCCACAAGAAACCCAGTCGGATTTGCAGAAACTGTTCCCCATACATCCCGCGACTGCAAATTTAGCGACCTATTACGCTACTGTGGTAGGCTCTTCGAGTAGAAGCGTATTCGAATTTATCGGTCAGAATGAGAAGATGGAGCAATTCCTCGAAAGTGAAGCGGCCTATGCCAACCATGAGACTGTCACGGTCGATTATCTCTGGGATTTCGTAATGCAGGTCTTTCAAGATGACGTGGTTAATTATGGCGCCGTCACAGAACGATATAACACCTACAATCAGCACGTTGAAGACCACGGGATCGATACTTTAGCGATATTTAAAGGGATTTTGCTTTTGAACGCCTTTAACAATATCGCCGGAGACAACAATAATGACCTAATAATTCCATCAGAGGAGAATATCAGAAATCTTTTTGCAGGCACACAATACGCAGATGCGATAGACGAATCTTTAGACTGGCTTAATGATGAGGGTGTTATTCAGCGCGCTCCCGGCGGCTTCTTCTCTGTTCAGTTTTCCGCGCTGCCTTCTCACGAAATAGAGGAACTGAAGGCATCACTTGAGAGTGATCCGGCAAAATTCCGTTTCACCAGTATGATATTGAATTTCGGCGATACTGCCACACAGTTTTTTGTGAAGAAATTCATCCAAAAGAATATTCGGCAGTATGTTTATAGGTTCTATTCCGAAATGACCAACGACTCATTGCTGAAAGACTTAATTAAAAAGGACAAACAACGGTTCGCTCGCACAAGTGACCTTTTTCTCGCATTACTCTTTTCAAAGAATAATGCTGAAATGGCCCATCTGCGGCAGGTCGCGAGTGAATCATCATAAGCTCCAAGTGAAGTATACAGAGACTAAAGCGATATTGACTTTAAAGTTT
>JAJPZA010000206.1 GCA_021204625.1 Clostridia bacterium | reverse complement strand
GATCTCCATCAAGGTTAAGGTTACCAGCGATATAGTTGAATCGGTTTCAGCAGCTGCAATTGCCGGCAAGGACGAAACATACTATTCGTTCTGGAGTCCTTATGCAGTTGCAATAGACAATGATCCCGAGAGCGCCAACTTCGGCCGCATTCTCGTTACCGAGTCGCAGACCACATCGTATGCGAAAACTACTTACCACTCTTCGCCAGCCAATGGCGGTATCGGCGTAGGTATTTACGCGTTCGACCCGTTGATGCAGCCTATTGCCAACTCTCAAGGCACATACGGTTTCACGGCCGGTATCGAGATGGAAGAGTCTGGTGCCTATTATCCCAACGGCGCTTCTGCCATTTATGACTTCAAACGTTTGAAATATAGCGACGACGGCCGTCTGTTCCTGTCTCGTGTCAGCACTAATGCCTCAGGCCTCTGGGAACTTGATCCGAACGACCTCGAATCAGGCGCTACTCCGGTCTTCGAAGGCACGATTGATACCGAAACCGGCTTGATAACCGATGCATCTGGGAACTTCGTTGCAGGTCCTGCCACCGCCATGGACGTTTACGGTTCGGGCGACGATCTGAAGATAGCTATCGTATCTTGCCAGGACGGTTACGAGCTGAGCGCGCCAAGCCACCGCGTCGACGTATACAACCTCGGCTCGGCAACTACTTGGAGCGAAGCCCCGACAATTGCCGATCTTGGTTCGAAATACTGGGTTAACTCAGCTATCATCAATACGTTGTTCGATGCCGACGGCGAAGGCCTTACCATCGGTCAGTACCGCGGCACCCCGTCTGATGCCGAACCCGCTTATGTTCATTACGACCTTACTACTCTTGAAGAGGGGTACAAGGACATAACTACCGTAGCCGGGGGCGCCGGCATGGCATGGAACACCGACAAGAGCCTGTTTGCATTGTCAACCGCTGCGGGTCAAGTTACGGTTTACAGCGTTGCCGACGACGGCGAAGGGAATCTCTCTTACACCAAGCTTTGCGATGTTGCAACAGGTCTTGGCACGAACTCCAACGCCATTGCGTTCGACGTTGCCAACAACCTGTACATCTGCTCCAACTCCGGCGAGAAATTCTCGACCTTCGCATTGCCCAGGGAAAGCGGCGACGTGACTGTTGCAGCTGCTTCGCAGTACGACTTCACTACACCTGAAGCTCCTGAATTGGTAGAAAAGAACGCTTACGCTTACGACATATCGGTTGCCACCGACGATGAAAACGCTACTGTCAAGTATCGTCTTAACGCTACTGCTACCGCAGTCGAAGTTCAAGCTTATGACGGCGATGATGTCGTTTACACCGTAGCCGGCACAATGGACGCAGGTTTGAACAGTGTTAAAGTTCCGTTCTCCGAACTTCCTGAAGGCACCGAAATCTCCATCAAGGTCAAAGTGACCAGCGACGTGGTTGACGCAGTTTCCGTTGCTGCAATTGCCGACAATGACAATACCTACTATAAGTTCTATTGCCCCTACGGTCTTGCAGTCAACAACGATCCTGAAAGCGACAGCTTCGGACGTGTATTCGTAACTGAGACTCAGACCAATACCTATACTCAAAGTGGTTACCACTCCTCAATTCCGGACAATGGCGGAAATGGCATAGGCGTCGGCATTTACGCTTTCGACCCGTTGATGCAGCCGATCCTCAACGCTGACGGCGGTTACGGATTCAGCGGAGGCATTGAAAAGGAAGAAGCCAGCGCTGTTTATCCTACGAGTACGACCAATGTTTATGACTTCAAGCGTTTGGCAATTTCAGCCGACGGCCGTTTGTTCTTGTCACGTGCCAGCACAAGGGGCGTTTCTCTCTGGGAATTCGATCCTAGCGATCTCGATGCGGATGCTACCCCTGTCTTCGAAGGCAATCTCGATGAGACAACCGGTTATTTGACCGACGACGATGGCAACTTCATCGCAGGTCCTGCTACCGCCATGGACGTTTACGGATCAGGCGACGACCTCAAGGTTGCGATAGTATCCTGCAAGGATGGTTACGAGCTGAGCGCCGCCAGCCATCGTGTAGATGTTTACAACCTCGGATCGGAATCAACTTGGAGCGAAGCTCCGTCGATTTCTGACATTGGCGGCGAATACTGGATTAACTCTGCCATGATCAATGTCAAGTTCGATCCTGACGGCAACGGATTCTTCGTTGGCCAGTATCGCGGAACCCCGACTGATGCCGAACCGGCATACGTTCACTTCAAACTTGATGAAAATTCCGCTACCGAGAACTACAAGGATATTACCACTGTAGCTCAAACGGCCGGCATGGCTTGGAATTCCGACGGCACTCGCATGGCAATGGCAATAGCTAATGCAACAGTGGGCATTTACAAAGTCACCTTCGATGAGGAGGGCGTTCCTACCTTCGATCTTGAAACATCATTTGCAACAGGTCTTGGCGGCAACACTAACGCCATTGCATGGGATGCTGCAGACAACCTTTATATTTGCTCCAACTCCGGCGAGAAGTTGTCGACATTTGTCGTTCCGCGTGAAAGCGGCGACGTGATCGTTCCTGCTGCTTCGTATTACGCCTTCGTAACTCCTGCATCCGAACCGACGGAATTGCTCTTCTCGTTCGTCGCATCCGAAGATGCCGAAACCGGCATTTCCATCGAGGGCGATTCAGAGGGCATAATCGTTGCCGTTGATTACGGCGACGGCAATGATCCTGTCACCTTCTCATCGGAATCCAATACCGTTACCATCGATCCGGCTGCTGCCGGCAATACCGTTACCGTTTACGGCGTTGATCCTGCCGCCATCGTCTCGATCGATGCTACAGGCCTTGGCTTAAGCGATATCGAACTTTCCGACGGCCTTGAGAACCTGTTCTTCCTCAGCATCGCTGACAATGCGCTTACCTTCTCGACCCTCCCGATCGTCGACACGGACCAAGTGGTTTACACTTACGCTCCGCAAGCCGACATCGAAGTGAGCGTTCAAGACGGCGGCGAATACAATTCACCGTGCGTCATCGACCTCTCCTCTGAAGCCGATATCAACGGAACGGCTACCGTATTCGCATGGTACACTTCGGACGACGTTGCTCTGGTTGAAGGCGAGGATTACACGATCGAAGACGGCGTTACTACCTTCACAGGCGTTGCCACCGACGTATACTGCGTTCTGACCAACGATCTCTTCCCGGATCTGACTCTTAAGACCGTAACAGTCGAGGTCGACAAGGTTGAAAGCATCGCAGCCGACGGCAGCGCGGTAGTTTCCGTCATCCCGGGCGAAATCCTGATCTCCGGCGAATTCGACAATGCAGTCATCTACAATACCGCAGGTATCGCAGTTGTTGCAAAGGCCGGTTCCGATAACAAGGTTCAGGCAGGCATCTACATCGTGGTTGTCGACGGAAATGTTACCAAGGTTGCTGTTAAGTAATCTGACGGGATTTTAAATCTCAATCTATATTCTACGGTGGCAGGGGTTCTCCTCTGCCACTGTTCTTTTATTCCCGTCCGTATGGCAAAGGCGGGGCGCGAGTCCTGTCTTCGTTGTTTTGCACGGGCCTTTTCCCGTTCCTCTTCGGCTTCGTTCCCCGTCGGGCTTGCAAACCATGAATTACATATTGTAATTAAATTTTACCAAATAATTATAAAATACTTCTTTTTTGACTGAAACTGTGATAAATTTGCAAAAATCCGCAGGGAAATTTAATATCAATACACTTCATATTCTTAATTTAAATCAATTCAAAACATGAGAAAACTGTTTGCATCGCTGCTTGTGATGTCCGCTCTGCTGTCCGCCGGCATAGCCAACGCGGCCTTGGTTTCCAAGAACGCCTATGCCTACGACATCGCTGTAGACACTGCCAGCAGCACGACAAAAGTCTACGTCTCCTACAAGCTTAACGCGGTCGCTTCGGCGGTTACCATCCAGGCTTATGCAGGCGAAGACCTTAAAGGTGAATTTGCCGGCACCACCAATGCCAGCAACTCAGTTGCCATTCCTTTGGCAGACCTGCCCCTCTCCACTGAGATTTCCTTCAAGATAAAGGTTACCAGTACCAATGTAACCTCTCCTACTCAAGCTTCCATTGACGGGCAGTCTAATCCCTATTACGATTTTTACTCTCCTTACGGCATTGCAGTCGACAACGATCCTGCAAGCGCCCATTTCGGCCGCGTGCTTGTTACCGAGACTAAGAATGTTTCAACCAGTGGTTACTTTACTTCTACGCCTAACGGTATCGGTGTCGGCATCTACGCTTTCGACCCGGAAATGCAACCGATTCAAAACGCTTCCGGAACTTACGGTTTCACAGCCGGCGTGCCCATCCAAGAAGGTAAATATGATTCTGGACATGCAGCCACCCCTGACTACGCCATGGATTTCAAGCACATCCGCTATAGCGACGACGGCCGTCTCTTCCTCAGCAGCGAGGAAACCTCCGCTTCGAGCCTTTACGAGATCGATCCGGACAACCTTGAATCCGGTGCTACGGCCATTTTCCAAGGCACGCTTGACGAAACAACCGGTTACATTCAAAGCGGAGAGGATTTCATCGCCGGTCCGGCTTCCGCCATGGATGTCTACGGTTCGGGCGAGGACTTGAAAATTGCCATCCTTTCTACTCAATACGGCCAGTCGACAGATCCTACGGACCATCGTGTTGACGTTTACAATCTAGGCACCGCCGCTTCCTGGAGTGCCGTTCCCTCTGAGAATGTCGCAGCCTTAAGCGATCAATACTGGGATAATGACACCGGCATCAACATGTTGTTCGATGCCGATGGCACTGGACTTATGATTACTCAAGCCAGGGACACCCCATCTGCAATCGAACCGTCCCGCGTGCACTACTCCTTCACCAATAGTGAAATAGACTATACCGATATAACATCCGTTATCTATGGCTGTGCCATGGCATGGAATCCCGACAAGACCCTCGTTGCAATGGCCAATAGCGTATCAGGCATCGGTATTTACGACATGTATTATGACGGTGAGGATTTGGTTTTGGATGAAAAGTATTCCTTTAATGTTTCCGGTTCTGGCAAAGTTTGCGCCCTTGCGTGGGACTATGCCGGCAACTTGTATGTAGGCGCCAACGGCTCCGAGAAAGTAACTACCTATGCCATTCCAAGGGAATCGGCCGACGTGGTCGTTCCGGTCACAGCTACAATCACCACTCCTGAAACCCTTCCTGAAGAGGAAGAGGAGGAGGAAGAGGTTCATGAACTTGGCGAAAAGAACGCTTATGCATACGATATCGCTGTTTCCCACGACGACAATACGGCTACTGTTTCTTACC
>JAJPZA010000001.1:3882-5317 GCA_021204625.1 Clostridia bacterium | reverse complement strand
AATCTTCTAGCAGAAGATTGAAGTGGCGTGTATGAGACGACTAAGTAACTTAATGTTTAATTTAATTCAAACCAGATGAAAAGAAAAGTTTTTAGTTCATTGCTGCTGCTGGTCACGATGGTGACGGCAGGCAGTATGTTGTTCGTTTCCTGCAAGGACTACGACGATGACATCAATGACCTTCAGAACCAGATCACGGCTAACGCCACTGACCTGACGTCTCTCGTGTCCGAGAAGGTCTCCAATGTTACGACTGAGGTCAGCGACCTTCAGGCGCAGTCCGCTGTATTGCAGGCGGCCTACGAGGCAGCCGACCAGGCGCTTCAGAGCACAATGGAGGCATCGATAGCCAGCGCCCTGGCAAGCGCCAACGGCTATGCCGACACGCAGGCAGGTGTTGCCGAGGCTTACACCGACGCCCAGACGGCAGCCGCTAACGTATACGCTGAGGTTCAGGCAGCCGCGGCCCAGACGGCAGCCATCGCGGCAGCCCAGGATGCCGTTCAAGAGGCGGCCACCACGCTTCAGGCATCCCTCAATGCCGCCACGGCCACTCTGGAGGCCCAGGGCATAAGCATCGACGGGATCAACTCCTCTCTCACAAGTCAGAGCAACTCAATCTCCGAGCTTCAGGCCAACGTCACCGCCCTTGTCAGCGCTGACGCCACCCTGACCGAGGGTATCGAGGCAGCCCAGGCACGCGCCGACGAGGCCTACGACCTGGCGCAGAGCGCGCAGAGCCTTGCCGAGACAAACAAGGCAACCCTGGAGTCCCTGCAGGCAACAGTTGAGAGCAACAACACGACCCTCCAGGGTCAGGTTGACGCTGTCAACACGGCAGTCACAGCCAACTCCTCTTCCATAGAGAGCCTTAACACGGCAGTGGCAGGCTTGCAGACCTCGGTCAGCAACCTCGACAGCCAGATAAGCGTGCTGCAGGGCGACGTGGCAAGCGCACTCGAGCAGGCGAACACCAACGCCTCCAGCATCGACGCCCTCAGCTCCCAGCTTAACGACCTCTCCGACTCGTACAACGCATTCCAGGTCACCCTGGCAGAGCAGATGCTCACGTATGTCGCTTCTTTGCAGCAGAGCATAAGCGACGGCGACCAGGCCAACGCGGACGCCATCGGGGAATTGCAGACAGCTCTCACCGAATGCCTTGGCAAGATAACTGAGAACAGCGGCTCGATCACGACGAACGCCGAGAACATCCAGAAGAACGCCGACGCTATCTCGTCACTGCGGAGCACGATATCCGAACTGGAAGGCTCTACCTCAGGCTCCGTGGAGAATCTCCTGAAGATGTGCAATGAGCTGAGCAGCAAGATAGATGACAACCAGACTGCCATCCAGAAGGCCCTCACCGACAGTGTGGCATCCCTGACCAACTCCATCAAAACCGCCGTGCTTGCCGCAAACGTATACGCTGACG
>JAJPZA010000001.1:0-3782 GCA_021204625.1 Clostridia bacterium | reverse complement strand
TCCCTGACCAACTCCATCAAAACCGCCGTGCTTGCCGCAAACGTATACGCTGACGATGCCGCTAAGGGTGTAGCAGACGCTCTCAGCGAGGATATTGCCACCGCACAGGACGCAGCCGATGCCGCCAACGCCTCCATCGAGGACTTGAAGGATGCATACGCCGCCGCTGACAAGAAGTTGCAGGAGCAGATTGACGAGCTCAGCGAGAGCCTGACAGCCCTTTCTGAACTTATTGACGCGGCAAACTCCCAAATACAGACCAATCAGGACGCTGTGGTAGAGGCTTTGCTGAAGTGTGCCAAGAGCTCTGACCTGGATGATGCCCTGAAGACCATAGCCGATTTGAAAGAAACGTTAGGTTGGACCAGTTATGCCTTAAACGAACTGAGCGAATATGTGACCGGTCTGGCTTTGGAGGATGTTATTGATAGTTACCTTACCGCCGCTGACATAAAGGACTTCATTACAATGGCTGATGTGCAAGGCGCATTGGTTGACGGTGACTATGCCACTAACGGTAGCGTGACCGCATTGCAAAGCGTGTTGGAGACTGAATTACAAACGACATTAGTTGAGGCCAAGGAATACGTGGACACCCAATTGGGCGTATTAAACGGTCTTATCGGTGATATAGAAAGCACTGGTGCCAGCACTATTCTTGACTTGATTGCTGGTCAGGGCAATGATATTACCGACCTGCAGAATAGCGTTAACTATCTGCTTAGCATTGCCGAGACAAAGCGTCTGAAGAGCATGGTATACGTTCCCAGCACATACGTGCACGGTGTGGCATGCATCAACTTCCTGACACTCAGATATACCTCCTGGACCAACGTGGAGGCTGATCCTGGTGATATTGAAAATGATGAAAACTGTGGACAATACGGTGGAACTGCTATTGCCATAGATGACGAGAACCACACCGAGGATTACTTCGTGAATCCGAGCAATGTGACCCTGTCCTCCATCAGCGACCTGTCATTTGTCTCCAACGAGGCAAAGGAAACACGTGTAAGCGGTAGCGCTCCTATATCAATAGTCGAGGGCAGTCCTGAGATAGTCACCGAGGACGGTGTGACCGTATTGCGCGTGACCCTCCAGAACAACATGGGAGACCAACTTGGCGACATGGATGAGAGCTCGTTCACCATCGTTTCCCTTAAGGCTACCATAGCTGACGACTACCTTACAGAGGAGGAGAAGGCAGACGGTGATGAAGTTGCGGTATACTCAGACTGGGCACGCGTGAGTCAGACCACCGATCCTATATTCATCCACTTCAACGATGCGAGGGATAATGCAGGTTATATCGATGAGGACCATACGCAGAAGGTGTATAGCAGCATAGCTTCTGATTATGTAATGGATCATGATGCTCACTTCTGGAATTTCTCTCAGGTGTACGGTGGTGCTCCTGGCAATGTTAACAAGGAGACACAACTTAGTACATCTTATAACACCATACACATCGCCGCCGAGGCTCTTTACAGCGAGGATTATGACCTTATGCAGCTTGTCACCGGGTGTAACGGGACTGGAACTGAATACACTCCCGAGGAGTTGAAGGCATACGGTCTAACGTTCAAGTTCGATATGGACGGTCTTGACACCTATTATCTGCAGGACGAAACTGACGTAGACAATGAGCATTACACGAACCAGCAAAAGTTCGCCTATGTGAAGGAGGTTGAGGGTGAAGACGGTAAAGTTAAATACTACCTCGTTCCAACATCCATAGACGGCAAGGGCACTGAGTATAACGCAAGCGCCATAGGCCGTGAGCCATTGGTAAGGGTAGAACTCATCGACAACAACAACGTGGATGCGAACGGTAATCCTTTAATCGTTGACGTGCGCTACTTCAAGATCAAGTGGGTTAAAGAGATTACAGAGCCAGACTATCATGTCTATTCGCAGACTCTCCCGTATGAAGCTAACTTCAGTTGCGCTGGTATCTCCTCGAGGCTTGTGAGGATGACCCTGAACGACGTGTACTCAGAGCTGGACATATCACAGGAGGCGTTCCGCAACACTTACAAGCTGTATGATGCTGGTCTTTTCCCAACTGCTGAAGCTGCCGAGACTGGCACAACGGCTGATGTTGACGCGACTTTGGGCACTCTCACAGCTATTACGAACTCTAACTCAGGCCAGACTGACAACATTGAGTGGACTATCAATCCAACTTCTCTCACCAGTGGTTCTGACCCGATTGTAAGCGTTTACAATCTTGGCGGTACAGTGACCGTCTCAGGGTATGTCCTCTATTACACAGGATCGATAGAGGAAGATGGCACTATCACCGGCAGCCGTCTTGTAATACCTGTCGAGATGACTCTCACGGTTCCGACCTTCGATGTTGCAGAGAATGTTAGCTATACAACTGGCCAGTGGGGTTATGACAGTGATGGCAATCCGTTGTATGTCCTGGTAAGTTCAATATACTCCAGTGCATCATACGCCAGTGGTGATGTCAGTGAGTTCTCCGCTAACTTGTTGTCGAGTGACTTCTTAGTAAATGGAGCCGCACCTACCAGTGTAAAAGAACTCGTGGGTATATATTATAACGGAGATCAGAGCACTACTGAAAGTGTTCCTAGCGCATCCTTCATCTTTGTCGACGGTAACGGGTTCTATGCTTCACAAGATGGATCTGAACTCTACGCAGATGAAGATCTGACTGAATTAGCCGCAACATTGACACCCGACGGTCAGATTGAACTTGCTACTGATGCGAATGATTATGGAACAGATGGAGCGAAAGCTCTCCTTGCAAGTGATAACGGGGCAACTGTCCAGCTTGTGGCTTCAGACTGCATCGGTGAAAACATTTTAGTTAAGCAGTTCAATGTTCATTTCAAGGAGCCGCTGACACTCTCCAAGTCAGGTGGAACAGTAGCTACGATAACTGACGGTAATGCATCTACATATGATGTGGACTTGAGCACAACTACGAATACGCACTACATCATTACCACATCAAGCACCACGGATTGTGCATCCTCTGATATGGTTAGTACTCAGCAGACTTCTTACAAGTCTGTAGATACTAATTGTGCCGCGTTCTATGGTGTTGGTAGTCCTGCATTCGAATCTGATTTAAGCGAAGCTATATGGGAGTTCAGCGACGGCTCTATACTGTCAAACGCTGACGCGAATACTGCAGGGTATTACTTGACAGATGATGATGGTGATGGTAAATACACATACAGTAATACTAATCAGACTCAATTGCTCCAAAGCGTTACAGTGACCATACCAGTTACGATCACTTCTTATTGGCAGACATTCAGCTACAATCTCACCATTAAGATTACGCCGCAAAGTGAAAACTAAGTTTTAAAGCTCTCTAATAAGGGAAGGCACCATTTCCGGCAAAAGGACTGGTGTCTTTCCTTTCCCAAAGGAATGACGTAGTGATATGAAGAAGACATTTTTGACAGCGAAGGCGCTCGTGCTCATCCTGTTGCTTGCGATGGTCAGCTGGTCGTGCCGCAAGGGCGGGGCAGCAGAGGAGGCGGAAGCTCCCATGTTCACCGCGGAGGACACAACGGAAGTGTTGCAACTTACGCAGGAATATCTGGACCACGTGCACGACGGTGAGTACGACGCGGCGATAGCCATGCTCCACGACATCTTGGGCGACAGCATCCGCTGCCTCACGGAGGAGGCGGAGGCGGGCATAAGGGAGCAGCAACAGACGTTCCCCGTGCTGGCTTACCACTTAGGCGACATGGAGTTCAACGACAACGGGCGCGTGTGGGTGAGCTACGACATAGAGT
>JAJPZA010000136.1 GCA_021204625.1 Clostridia bacterium | reverse complement strand
CCGAGGCCTTTCCCGGGGTACCGGAGTCCATCCACTCTCTTGTAGATATAGCACCGAGTCCGGAGGCAGACGGGAGCCCGCCCGGGGATATCGGGACCAATTCGCTGTGTGGAAACAGCGGACAACAAAAAAACAGCCGGGTATTTGAACCTTGGCTGCTTTTGATTGGAGCGGGTGACGAGAGTCGAACTCGCCGGGATCAGCTTGGGAAGCTGACGCCATACCGCTAGGCGACACCCGCATGAATTGCTTTCCTTATGTATAAAGGATACCACAATCCTCCGCAAAAGAAAAGCGTTTTTAAGCAAATAGCTGAATTTGAGTCCGGATTCCGGGTCCGGATTGGGATTTTGGACGGCAGGGTCACTGCTGCTTGGCGGCTTCCTGCCTCTCCTTCTCCTTCTGCCCCTCCGAGCCGTGCGAGGTTATGATGGTCTTGTGCTCTTCTCCGGCGCACAGCTGCCAGAGGTTCTGGTGATGGGCGAGCCAGGTGATGAGGTTTATGATGAGAATCATTAGCAGCATGGCTATTACCCATCCGCTCGTGAGCTCTTCCGTATAACGCAGAATGAAGACAACGGCCTGGAAGATGGACATTGCGGCAACGCCTAAGAGAGAACCCGTGGAGCCGTACTTGAAGAATACCACGTACAGGGCTGCAAGAACCAGAAGGACGAGGGCGATGAAGAAGTACCACCAGGTGTCACAGGGCAGCGCGAACAGGAACATGCCCCATGTGGAGGCTATGCCCTTGCCGCCGTGGAATTTCATGGTCACGGGAAAGACGTGGCCTATGATGACGCAGACGCCGCAGAGATAGCGCACGAAGTCCCCTACAAGGATGTCCGTGCCGGCGAAGACATAGTTGCGGAAAATGATCCAGCCGATCAAGGCCGGAAGGCCGCCCTTTATGACATCGCAGGCCAAAGTTATGGCTCCCCACTTCGCTCCGAAAGTGCGGGTCATGTTCATGGTGCCTGGATTCCCGGAGCCTTCTTTCCTTATGTCATCTTTTTTGAACTTTGAGAGGATGACGGCAAAGTTGAAGCATCCGATGAAGTAGCACACAACAGCAATCAAAAGGAAATACCAACAGTATGCGGGCTGAAGTTCTTTCACTGTTCCTTCTCCCTCTCTCTTAATATTATCTTTATCGGCGTGCCGGTGAAATCAAAATTCTTTCTTATCTGGTTTTCAAGGTATCTCTCATACGAGAAGTGCATGAGCTCCATGTTGTTGACGAACAGAACGAACGTCGGCGGGGCAACATTGACCTGCGAGCAGTAATACACCTTGAGCCTTCTGCCCTGGTAGGACGGCGGCTCGTTGGCCCTCACGGCATCCAGGACCATGTCGTTGAGAACTCCTGTGGGAATACGCAGATGGGCATGGTCATACGCTTCGTTCACGGCGGCCAGGATCTTTTCCACCCGCTGCCCCGTCTTGGCTGAGATGTACACGGACTTGAAATAGTCCATGAACTTGAGGTCCTCGCGAAGCTCTGCCTCGAACCTGTTCATGGTTCCCGTGTCCTTTTCTATGAGGTCCCACTTATTCATGGCGATGACGGATGCCTTGCCGTGCTCATGAACGTATCCGATTATCTTGGTGTCCTGCTCCGTTATCCCGTCCTGGCAGTCCACGACGAGGATGCAGACGTCCGCCCTGCGGACGGCGTCAAAGGCGCGCATCACGGAATAGTACTCTATGTCATTGTCCACTCTTGACTTTTTCCGGATTCCGGCCGTGTCTATGAGCGTGTACTTCTTGCCGTCCACCTCGAACTTGGTGTCTATGGCGTCCCTCGTGGTTCCGGCGATGTCCGTGACAATGGTCCTCTCAAAGCCCAGGAGCCTGTTCACAAGGCTGCTCTTCCCGGCGTTGGGCTTTCCGACGACGGCAATCTTTATGCTGTCATCCTCTTCGTTCTCGCCCTCGGGGAAAGAGGCCACTATCTCGTCCAGGACGTCCCCTATGCCCCTTCCGTGCTCCGCGGAAATTCCGAACGGCTCGCCGAGCCCTAAGGCGTAATATTCATAGATGTCTTCCGGACCGAAGTTTTCCGTCTTGTTGACCACAAGGATGACGGGCTTCTTGGAACGGCGCAGCATGTCCGCGACGTCGTAGTCCGAGGAAGTGAGGCCCTCCTTGCCGTCCACCATGAAAAGGATGGTCTCGGCGGTGTCAATCGCTACGTCCGCCTGGCGCTTTATCTCTTTCCACATGACGTCCTCGGACCTTAGCTCTATGCCGCCGGTGTCCACCATTGTGAAGAGCCTTCCGTTCCACTCGCAGTCCGCGTACAGCCGGTCCCTTGTGACTCCGGGGCGGTCATCCGTTATTGAAATTTTCCTGCCGGCCACCTTGTTGAAGAAGGTGCTCTTGCCCACGTTGGGCCTGCCGACTATGGCAACCAAAGGATTAGCCATTCCGCTGTCGCTCCTTTCCCGTCCTTTCTTTTCCGCCCCTTTTGCCTTTCAAGTATATAATATCCGGCGTGGATTTGTAAAGCGATTAGCCCGAATCCGGGCCCCCGTATGAGCATTTTCCGTTGTGCATGCAATTTTCCCGGCCCATATAAAACGCCCTCTCCCGCTTTAAGGGAAAGGGCATCTGAACTCCTGATTGTCATCCGGCAGAGCCGGGATTATGCCTAAAACTTAAGCGACTACAACGATATCGAATACAACGCAGACAGCGTAGATGATGAGGGCAATCCAGTAGAAAATCTTCCAGCCTCTCTTTCTGCCGCGGACATACGAGTATGCGGGAAGGGCAACGGCGAGAAGAATGAATATTTTGGAAATGATGCCGAAGATATTCATTACGAGATTGAACGTGTTCGAATCGAACGTCAGCCCCGCGAACTTGTAAATCATGTTCATGACTGCATACACAACGAACAGGATGGCCGCTATCGCAAGGCCCCAGAACGCCACGGTCTTCTGCATGTCTCTCTTCTGCCTTGCCTCGGGACTGGGCTGCTTCTTCTTTCTTGACATTATAATATAAACCTCCGAATAGTCTCAGATCATGATGATGCAACCTGCAACGGGTCTCATTTCATCATTGATGATAATACCATATGCCGGGCCGGATTTCAATAAAAAACGCATAAGCTTTTTCACAAAAATGAAATTTGAACACTCCAGCTCTTTTTGTGCAAAAACCGCCGCGCATCTCTCACACGCAGCGGTTAAAATGCCATATATATCGCTATTTCAGCTTATCCAGGACTTCCTTGAAGTAGTCTGGCAAAGGGGCCTCGAAGGACATCTTCTCACCTGTCACGGGGTGGACGAGCTCAAGCCTCCAGGCATGCAGCAGCTGGCCTTGGAGATGAAATTTCTGCTTCTTGTACCCGTACACGTCATCCCCCACAACGGGGTGCCCCATGTATTTCGCATGCACCCTTATCTGGTGCGTGCGGCCTGTGTGAAGGTCAAACCTGCAGAGAGTGAACCCGGCTTCATACCTTTTGAGGACCTCGAAGTCCGTTATGGCTATCTTGCCCTTGCTCTCATCCACCACGGCCATCCTGGTCCGGTCCTTTTCGCTCCGTCCTATGTACGTGGTTATGGTCCCCTTGTCTTCCTTCACAATCCCTTCCAGAAGGGCGAGGTATGTCCTGTGGCAGGTCTTGTCCTCTATCTGCCTGGCAAGGGCCACATGAGCCGCGTCATTTTTGGCCACAACCAGAAGGCCTGAAGTGTTCTTGTCTATCCTGTGCACAATGCCGGGCCTTATGACACCGTTTATGCCGCTTAACGAATCCAGCCGGTACAGAAGGGCGTTCACCAGCGTGCCTTCATAATTGCCGCTCCCCGCATGCACTGTCATGCCCTGGGGCTTGTTTATGACGGCCAGGCTCTCGTCCTGGTATATGATGTCCAGAGGGATGTCCTCCGGCTTTGCGTCCATGCTCACGGGGTCCGGAATCGTTACCTCTATCTCGTCCCCTTCCGCAATGCCTGCGGACGCCTTCAGAGGCTTCCCGCCGCGGACGGCGTTCCCCTCATCCAGAATCTTCTTTGCATTGGACCTCGTGACCCCCAGCTTTTCCGCGAGGAACACGTCCGCTCTTTCACACGCGGCGTCTGCCACAAGAGTCTCAGCTTTCATCCGGGCCCTCTGTGCCTTTGGCATCTTTGTCCGGCGCCTTTGATTCCGCAAACGGATCCTCACACTCTGCCGGCGGTACGGACGCGCCTGTTCCCGGACCTGCCTGGGCCTGTGTGGAATTCAACGCATTGTCTGTGCCTGCGGGCTGAGAGTTCCCGGATGCCGCGGCCTCCTTGGCCTCCTTGGCCTCCTTTTCAGCCTGCTCTTTCTCCTCACGCAGCTTTGCCCCGGCTTTGGCCTTCTTTGTGAGAGGCCAGACGGACCATTCCTCCAAAAAGAGGATGTCTATGACCACGAGGATGGCGCCGATTACTATGAAGAAGTCCGCAAAGTTGCAGTACACAAGGCCGGTGCCGAACATGTTGAGCCCGAACCAGTCCCTGACCTCAAAGAACCAGAGCCTGTCCACAAGGTTCCCCACTGCGCCTGCGGCTATGATGGCAATAGCCGTCTTGGTTATGACGTACTTCTCCTTCATGACAATGAAGATAAATGCAAGCGCCGCAAAAAGGATGAAGGTGACAGTAATGAGCAGCGGCTGCCCTATCTGCGGATTCTCATTGAGGAAACTGAAAGCGCACCCTGCGTTCCGGAAACCGTACCGTATCTCCACCCATCCGGGGATAATGACGCATTGCCATGCGAATTTCTCCTCCAGGTACTTGAACAGGAGATCCAGGAATATGAGAAGAACGAAGACCCCGACTAAGATCCAGCTCTTGTATTTTACATGCACCTTCAGCTTTTCCATGCCTATATATTACCCTAATCCGGGAAGGAAAGTCAACACAAGCTCTTGCGCGCCTTTAAATCGCCCCGCAAATTTCATCCGGAGGTCGCCGCAGGCCCTGGCCTGCTCCTGCTCAAAAAGGCAGCCGGCAGGGATGCCCTTGCCTTGTATCCTTATCCCTGTATCCTTATCCATGTATCCTTATTATTTACTGCTGCGCATCTCCCGGCCCCTCCGGCTCTTCGCACAATCCGGGCCCGCTTCCCTCTGCCTCCGGCTTTACGCCGGCAGTGGAAACATCCGGGATGCCGCCCGCCTTAAAAGGCTCTGCGGAAATTGTGCCGGCTGTTTCGGCAGACTTTGCAGAAACGGTTGCCGCAACGGCTGCGGATGATGATGCATCTGTGGAGACGACGCCGCCGCGAGCCAGAGCTCTCCTGGCTCTTCTGGCCTTGCGCCTGTCCTTGCCTTTCTTGCCCATGGCCCCCAGGACTGTCACCAGCTTTCTGCCGGAGAAGACATTTAGGACTGCAAGGATGGCGCTGTACGCCACTATTGCAAAGGCCTGCCATCCGGTGCCCACCTCCACGTTGAAGAACTCCAGGTTGTACCCGAAGCTGTTCATCATTGAGGACATGAGTTCGTCGGCGTTCTCAAAAGCCCCCAGGGCATAGCTGTACAGGCTGTCCATGGGCACGTACATGAAGGCGTGACGGAATATGGCGCACGAATAAGGCCCGGGAATGAACATGCACACGTCCTGCACCCATTTGGGAAGCTGGGAAAACGGCAGGTATGCTCCCATGAGGAATCCGACGGCCGTTGAGAAGATGGCGACAAGGCCGGTTAAGGTTGCCTCATGCTTTATGAATGAGCTTATGAAGGTTGTGAAGAGCGTGGCCACGATTGTGGTGAGCGCCAGCACTCCCAGAATCTCCAGGAACGCCACAAAGGTGAGCATGAACTCGCCCAGGCATGCCAGGTATATGAAGCAGATGAGAATGAAGACGAAGCAGATCAAAAAGGTTACGACGAAGTTGAACAGGAAGTAGCTCGCAATGAGCACGGAGCTGGATACGGGAGAGGCTATGAAGTCCCTGTTGACCCCGTTCTCCTTGTCGCAGACTATTATGGTGTTCGTCTGGATTGAGACCGTAAAGGTTGAAAGCGCCGTGATGCCGGAGAGCATCCACGAGTCCACAAGGGTGTTGATGAGAAGATTCAGCTCATCCGTCCTCATGTCCGAGAATATGTCCGCGCTCTCCAGGACTGACACGACCGTGGAAAGCTCCAGCGAGCGCAGGAAAAAGATGTACACTATGAAGATGATGACCGGCACCATCAATGTATAGAAGACGCGGATCTTGTTCTTGAAGAAGACCAGAAGATGCCTCTTGGTGAGCTGGAAGAACATTCCCGCATGATCCCGCTTCACCGCAACCTCATGCATGAGAGCCCTCCCCGGCGCCCTCCGGCGCCTCGTCTTCTCCGGTGTCATTCTCCCCCATCTTCTTCATGTCTCTTCCTGTGACGTTGAGGAAAACGTCATCCATGTTGCCCTTCACAATCTCCATGTCCGTGATGAAGGAATCATACCTTGCAAGCGTGGCCTTCGCGTCCGCCGTGTCCTTTATGACTATGTTGTACGCGTCATGCTCCGGATCATAAGACCACTTCACGCCGTCTCTGTCCATGATACCTTCAAACTCGCCGGACTCCGGCATGTATGCCACGATGCGGTCATTGGAGTAGGCGTTCTTGAGTTCATTGGGCGTGCCGCGCGCAATTATCCTGCCCTTGTCCATAATCACCACGTCCGAGGCCTTGTCCGCCTCTTCGAGGTAATGGGTCGTGAGGAAGACGGTCATGCCCGTCTCCGTGCGTATGTGGTCTATGAGCCCCCATACCTGCAGCCTGGTCTTGGGGTCCAGGCCGGTCGTAGGCTCGTCCAGAATCAGGAGCTTGGGAGAGTGCACCATTGCCCTCGCTATGTCCACGCGCCTCAGCTGCCCGCCGGAAAGCGTTCTCACGGGCTGCTTCAGTATAGGCTCCAGATGCAGAAGCTCTATGATGGAATCTATGCTCTTCTTCTTTTCGGCCTTCTTCATGGAGTAGAACGAGGTCCTTATGTCCAGGTTCTCCTTCACGGTGAGGTCCCTGTCCAGAACGGATGTCTGGAACACGATCCCTATGTCGTTCTTTATTGCCGCGGCCTCTGTGTCCAGGTCATGCCCGCAGACTATGACCTTGCCGGAATCCTTTGGAAGTATCGAGCAGATGATGTTTATCGTGGTGCTTTTCCCGGCCCCGTTGATTCCGAGGAACGCGAAAAGAGTGCCGCGCGCAACCTTGAGGGAAATGTCGTTCACTGCCTTCACGGTGTCGTAGCTCTTCACGAGGTTGTATATTTCGAGAGCGTATCCGCTCTCCGGTTTTGCAGTCTGCTCTCTGCTGAAAAGACCCATCTCTAACCCGTCTGATCCGCTTGATCCGCCTGATTTGCCTGATCCGCCTGATTTGCCTGATCCGCCTGATTTGCCTGATCCGTATTGTTTCTTGATACTTTTCTCCACTTGGGCTTGGACATCGCTCCGAAGCTCACTGTGGCTGAATAGAATATCAGGAATGCAGGGAAGGCAAGCACAACCGAAGCCAGGCTCCTCCTGTTCTTCGCATTCATCTTCCTGTAGTCCGATATGACCAGAATGAGCGCCTGCACCCATCCGAACAGCACGAACAGGGCAACAAGTATGCTGCCCAGCACAATCACCGTATCCCACAGCGTGGCCATGTAATATTCTGCCGGGAACATTGTCACCGCAAGTTTCCCGTACGCGCAGAAAGGCACGAAAATGAAGTCATATACGTAATAAACCGGAAGCCACCACGCCAGCACGGACAGGAATACGAACCCGTACGTAAGGAACACGTCCAAGTATGAGAAGTTGCCCGTTATGAAGAACTTGCCGAAAAGCCTCCAGATGTCTGACTTCAGAAGCTTCGCGCCGCCCGAGCCTATGCGAAGGTTCCTGTTGTACGTGTCCCTGCTGGAAGAGGGCATGTCCTCATACACCACGGCGTCTTCCACAAAATGACCCTTGTACCCCTTCTCCAGCATCTTGAGCATGTATTCCGTGTCCTCAGCCATCGAAGTGCATTCAAACCCGCCCGTGGCTTTGAGCATCCTCATGCTCATCATGGCCCCTGGGCCGTTCACATGCTGGCCTATGTGCAGCCTCTCCCTCACCCTCGCTCCGAAGCGGGAGTCAAAGGCGTAGAAGATGGCGCAGGCCTTCGTATAGAAATTCTGCGCGGCATTCAGAGCGCCCTCATAAGGCCTTGCGAAATCCACGCCGGACTGGAAAGCGTCGTTCATGCACAGGGAGAAGTCATCGCTGAGATGGTTGTCCGCGTCCACCCTTATGACCATGTCATACGGGTTGTCCTCCAGTGCCATCAGATAGTCTATCGCGAACTTCACAGGATATGCCGCCATATGGTGGGCAGGGTCCGGATCGTCATGCACCAGCACAATTGCGCCGGCCTTTCTTGCCAGCTCCGCCGTCCTATCCGTACAGTTGTCCGCGACAACGTACACGTCAAAAAGCTCTCTCGGATAATTCTGCTTCTCTATTATAGACCTGACTGTTTCGTATATGACGTCCTCTTCATTATGGGCCGGTATGAAGTAGGCAATCCTTCCCTTTATTTCGCTCCGCTCATAAGTCTTCTTCGGAAGCCAGCTGAGCAGCACGATTATCACCTGCCACAAAAGCGGTATCGCTATGATAATGAGCACAACGTAGTTTATTATGCTCAGAACCCGGTACAGAACCTCATACCACATATTCTCACAAACGCTCCAATCATATGTCTACACAGGCACATATGGAAAATTATATTATATAGTATGAAAATTGTCAATGAATTACAGACCGCCGGCCTCCCCGGCACATGTGGCGGAAATGCGTTTCTGCGATAAAAACGGACATATATGCCACTGTTTTTCTAAAACTGTCCTCTATATATCATGCAAATTTCATACTTCAGGCCAGCCTGCGGCCTCTGCGGCGGTGCTTTGCGCAGCCGGGTCCGGCGGAACGCGCGGGCCCGGAAAGGGCAGCGCCACCAGCTATCCGCTATCTTCCGCAGGGGATTCCGCGGAAGCCTCCGATGACGCGGGAATATCCGGCGCCTCTGCAGGGGATGCCTCCAGAGCGGCCGTCATGTCCCCGGACATATCACAGGGCCCGGATTCTGCAGGGGCGGCCTCCAAGGAGAAAAGATCCGCAGGAGCCTCTGAGGCAGGGTCTTCTCCGGCAGGCTCCTGGGGCTTCACCTTCCTGCGCTTCTTTGCGATGCTCGCGGGAACGTACAGGTTCCACTCCTTGCTGAAGATTGTTGAGATGCCCTTGGAAGGGCGGATGTCATCGATGCGCAGGGAAGCCCTCTTCCTGCAGGTGTCCATGAAGCCCTCCGAGATGAACGGCGGGTCAATGACGGACAGGATGTAGCCGGTCTTCTTGTACAGGAACTTGCGGTCATAAAGCTCGAGGTATTCCAGAAGCTTCCCCTCATCCGCAAAAGTGACCTTGGATATGGCCTTGAAAACTTCCTGCAGGCCTCCTGCGAGCTCCAGCCTGTCCAGGCAGTCCAGCATGGTGCGCTCCAGGTCCGTGACGCGGACAGGGGCGTGCCCGCGCGTCTCCATGATTCCGAAGTCATTGGAGCTAAGATACGTCCTGTACTCCTTCCCGTCTATCCTGACCGGATTCTCCTGCCTGGTCCCCACGACCTGCACCTTGTCTGTAGCCGGCTTCGCGAGCCCGTGGTACTCCAGCGCCGTGTGGTACGCAAGATACCCGCCGGGCCTGAGCGCCGTCCCTATCTCATACTTGCTTGCCAGGATGCTGTTGGTGAAGCTGTTCACCGCGCAGTACAGCCCTCCCGCGATCTTCCGGATCTCTCCCCTTTCCGAGGCCCTCCTCAAAGCTCCGTACAATGCGCTCCTGGAGTTGAACTCCCGCGCAGCTTCATCCAGCGTGAAAAGCGCCTTCCCTAAAAATTCATAATCTCTCATTTTAACCCTCTGAGAATTAATGTACTCCGGGCCCGCATGCGGAGCCGTCTGCAATGCCTTCTGCAAAGCAGTCCGCACTGAACCCGTGCATAAGTTAAATAAACAGAAGAATGAGAAATTAAAACCTGTTTCGGGAAATAAACGGATTTCAGCCGGAAAAGCCATTTTGGACCGGATGCAAAAATGCCGGAATATGTGCCGCCAACGGCGATTTTTTTGAGAGAAAGAAATTTGACGGGAATTGTGATAACTGTGTGACATTTTGAATTCCGGTTCACAAACATATGTTTGCGAACAGGCAAAATGAAAGCGCCGGGCGGGTTTTGGCCGGGGCGCTTTGCGTGGGATTCATACTGGTTTTTTGCCGCTTCAGGAGGCCTTGCCCTCCTCTTTATGCGCCAGCTCCCCGGGAAGGACAGACGGATTGGGAAGCATCTCCTCCTTCTTGTCCGTACAGATGAACGGCAGCAGAGCGGCGTACACTATCGTGGGCAGCATGTAGAAGATGTGGTTGTCCATAAGGCTCATTATGAGCAGGGCGACGATGCTCATGCCGAGGATGAGCTTGTCCGCGGACGGGCTCTTGACGAACTCCACTATGGTCTGGATCCTGTGCAGGCAGTATGCGAGGAGCCCCATCATTCCGCAGGCGGCGAGAAGCTCCGCAAAGGTGTCATGGGCCATTCCGGGGATGAGCGCCACGTTGAGCGTGTCCTGTGTTCCGTTGCCGTAGAAATCCAGGAACCATCCGGAGCCGAAGACTGGATATTCCGAGAAGTGGTCCATGGCAAGGACTATGAGGCTGAACCGGCCGTTGCCGGTGTAGTTGCCCTCTTCATCCGTGAGGGTGCTGAAGATGTCCGTGAGCATATCCTTCACCTTGCTTAAGTTGCACAGGCAGAAAATTGCGACGGCCAGCACGACGGCGCATATGATGCAGAGGCTCACCTTCCATCTCTTCCCTTTCACCATGGAGACCACGGCGGGCAGAGGGTACGTAATTACCAGCCCGATTAGAGCCTGGCGGCTGCATGAGAGTACGGTGAATCCGGCAAGCACGGTCGCATACAGGACAAGGGCCCATCCGTGCCTGTATTTTGAGGCCAGAAGGAATACCGCCGGAATGCAGATGTTCAGCCACAGGCCCATCGTGTTCCACATGCCCCAGCCGTACACCATGTTCTCCCTGAAGGCGTCAAAGGTCATCTCCCCTTTGAGGTACAGTTTCAGGTTCGGGAACACCTGGATGTATTTCACGGCCTCGTATATTACGAGGACCATGGACATCGCCACAAATCCCCAGCAAAGTTTTATGAAATTCTCCTCAGTAACCTTTATGCTTCCGGCGAAGAGCACGTAGAAGCAAAGGAAACAGAAAGCCATCGCGGCTCCGAACAGCAGGTTGGTCCAGACGTAATCCGCGGAACCTGCGCCGTTGAGGAGAAACGCTGCGGACAGGATGCAAAGCCCCCAGAAAATGCCGTTTGGCTTGAACCTGTGCTCGCGGCCTATCATGACAAAACGGAATATGAGCGCCGCCGCCAGCAGAATGGCCAGAATTCCTATCTGCACGAATATCACGGGCCTGGTGAAATAATCCGAGGCGCCCGTCTGGCTTGAGGTCGAGTTCTGCACGGACACGAAAATAGCAATCATGGCCAGGTGCGGCAGCATTATGGTAAGGTCCCGCAGGAAGAACAGCATGAGAACGAACAGAAGGACCAGGTAATATATGCATACGATATCCCAGGCCAGATAGTAGCACAGACAGACCACGGCAGCTGAAAAGAACAGCAGATACCTGGAATTCAGTATATGCTGCAATGTGATGAGGGCTATTGGCCTTTTGCGGCCCATTCCTTTCTCTGTCTCCGCCATTCTTCCGTTTCTCCGTTCAAACTAATGCCAATTTTATACTTCGCCTGCATAAGATGTCAAGCGTATAAAATGCGCCTGCGCAAACAGCTGGCAGCCAGCATCTGCTCCTCTGCCGCCGGTCCAAAACAAAAGCGCCGTTCCCGGTGCTTCATATAATTCCAGCGTTCATGCGCGGGCATCAGTTCCCTGGCTGCCTGCTTTGAGCCTTCTTCTCTGCCTTCGCTTTGGCCTTTTCTTTCTTTGCATCAGCCTTGCGCAGCCTTTTTGCGTCCTTTTCCATCCGGCGGCCCTCCTTGACGTACTCCTTCAGGATGGGGAAGAACTCCTTCTCCCCCTTCTCCGCAAGCAGGGTGAGATAATAGTACAGGCGCTCGCGGGTTTCCGGGTTCATCGTGTACTGGTTCTTGCTGTTCTGCAGATACTCCAAGGCGGAGCGGTCCGTATACTTGTCCTTGAGGTATATCTTGCTGGCCGCAATGCGGTCGCAGATCATCTCGGCGAAGTAATTGTACGGCATGTCAACCTTCACTTCCTGCCCGTTGTAAAAGTCCGTCCAGTACTCGAAGTGGTGCCTGTTGCGCCCCTTGTGGTGCATCCACGCTCCGGAGTATCCGTACACTTCCCTCTCCTTTGCCTGCGGGCTTCTGTTTCCCTGGAAATACTTTACTCCGGGGAAGAACTCCGATGGGGAATATTTGGAGAGGTCATGGGCAAGGCCCTGTCTTATGAGCCCGCACCTAAAGCAGTTGCGCATGACTTTGAAACGGTGTTTTGTTACTGTGGAAAGATGTCCGAAGAACTTGTTCATATGCCCTTTATGCGCCACATATGCCGCTATTTTGTAATTCCTGCCCCATACTTTTGCCCCGGGGGAAAGACCTCCGGGAGTCCTGTGTGAGGCCTTCTTTGAGGCCCGGTTTGCTTGACAAACCGGCGCGGTTTAACTAAGATGTTTCTTAAGATAACCAGAGGAGGCTTGCCTTGAAATACGCCAAAGAACTGGAGTTTCTCACAACTGAGCTGAAGGCCGCCTATGAAAAAGTCAAGGGCCTTTCCATGCACGTGAAGCAAAAGTCCACGTATGACTTAGTGACAGACCTTGACTACGGGATGGAAAAGATCCTCACGGCCAGAATCCGCGAGCAGTTCCCGGAGGACAGGCTTATTGCCGAGGAGTTCAGCGCCGTGCCCCTGACGGACTCAAGGACCTGGTCCGTGGACCCGATAGACGGGACAGTAAACATGGCCAACGGAATTCCAATTTTCGGAGTCCAGGCCTCCCTTCTCATAAAAAAGAAGCCCGTGGCGGCATGTGTATACCATCCCCTGTCCGGAGACCTGATATACGCCGTGACAGGCGAGGGAACGTATGTGAACGGCCGGCGGACCCATGTCAATGAAGGCAAATCCATCTGCAACGCCGTCTTAAGCTTTGCGGACTATCCCCACACGGATTCAAGGCTTGCGGAAGGCGAGAAATACGCCGTGGAGCACGTGTACCAAAAGGTTGCCAAAATCCGCCTCTTCGGCTGCGCATGCTATGACTTCTCATACGTTGCCATGGGCAAAACGGACGGAACCGTAATAATCTCAAAGAACGTATGGGACCTTGCCCCCGGATGGCTCATCTGTGAGGAAGCAGGCGCATATTGCTGCGAGCTGGACGGCTCTCCCTTCAGCTTTGACACATACAAGGGCCTTATCGCCTGCTCCACCGAAGAGCTCAAAGATCTCATGGTCCGGGGTTTTACAGAGGGCTTCTCCAAAATTTAGAGCCTGCATGATGCGCCGCCGGGCGCGGAATACTTCGCAAATATGCTGAAATCCGCTAAAGGACATCCGTACGGGTGTCCTTTTTCTGCGCCTGAATTATGCCTGGGACTCCAGGATGATGGTCACGGGGCCGTCGTTGTACTGCTCTATCTTCATGTCCGCGCCGAAGACTCCCGTCTTCACGGGGATTCCGTACGAGCGTATCATGTCCGCCGTCTGCATGTACAGGGCGTCCGCCTTTTCCGGGCGCTCCGCGGTTATGAAGGACGGGCGGTTGCCGTGCGTGCAGTCTCCGTATAAAGTGAACTGGGAGATGAGCAGAATCTCCCCTCCCGCGTCCTTCACGGACAGATTCATCTTGCCCTGCTCATCCGGGAAGATTCTGAGCTGGGCAATCTTTTTGGCAATGTAGCTGGCATCCCTCTCCGTGTCCCCGGCTTTCACGCCAAGATATACGGCGAGGCCGGAAGGGATTTCTGAGATCAGGACGCCGTCCACGGAAAGCGCCGTGCGGCGGACCCTTTGGACTACGGCTCTCATTACTTGTTTACGCGGGCCATGTACTCACCGGTTCTGGTGTCAATGCGGATGATCTCTCCCTCGTTGATGAACATGGGAACAAGGAGCTGGGCGCCTGTCTCAACCGTAGCGTACTTCGTGGCGTTTGTGGCCGTGTTGCCGCGGACGCCGGGCTCGCACTCTGTGACCTTGAGCTCTACGAAATTGTCCGGGTCTACGGAGAACGGAGTGCCGTTCAGGGACTTCACGGAAACGATGTCATTCTCCCTTATGTACTTGAGAGCGTCCTGCACCTGGTCCAGGCTGAGCGTAATCATCTCAAACGTATCCGGGTCCATGAAATAATAGAAGTCTCCGTCCGTGTAGGAATAGGTCATCTTCTTTGTCTCAACCTGAGCTGTCTCGAGCTTCGTTGAGGGATTGAACGTAACGTCTGAAAGCACCTGTCCGGTGACCACGTTCTTCAATGTGGCCCTTACGAACGCAGCTCCCTTTCCGGGCTTTACATGCTGGAAATCTGTTACGGTGTACACGCCCTTGCCGTTGTACTCGAACGTCGTGCCTTTCCTGATATCACCTGCTAAAATGGCTGCCATGTTAGTTCTCCTTTGTAACTTATAGTATGTATGATTTTGATTTTATGCGATTTGTGCGGCCCGATGGACGGGCCGGCATGGTTTTGCGGCCTGTTTTGAACCGGCCGGCTTGGTTTTGCGGCCTGTTTCGGACGGGTCCGCTGCATATATGTTTCCGCGGCCCAATGGATGCGGGCCTTTTTTTGCGGTTAAAGAATGAGAAGGCTCTTGTCCGTTTTTGAGAGGCTCTTCAAAGTGCCGTTTTCCAGATAGACGCTGTCCTCTATCCTTATGCCGAACTCCCCTTCGAGGTACACGCCGGGCTCGTCCGAGAACACCATCCCGTTTTCAAGGAAGCTGCTCATGTCCGTCCTGGGCGAAAGCGTGGGCTTCTCGTGAATGTTGACCCCTATGCCGTGGCCTAGAGAATGAGTGAAAAGCTTGTCCAGACCGTACTTTTTGAGGCACTTTCTCGCGACGCCGTCCGCCGCGCGGCAGGACATGCCGGCGACAACTTCCTGCTTTACGAGGTTGTGGGCTTCAAGGACTGCGGCGTACATGCTCTTGAAAATGGCGTGCCTGCCGTCATCCCCGAACAGGAAAGTCCTCGTGCAGTCCGAGCAATATCCGCCCCACTTGCATCCGAAGTCTATGAGCACCACGTCACCGAACCGGAGCTTTTTCTGCGAGGTCTCATGATGGGGAACAGAAGACCCTTCCCCGAAGCAGACGATGGTGTCGAAGCTCGGACCGCTCGCCCCGCCGAGCCTCATGAGGTACTCCAGCTCCGCGGCGCAGTCATTCTCGCTCATCCCTTCCTTTATCCTGGGCAGAAGCTTCAAATACGCGTCATCCGTTATCTCGCTGGCCTTCTTTATCTTGTCCAGCTCATCCGCATCCTTAATGGCCATGGACTGCTCCAAAGCCGCGGTGCAGTCCGAAACCTCTTTGCCATCCCTAAGCTCCAGGAAATCCTTGAGCGTTATCCTCTCCAGAGGCAGCGCAATCCTTTTGTACGGCCTGAGAATTTTCTTCACCGGCTCCAGACGGCGCACTTCCATCCCAGGCTTTCCGGCAAGGTCTCTGGCCGCAGCCTCAAGGTACCTGTCATCCACGTACAGGATGCACCTGTCCTTCTCTATTATCACATATCCGTCCGTGGAGTAAAAGCCTGTGGCGTAAAATCTCACGTCATCCCCGGTGAGGACTATGGCGTCCGGCTTATGCTCCGCCGACGCTTTTGCAAATATCTTTTCCGCCCTGTTCATATCACTTATTCTAGCAAACTAAGCCTTGGATGTCAACCAGTGACATTATATATAATATGGTATAGAAAACCGCCCGGCCAGAGAAATTGGCATAGACCTGCACCGCCTATTCCGCCCCGTCAGAAAAGGCGCTTTTCCCGCGGAGATATTCCGGGATATCCCGCAGGATTACGGGATTGCTCCGCAGGATTGCGGGATTGTTCCGCAGGATTACGGGATTGCTCCGCAGGATTGCGGGATTGTTCCGCGGGTTTGCGGGATTGTATTGTTCCGCGGGTTTGCGGGATTGTTCCGCGGGTTTGCGGGTTCATTCCGCCGGCCCGGCGGAAATGTAGTCCGGCTTTATGACGGGCCTGCTGTAGCGGGTTATGCGATCCTCAGAGAATATCTTCTCAAAGAACGCGCCGTGGCTGAAATGCAGGTTGATGATGTACGCAATGCAAAATCCCCCCGCTCCTATCACGGTGACGCTTATGTCGTCAACCGTGTCCATGAGGGCGTTGCCCTGGATTACGTAAGCCTGGGGATCTCCCGCGAGGCGGGCCAGGTATGAGGCGTCCACGGAATTGTACACCACGTCATACCACCGCTGAGGGTCCGAGCCCGTGAAGTCCGTGGAGTATTCAAAGATCTCCCATATGACCCCTATGCCGACGGTAGCCAGCATTATGGTGCATATCACGCCCACGGGGGTCATCTTATGTCCCTTCCACCTTAGGAGCAGAATAAAGATTATGCCCGCGCATATGAGGCCCACGCAGGTGTGGAGGACTTTGTCATACCTGTAGAACAGGCCGTAAATGTTTACCGCCCTCTCAAGGAAAAGCGAGAACAGCAGGAAGAAGCTTATGCAGTACGTCAGGGAAGGCGAAAGGTGCCTTCGCAGTATGAGCCCCAAAACCGGCACCGCGAAGCAGGCAAGTATTCCTCCGCCCATCTGCAGGGCCGTCACCCAGCTCCATCCTGCCCATGAAAGGCGTATGAAGTAGCATATTATGCCCACGCACGCCATAACCACGGACGGGGACCATATTATGAACTTTCTGCTGTGGATGAACTTCTGGAACTTCGTTCCCTCCGGAACATATCCCCTGCCCTCCGGCATTCCGTCCGAGCACGGAACCGGCAGCCTCACCATTCTGTCGTCTTTGGCTGACGGGTCCCTGAAAATCCTTTCAAAGGTCTTCTCGTCCCCTATCATGAGATTGGACAGGTATGTGATGCAGAAGAGCCCGCAGCATGTCACCGCCAGGATGAAGTCGTCTATCATCCCCGTCAGGGCGTGGCCGGAAAAGACGTACGCCCCTTCATTCCCGGCAAGGCGGGCGGCATACGAGGCATCTATGCTTGCATCTATTACGGCGCGCCAGCCCTGCGGGTCGTACACGATGCCGTACAGGTCTCCGTAGTACAGCACAATCTCAAAGATTCCGGTCATGCCGGCTGTGGCAAGTATCATGAAAACCACGGTTCCGGACGCAGACATGCACCCGCCCTTCCAGCGAAGGAACAGGGCGTACATGCACGCGCCGGCAAGAAATCCGTATATGATTTCAACCAGCCAGCCGTATGTGGGCAAACGGGAATAGATGTCCGCGGCGTGCTGCAGAAAGACGCCGAGGAATGACACGAGGCCGATGGACCACGAGATCACCGGATTGAACGGCCTGCCTGAAATGCGGCCTATAACCGCCGGAAGCCAGCATGCCGCAAGGCATATGAGATATTCCGCAAGAACGGCGCCGTAAAAACCTTTTGCGCACACGCAGATTATGTAAAGCGCAACTGCTGCTGCGCTGAAAAGGCACGGCGGAAAAAGGGTTATGAAAGTTCTGTTGCGGAAAAGCTGCCTCAATGTCATAGTCCGGTCTCACATGGCGCATGCGTGCAAATGGCTCTTTTCTTACAGAAGGGCCATGTACACCCTCTTCATGTATGCGGCGTCCTCCGGCTGGGTGCCGTCCGACTCCGTGACGATATACGGCTCCAGGCCGAGTTTTTTGATGGCCGCCATGCAGGGCTCCGGCTCCGGGCCGTACTCCGTGTCCGCAAAGGTGAGATGCTTCTTCTCCCCCTTGTCCGTGTACATGATCTTGGAGAAGTGCATGTGGAAATCCTTCATCCTGTCAAAGCCCAAGTCCGCTATCATGTACTCCAGCCGGTCCAGATAGTCCTGCTCCGTCTTCAGGCTCCCAATCTCCCTTGCGTTCACGTGCCCGAAATCTATGCACGGGGTGAACACCTTGTCCGTCCGGCAGAACTGCGTAATCTCCTCAATGGTTCCTATCTGAGCAAGCTTTCCCATGGTCTCCGGGCAGAACATCAGATCCTCATATCCCTGCTCGTATATGAGCTCCGTGAGCCTGTCCATCCTTTCCTGCGTCCTGGCAACGGCCTCTTCCCTTGTGGCCTTGCCCTGGGCTGCCGGATGGAACACAATGCGCCTTGCTCCCATGCAGCGGGCGAGCCTTGCGGACCCTAATATATATCCGTATGATTTCTGCGCCATCTCGTCATCCGGATTGGCGAGGTTTATATAATACGGGGCATGCACGGAAAGCTCCACGCCCTCCTTCGCAAAAGCGGCCCCAATGCTTGCAGCCGTCTTTTCCGTGAGGTTCAGTCCTCTGCCCAAAGAATACTCGTAGCAGTCCAGATTCCTCTCTGCGCACATACGCGCCGCATCCTCGCTCTTTTTGAGCCCCTCTTCAAAGAAGCTTATTCCGTTGCCGCTGGGCCCGAACTTAATCATCTGTCTCTTCTCCGTCTTCCTGTTCCTTTTCCGCCGCTTTATCCTCGGCGCTGTGCATGCCTGCCTTCTCCACCAGGTCCCTGGCGATGGCCCGGGCGGCATCCCTGGCCACCTGGGACTCCGGCTTGCCCACATCCAGAGCAATGCACTCCACCATGGTCCTCGAACCGGCAAACAGCCCGGCGACCACATCCAGCACATATTTCACAGGAGCGCCCATGGCGGCTGCGATATACTCTGAATGGGAGAGAATCCTCTCTGTGACAATTTTGATGAAATACACCGACAGACCCTTGGCGATTTCCTCCACAGACATTCTGGTATTCCTGGCCGTTTTCCTGATGGACTTTACCGCCTTCTTCTCAAACCTAAGCACGTCATTTTCCAATTTCTTAAGGTAACTGTCCGCGGCCTTCTGATCGGTCTCGGAAATGACGGCATTAAGGTCCGCAACGGTCTTTGCCACAATCTTCTCAGCGCCTTTTGAATCCTTTTCCGCCTGGGCGGCAATGCGCTCCATCTCGTATTCGCCGATAAGCTCAATAAGAGCGATTTTCTCCACGAACTCTTCAGCGGCTTTCTCAGCTCTCTTTTCCGCCTTTATCTCTGCCTTCTCAATGGTTTTTTCCGCCCTGGCTGCCTCTTTCTCTTCCTTGTCCATATTCACAAACTCCGGCTCTCTGCCCTAGCAATCTGCGTTTAATCAGACGGCAATCCAATCCCGGGAATCACTCCTCCGGATTGTCCTTGTTCTCATCATCTGCATCCGCAGGAGCATTCTCCGCAGGAGCATCGTCTGCCTCGTCTTCAGCCTCGTCCTCGTCCAGCTCCTTGTCCTCTTCGTTCTTTTCCTCAGCTATCTCTTCGGCCGCTTCCATAAGGTCCGCGGCATCCAGCCCGAGCTCTTCGGACAGCTCTTTGGCGAATTCAGCAATGACCTCATTCTCCAGCTCCGCCTCCAAGACCTCGGCCGTCTCTTCCTCTATCTCTTCGACCGATTCGCCTGTCTCCTTTGCAGCGTACTCAGCGGCCTTCTCTATCTCTTCCGCCATGGATTCCACATCCTGGGCGAGCTCTGCCGCAACTTCCTCTTCCGCTTTCTCCAGAGCAATCTCCTGCTCCGCAGTCATTCCGGATTCTCCGGCCAGCTCATCCGCAGCCTCTTCCATTGCGTCTTCCACTTCATCCGTAATCTCTTCCACCACGGCGTCCATTATTTCTTCGGCTTTCTCCTCAACAGCATCTTCCTTTTCATCCGCTGTCTCGTCATCCATGGATTCTTCGGCCTTTTCTTCCTCAAGCTCCGCCTCAGCGGCCTCAACGGCAATGTCCGCAAGGGTCTTTCCGTCCGCCTTCCCGTCCGCGATTATCTCAGCCGCTATCTCAACCAGCTCTTCCGCCTCATCTTCCTCAGCGATTTCCAGAGCAGCGTCTTCCGCCAGATCATCCGCCACTTCCTCTTCAAGCTCTTCCGCAAGCATCCGGGCGGCCTCATCTATGACCTCATCCACGGAAATGCCTTCATCCTTGGCTATATCCTCTGCGGCCCCGGCTATCTCTTCCGCTTCAGCAAAGAGCTCCGATACTATCTCCTCCGCGGCAAGCTCTTCCAGAGCCTCATATCCCTTGTCTTCCTCGGCAGGCTCTTCAGCAGGAATCTCTTCCTTTGCAGTCTCATCCGCGGAAGTCTCAGCTGTATCTTCTGCAGGCGCCTCTGTTACAGACTCTGCTTCAGGGGTTTTCTCTGTCTGCTCCCGGGAGTCCTCATCTGCAATAGCGTCTTCTATGATTTCATCTATAATCTCGGCTGCAGCCTCTGCGGCTGCATCTTCCGCTGCTTCTATCTCAAGGACCTCGGCCACATCTTCCGCAGGAATGCCTGTCTCATCCGAAATCTCTTCCGCGGCTTCCTGAATGGCTTCCTTTATCTCTTCCGCAGATTCTTCCACTACAGACAAGTCTTCATCCGAAGGAGTCTCACCCGGCTCTGCTTTTTCTGCGGATATCTCTTCTGCCGCAGGCTCAACGGCCTGTTCCTCCACGGGGGCCTCTGTTACGGGCTCAGCAACTGTCTCAGCCGTATCTTCTGCAGGCGCCTCTGTTACAGACTCTGCTTCAGGGGTTTTCTCTGTCTGCTCCCGGGAGTCCTCATCTGCAATAGCGTCTTCTATGATTTCATCTATAATCTCGGCTGCAGCCTCTGCGGCTGCATCTTCCGCTGCTTCTATCTCAAGGACCTCGGCCACATCTTCCGCAGGAATTCCTGTCTCATCCGAAATCTCTTCCGCGGCTTCCTGAATGGCTTCCTCTATCTCTTCCACAGACTCTTCCACTACAGACAAGTCTTCATCTGAAGGAGTCTCAGCCGGCTCTGCTGTCTCTGTGGATGTTTCATCTGCCGCAGGCTCTTCCGCAGGATTCTCGGCTGACTCTTCTGCAACAGGCTCTGCTATGGGTTCAGCCACAGAAACATCAACGGGTTCTTCCGCAGAAACCTCGATTACCTCTTCTGCAGGTGCCTCAGCAACCGGCTCTTCCGCCGTGGATATCTCTTCCTCTGCAGGTTCTTCCGCAGAAATCTCAACTGCCTCTTCTGCAACAGGCTCTGCTACGGCTTCAACAACCGCATCAGCAACAGGAGCCTCAACGGGTCCTTCCACAGGAGCCTCGGAAGCCTCTTCAACAGGTGCCTCAGCAACCGGTTCTTCTGCCGTGGATGTCTCTTCCTCTGCGGGCTCTTCCGCAGGAATCTCGACTGCCTCTTCTGCAACAGGCTCTGTTACGGCTTCAACAACCGCATCAGCAACAGGAGCATCTGCAGGTTCTTCCGCAGGAGCCACGGCTATTTCTTCTACAGGTGTTTCGGCAACCGGTTCTTCTGCCGTGGATGTCTCTTCCTCTGCTGGCTCTTCCGCAGGAATCTCGACTGCCTCTTCTGCAACAGGCTCTGCTACGGCTTCAACGACCGCATCAGCAACAGGAGCCTCAACGGGTTCTGCAACAGAAACCTCGGCTGCCTCTTCTGCAACGGGCTCCGCAACAGTTTCAACAACCGGCTC
>JAJPZA010000182.1 GCA_021204625.1 Clostridia bacterium | reverse complement strand
TTTTGGTTTGGGACGTAGGCGACCTTTTTTTAGGAGCCGGTCTAAATCAAAATTTTAGATATAAATTTCACTTTTTAACCATCCTCATCTTATTTCCTGTAGGTGGCCTGGAGGTCGCGGAGAGCCTTGCGAGAGCGCGGCAGGTCCACGAACTCGGCCGGATAGTCGGTCTCGATGACGTCAGGCTCCGAAATCAGGTTCTGCAGATAGGCCGCGCGGCGGTCGGTCGGGTTCCTGACCGTGTCCGAAGTCGGTGAGACGGCGATCATGAGCATGACGCCCTGCTCGTGCAGCTTGTTGTAGACCTCGTACATGTCAGGATTGAGGGTCTGATGGACGTAGGCGAGGAAGTGGTCCCATGGGATCGGGGAGGCGTCGAAGGCCTCGTAGATTTCCGGCGAGGTGATCTCCGCGCTGAACATCACGTCGTGGATGCCCCTGTTCCAGTAGAACAGGGCCTCGTCCAGCGAGCGGACCGTGATCATGATGTTGGGGTAGTCCGCCCAGTCCCCGCCCGGAAGCAGCTGCTTGGCGTAGTATTCTAGGCAGCCGAGCTTGTCCTCGGGGGAGGTGTCCTTGTCGGAGATGTACTTGTTGTCGAAATTCAGGATGGCCTTGCCCTTGCTCCAGGCGAGCATCTCGTTCAGAGTCGGAATCTTGTAGGGAGTGACGTTCTCGTCGCGGTCCACAAGGTTGAACTGCTGCAGCTCCTCGTAGGTGTAGTCGCGGATCCAGCCCTTGCCGGTCGTTGTCCTGTCGAGAGTGAAGTCGTGCATCATCACGAGGACGCTGTCCTTCGTGAAGCTGAAGTCCACCTCGAAGAAGGTCGGGATCAGCGAAAGCGTGTTCTCGCAGGAGGCGGAGCAGTTCTCCGGGAAGCCGGGCATCATGCCGCCCCTGTGGGAGCTGATGACGATGTCGCGGGCGGGATTGTAGGTGAAATAGGCCTGCATGTCCTCGAAGCAGGTGATGTTCTGGTGGTCAGGCTCCGTGTACTCTGCGGCCTTCGGGGCGCATGCCGCCAGACAGAGCGTCCCCGCGATGATTAATATTGCTTTTTTCATTGTTCGGATGTGTAGATATTGTCAGTTCTCGTTTAGGCGGGATGATCGAAGGTCCGAAGCGTCAGATCTCCCAGCGTCCGCCCTTGCCGAAGAGCCTGTCGAGCCACTCGTCCAGCCAGCAGCAGCGCACGGCCATGTCCACGACGGACAGACGGGCGCGCATGTACTGGTTCTTCACGAAGCTCTCGCGCAGCCGCTCCCTTGTCAGGCCGATATGCTCCGGCTCGTAAGGCGCGCCCACCAGCCTGAGCCTTTCGCGCACCTCGTCGAACGGAAGGATGCGCTCCTGCAGCTGCGGTTTGAGGTCGGGCCATTTGGCCTTGAAGGTCTCCAGCTGGGTCCTCAGACCGTCCTTGTCGACGTATTTCGGCTTGGTCTCGGCCAGCCCCCTGGTGACGAACTTCTCCTCGTTGTTGAAGATCCTGCGGATGTCGGCCTCGGTCTCCTCCCAGGTCTTCCACGCCGCCACGCATTTATCCACGTCCAGATCCTCCACGTGAGTCTCGAACAGCAGCTCATAGAATGCCGTGGAGGCCAGAGTCCCGATGCCCACCTGGACTCCGTGGGAGTTGGTGTTGCCGTTGACCGTCAGATGCTCCATGTCCCAGAGGTGGCTGAATTGGTGCTCGGCTCCTGAGGCCGGACGGCTGGACTGGAAGGCCTGCATGGCGAATCCGCTCAGCAGCAGTCCTGCGGCGAGCTGCCTCACCTTCTTCTCGTCCCCGGCGCGTACGCCGGCGGGATCGCTGAGAGCCTCGGAGAGGCCGTCCTGCACGAGCGAGAAGGCGAAGTCGTCCAGGGTCTCGCCGCACACTTCATGAGCGAAAATCCAGTCGGCTCCGGCCGGGATCTTGGCCATCAGGTCGGCATAGCCCGAAGCGGAGAGCGCGTAGGGGGCCTTGGCCGCGACGGCCGAGTCGAAGATGGCTCCGAGAGGGGCCGTGCAGCTGAATGTCTGCTTGTTGCCGTCCTTGGTGATGGAGGCGCCGAAGGCCGTGTAGCCGTCCATGGATGCGGCCGTTCCCACGATCATGTACCTGCGGGAGTTGTGGAAGGAGCTGAGTTTGGTCAGGTCGTTGACCACGCCGGAGCCTACCGCCACGGCGATCGCGTCCGTCTTGGACAGGAGGGCGTCGAGCTGTTCGATGTAGACCCATTCGGCGTGCATTCCCTCATCGGTGAAGATGAAGGGCTCCTCCTGCCGGATGCCCGCCTCGTCGAGAATTCTGTAGACTTCCTTACCTGCGGCCTCCCAGGTCGGGGTCTGGGCCACGATGACGGCCTTCTTGCCCGGGAAAAGCCTTTTGAACATGTCCGCCGCCTTGCCTACGGCTCCGGGACCAAGCTCCAGAGCCTTGGTGTCGGTGGCGCGGGACAGTGCCTGTTCAATCTTGTTCATGTCTTGTTTGTTTAGTTGTTGATTTCTTTATTCTGTCTCTGCCGGCTCACTCCGCGATGATCAGGTCGATGCCGGCCTCTTCGAGCGTCTTGACCGAATGCTCCGGCACTCCGCTGTCCGTGATGATCACGTCGATGTCGTCGATCGGGCTGATGAAGCCGAAGCCTCGTTTCCCGAACTTGGACGAGTCGGCGAGGAGGATTGCCTGAGAGGCGATGTCCATCATCTTGCGGGTCAGTCTCGCCCCTTCGATCGTGGAAGTGGTGACGCCGCTCTCGATGTCGATGCCGTCCACTCCGAAGAAGACCTTGGAGCACACGTAGTTGTCGAGGTCCTTGGATGCGTCCTCTCCCAGCACCGACAGGGATTCCCTGTGGACCGGGCCGCCGAGCTGCGTGACGGTGACATTGTCCATGTCATTGAAGAGGATTCCGATGCGCAGAAACGGGGTGACGATGTTGAGGTGCCTGAACTGCCTGTTCTTGATCTCTTCGGCGAAGGCGTAGGCCGTGGAGCCGTCCCCTATGAAGATCGAGTCGTTCGCCTCAAGATATTCGACCGCGCGGCGGGCTATCTTCTGCTTTGCCTCGTGATTGATCTGGTCCTTGACCGAGACCCTCAGATCCGCGACGTGGGGGTTGGCCAATCTTGCGCTGCCCCTCATCCTGTAGAGCATTCCCTTGTCTTCCAGGATTTTGAAGTCGCTGCGGATCGTCACCTTCGTGACTCCGAGCCGGTCCGCTATGTCGGTGATGCGCACGAAGCCGTGCTTGGACAGCTGGTCCAGAATGTAATTGTGCCTTTCGGCGATGCTTAACATATTAAAATTTTTGTGTTTATATTATAAAGGCTGCCGGACGTGCCGGCAGCCTTGAAAACCTGCGCCTGTCCTCGTTACCGGTGTGCGGGACAGAACGACTTCAATCAGTTTGCCGTGCTAGTCGGCCTTGCTGACCTTCACGTTGTCCATCCACATGCGGTGCTGGTTGCCGTCCGAGTCGAGATACACGTAGATCTCGATGCGGGTGGTGGAAGTCACGCCGGAGATCTTCACCTTATGGTAGGTCATCTCGTAGCTGTTGGTGTAGCCGTCTGTAAGCATCTCTGCTGCGAGTTTGTTCTGCAGGGTGACGGTCTCCTTGTCGGAGCTGATGGTCGCGCCGCTGGCCTTGTCGCCGGTGACTTCCTCGATGGTCGCACCGGGAACGTTGACGTAGAAGTACTCGGTGATGTCGCTGTTGGACGGACTCATGTAGTCTCCGCTCGTGCTCGGCTCGGTGTAAGGGCAGGTCTCGAGCTCGAGATAGACTGAGCCGGTCACGTCCATCGCCGGCAGGGTGATCCATGACGGCTTGCTGGAGCCTCCGAACTTCATGTAGCCTGCGGCCACGGCCACGTTGGACACTGTGGAATTGCTGTAGTCATCCGTTGTCAGGCCGGGGAAGTATGCGTCGTAGTATGACTGGGGGCAGCTTGCGGACAGACCCTGCGTGTAGATGGAGTTCTTGTCGCTCGGCACTGTAAGCGTTATGCTGAATGGATCAGTGTAGTCGACGGAAGTCGAGAAGGTGGTGGAGTAGCCGTAGCCGCCGTAGATGGCCTGGCCTCCGAAAGGAGCCTTCTCGAAGTCCCAGTAGAGCAGATAGCCGCTCTTGTCAGGCTCGGCCTCGGTCGTGACGGTGGCGGAAGCCCAGTCGGAATCTTCGTACTTCGAGGTGTCGGCTGTGGATATGCGCCTCATCTCGAGGGTGTAGGTCGTGCTCGGACTGAGGCCTCCGAATACCTGGCGCTTGTTGGGGTATTTGGTCCAGTTGTACGATGCATAGTTCTCAATGGTGTGGAGAACATTGCCGCTGGCGTCCTTGATCCTGAAGTCGTAGGTGTCGGCTGTGCCGATTGACTGCTCGGCGAGCATCTCGTCGGTCAGCTCCCACTCGAGGAGCGCGAAGCCGTAGGTCAATACAGGCACGCTGACAATCGGCGCGGTGAGAGGCTGCGGGTTGGTCGTGGTGAACGAGGTGCCGTCGGAAACGTCGGAGTCGTACTCGTTGGCCGTCGTGCCGTCCCCCACGAGGGCCTGCATGGTCACGGTGTAGGTGGTGTTGGGCGTAAGGCCCGAGACGCCGATGCTCGGACTGCTCGAAACCTCGGTATCGGCTACGTTGCCGCTGCCGTCAGTCACGACCGCCTTGTAGTTGGACGCTCCGCTGACCTCGTCGCAGGAGACGGTGGCGGTAGTGGAGGCGATGTCGGTGACGGTGACATTGGTCGGGGTGTCGAGCTTTTCGACTGCATAGCCGGAAGTGCCGGCAAGAGTGGACACCTCTTCGGAGTCGTATGCCGGGTTGGGAGAATAGAGGGCCTTCAGGGTGAAGATGTAGTATCCCGGCTCGAGGTTGTCGAAATCGCATTTCGCCACTTCGGTCGTGATGGTCTTCTTGAAGTCGGGGTTGGACTGCGTGGCGATGGCGGCCTCGAATCCGGTGGCTCCTGCCACTCCGTCCCATGCGAAGCTGATGGAGTTGTCGCCAGGAGTGTAGGTGATGTTCTCGGGCGCGGGGAGCTGCTCGGTGATCTCGACCGTCTCGTTGCCCATCACGATGATGTTATCGATGTTGAAGCGGTTGTTGCCGACTGTCAGATCCTCCGCGCTGATCTTGATCTTAGTCTGGCTCGTGGCGTTGACCACGGTGAAGTTCAGCGTCGTCCACTTGCGGTCCGCCGCGCCGGTCTGGGCGGGAAGGACATTGCTGTCCACCGTGCCGTTGGTGCAGGTTCCGGCTTCCTCGGCGGTGACGTAGATGGTCCCGTTCTCGTTGTCGAAGCGCAGGAAGTCAATCGATACGGTGACGGTGGTCGGAGCGGAGCCGATGGCCGTCAGGGCAGGGGTCATGATCCAGCCGCTTGCGGAGGCGGTGCCGAGCTTCACGTAGCCCGGATGCTCGTAGACCTTCGATCCTTCCCAGTCCTGCACGCCTCGGTTGAGTCGGTACTGATCGCCCATGGTG
>JAJPZA010000135.1 GCA_021204625.1 Clostridia bacterium | reverse complement strand
GCTAAGAACTGGTGCTATTTACAAGGAATGAGTTGATGAATCCCCCAGCCGGGACTGCTCTTTCGGCTGCCGGGATTAAATAATTGTATAGAATTTTGCAGACGGAAATTTCCGGCAGAAGGGCGATTTTATTTGCTATTTGAAAATCCGTATGGTATTATATTTGGGCTACGGTTTCAAAGAGGTGCAAGCACTCGATGCCCGCTTTGATACTCGTGAATACAAGTTCCATTCCATTGGAGGATAAATTAAAATGGACAAAGCCGAAATCATCGCCAAATACGGCCGCAAGGAAGGGGATACGGGTTCCCCCGAAGTGCAGATAGCACTGCTCACAGAGCGCATCAATCATCTCAATGAGCACCTGAAGGTGCACATCCATGACAACCACAGCCGCCGCGGCCTTCTCAAGATGGTAGGCCAGAGGAGAGGCCTTCTGGATTATCTCAAGAGCAAGGACATTGAGAGGTACCGTGCCATAATTGCGGCATTGAACTTAAGAAAGTAACGGAAAAAGGGAGCGGGAATCAAGGCCTCGCTCTCTTTTACATTGAATTCACCCGTACATCACACCTAATCCGTACAAAATATCATTCATATACAGTCTGGGGCGGGTGCCTCAGGCACAAGAACACAGGAGTAAATTATGGTCAATTTCAAACAGTTCAGCACGGTCGTAGGCGGCAGGGAGCTAGTTGTTGAGACTGGCAAGTATGCGGAGCAGGCCAACGGCGCGTGCCTCGTGCGCAGCGGCGACACAGCGGTGCTCGTTACAGTCTGCATGTCCGACACGCCCCGTGACGGCATCGATTTCTTCCCTCTGCAGGTGGATTACGAGGAGAAGATGTATTCCGTGGGCAAGATCCCCGGAGGCTTCAAAAAGCGCGAGGGCAGGGCTTCCGACAAGGCAATCCTTACCGCCCGCCTCATAGACCGCCCGCTTCGCCCCCTTTTCCCGAAGGGATTTTACAATGACGTAGTGGTCATCGCCCAGGCCCTTTCAGTAGAGCCGGACGTGTCCCCGGAGCCCCTTGCAATGATAGGCTCATCCGTTGCCCTTGCAATTTCAGACATCCCCTGGGCAGGTCCCACAGGATCAGTGGTGGTCGGCCTTGTGGACGGCCAGTACATCATCAACCCGGATGCGGACCAGAGAGCGAAGAGCCGTATCCATCTTAATCTGGCCGGAACTAAGGACGCCATCCTCATGATAGAGGCGGGCGCTGAGGAAGTGACCAATGACGAGATGGTGAACGCCATCATATTCGGACAGGAAGAGATAGAGAAGATCTGCCACTTCATAGAGGACGAGATAGTTCCCGCAGTGGGCAAACCCAAGAGAGAGATAGAGCTGTATCATCCCAATGAGGAGATAGACGCAGCCGTCCGCGAATACGCCGCAGAGAAGGTGGACTGGGCAATTGAGACATATGACCGTCAGGAAAGAGAGGCTCGCCAGGAGCAGGTGGAAAACGAAGTGCTTGAGCACTTCGCCGAGATTTATCCGGACGGAGCAAGAGATATAAAGGATTCCATGTATTACCTTACCAAGGAGAAGGTCCGCGCGAAGGTATTCAACCAGGGAATACGCCCGGACGGCAGAGGCCTCAAGGACGTCCGCCCCATCTGGTGCGAGAGAGGAGTTCTTCCCAGAGTGCATGGATCCGCGGTATTTACCAGAGGCCAGACGCAGACCCTCACCACATGCACCCTTGCAATGCTGGGCGAAGCCCAGAAGCTTGAAGGGCTGGATGAAGAGACGGAAAAGAGATACATGCACCAGTACAACTTCCCCGGATACTGCACCGGCGAAGCGAAGGCTCTCCGTTCACCCGGCAGGCGTGAGATAGGCCACGGCGCCCTTGCAGAGCGCGCCTTAATCCCCGTTCTTCCGGATGAGCAGTCTTTCCCCTATGCAATCCGTGTGGTAAACGACATCATGTCATCCAACGGCTCATCCTCCATGGCATCCGTATGCGGCTCCACAATGGCCCTCATGGATGCAGGCGTTCCAATCAAGGCTCCCGTGGCCGGCGTTGCCATGGGACTTATAAAGGACCAGGAGACAGGCGAGTTCCGTGTCCTTACGGATATCCAGGGCCTTGAGGACTTCTTGGGAGACATGGACTTCAAGGTGGCCGGCACCGTATCCGGAATCACGGCCATCCAGATGGACATAAAGATCAAAGGCATAACCCGTGAGATAATGAAGGCCGCCATTGAGCAGGCCAACGAAGGCCGCCAGTTCATCCTCGGCAAGATGCTTGAGTGCGTTCCCGAGGTCGCTCCCCAGCTTTCATCCTACGCTCCGAAGATTGTGTCCTTCAAGATTGACCCCGACAAGATCGGCGACGTCATCGGCTCCAAGGGCAGTGTAATCAAGAAGATCATGGAAGAGACAGGTACGGACATCGAGTTCGACGATGATGATTCCGGAAACGGCTACATCTCCACGATGGGACCCATCGAGGACGCCAACCGCGCAAAGTCCATCATCCTCTCCATAGCTCATGACCCCGAAGTGGGAGACATGTTCGTGGGCACCGTCGTCCGCATCCTCCAGTTCGGAGCCTTCGTGGAGTTCGCTCCCGGCAAGGACGGCATGATCCACATCTCCAAGATGTCCAACAAGCGCATAGACCGCGTGGAGGACGTTCTCAACATCGGAGACACCGTAAAGGTGGAAATCATCAAGATCGGCGAGAAGGGCATAGACCTCAAGCTTCTCCAGAAGCTTTCCTGATCCGTCAACCGCACAGCATAACCACAGCAGCAAAGGGAGTCCGGCACATAAGCAGGGCTCCCTTTTAACTGCTCAAAACCTCAAAACGTAACCGTATATGCTTGAATCACGGCCGTTTGCAGGCCGGTCGAACATCTTCCCATGGCCGGCCGAAAAGCCCGCATAAAGCCATCCGTGCGCAAACAAAAGAGCCCGGCCCATAAAGGCCAGGCTCCAGACTTTCTGTATTCTTTTATTGTTCCCTGTGCGGGAGTCATCTAATGGCCACGCTCCAGATCATAGGGGCTTCGCCGAAGGCCATGATGCATATCATCATGCGAAGAGTGTCCAGGACTATGGCGATGCCAAGAGTGAGGCATATTATCTTCGCGGCCTTTATCTTCATTTTCCGTCTCACCAGCTTAAGAGCGGGAGTGTATACGAGACGGAACAGAAGGTAGCATCCCACGCCGTATCCGAGGGCCGGAATGAGCCCGGCGTACTGCGTTACGTGCAGAGGCTGGCCGGAATAATTCCAGAGCTGGACTCCGAAGCACTTGTCCCAGAGGTTCCCCACGGCAAGCTCCCCTAAGAAGGTAAGCAGGCAGAAGAGGGAAAGCGTTATGACATTGGAGAGGATTATGCTCTTCACGGTCCTGTTTTTGAAGACCTTGTGCCCGAAGAAAGTGAAGTCATCTATGTCCCCGACAACGATATGAAAGGCGAAAACAATGAGCGCGTACGGCGAAATGAAGGGGAGTATGTGGTATCTGGAGTCCAGGATGCCCAGCGATATCATCCTGGCGGCGTTCTCCACGACCCATCCCAAAAAAGCCATGCAGATGCCTATTATGTACAGGTGCACGAACTCCACGCCGTATATCATGAGACGTTTCCTGCCTTCCACCTCATGCAGTGAAAACAGCCTCTTCCTGTATTCATTGTCCGCATCTGTTATGGTCTGCAGTGCACTGCTGCCCGCGTCCATGCTGCGGGCTTCCGTATTCCGTATTATTTCAGATGCCCCTGCATCTTTTCTGCGTCTGCGCATCCCTTCACCGTATAACGTATCTGTATATTCCAAAACTCACGCAAAGGTCTTCCGCAGGCAGCAGACAGCATGCCTCCAATCCGTGAAAATCATTATCTTATGATAATTGTCTATACACATGCAATTATATAACACGGTCCGCTCGCATACCAACCAAAATGACGTTGTTTGGGGCATATCCGCTGATGTTATACACTTCAAATAAAAGTGTCCATGATATTTCCTGCGGAAGGCAGAAGGCTCTTTTGGCGCAATCTAAAGGAAGTGCGGCACGCCAAACGGTATCTGCGCATATTGCAATCCGAAGGGGCCGTATGGTATCATATCCGCAAAAGACGGGAGGACGGAGAGATGGACGGGAACGTATTTGAGAACATCCGGAACGCATATGATGACGCATTCTTCTCCGCGGAGGATTCCGTTATCCTGCAGGGAGACTCACTGGAGCTCATGAAAAGAATCCCGGACCACAGCATATCTTTGATTCTCACAGACCCTCCGTACCATTCCACCAGGAAGGGGAACATAGCCGGGGACACCAGCTTTGAAAGGGATGAAGATTACATCGCGTGGATGAGCCAGTACGCCGCGGAATGGAAGAGAGTCTTGAAATACAGCGGGAGCATATTCTGCTTCTGTTCATCTGCCATGTCCGCAAGGCTGCAGGTCATGTTCTCCGGGTATTTCCATGTCCTGTCCGAGATTGTCTGGACCAAGCCCAATGACCCAGGATATGACGGCTGGAAGCGGAAGACGAGGAAGGAATCCCTGCGCCAGTGGTATCCGTACTCCGAGAGAATCCTCTTCATGGAGAACACGGCAGACGGCGATACGCACAGCAGCTGTTTCGCCGGGCGGCTTAAGGCATGGCGCAAGGAAGCGGGCATAAGCCAAAGGCGTCTTGCGGAGCTTCTGGGAGTGTACGGGAAATACAATCATGGGGGCACCATATCCAACTGGGAGGAGTGCAGGAATATTCCAAGCAGGGAGCAGTACAGAAAGCTGAAGGACGTCCTGGAAAAAGCCGGCGTCCGGGGCATGCCGGAATATGATGACATCATCCGGCCGTTCAACGTGTCTGAAGACGTGGAGTTCACGGATGTCTGGACGTTTAAAACCGTCCTGCCTCATTTGGGCAAGCACCCTGCGGAAAAGCCCCTGGATCTGCTGGAGCATGCAATCCGGGCCACCACATATGAAGGGGATACAGTCCTGGACTGCTTCGCCGGTTCCGGATCTGCGGGAGTGGCCGCACTGAAGCTTGGCAGGAAATGCATTCTCATGGAGCTTGAGAAGGCCTGGTGCGAATACGCAATGAAGAGCCTGTCCAGGGCCCCGGCCAGGGACATGGGCAGGGACACTCAGTCTTCATGACGGATTTGCGGGGCTTGACATCTTCACGGACGGCGCATAATATATTGGTGCACACAGGATACTGCAAGGGCTTCGCTATACTGCAAGGGCTTCGCTATACTGCAAGGGCTTCGCTCTTGCCAGCCGCAGAAAAGCAGGAGGAAGACACATGAACGAAGCATGTGAGTTTATACGCAAATGCGGGGTGTATTATCTCGCAACCGTGGACGGGGACCAGCCGAGAGTCCGGGCTTTCGGCACCATAAACGAGTTTGAAGGCAAGCTGTACATCCAGACCGGCAAGGTTAAGGATGTGGCAAAGCAGATAGCCGCCAATCCCAAAGTGGAGCTCTGCGCCTTTAACGGAACGGAATGGCTCCGCCTGTCCGGCACCCTTGTGGAGGATGACAGGATAGAGGCGCAGGCAGCTCTTCTGGACAATTATCCGGAGCTCAAGGGCGCGTACCAGCCCGGAGACGGCAACAATGTGGTGTTCTATTTCAAGGACGCCACAGCCGTGATCTCTTCCTTCACGGCCCCTCCCAGGACCATCCGGCTGTAATCCGCACAGCAAGACAGAATGAAAACATACAGGGCTCTGCCACGCCGGCCGGGCTCTTTTTTTATGCAATTATGCAAACAGCAATGCTGCCGCGCAAAGCTCTTAAATGATAATTATATGTGCAAAATAAGTACTAAAATCATAATTGCCGTAAGAAAGTCTGGAAATTGGAAATTAATACAAATTCGGGCCCGATTTTCGGTTGACAGCCCCTCCGGCGGGTGCTAATGTGGTGTCTCTTTTACGGCGGAAGCCGTGGAAAATGCATAAAACCGGAGGGAGATTATGAGAAAACTGGCCCATGTGGAGAAGATCGAATGGAAGAGGCCCATCGAGGGGGCGGACAGGATAGAGCTCGTGGGCGTGCTGGGATGGCAGTGCATTGCCAACAAGGATGAATTCAATCCCGGAGACCTTTGCGTGTACATCGAGATAGACAGCGTCGTGGACAAGGACAACCCGGACTTTGCCTTTCTTGAGAAGCGCAAGTACAAGATCAAGACCCTCAAGATGAGAGGGCAGCTCTCGCAGGGAATCGTGTTCCCCATCACCATACTGCATGACTCAAAGAAGCATGCCATCGGAGAGGACGTCACCGCGGCCCTGAAGATAACCGAGATAGAGGACGTCATCCCCAGGCCGAAGCCTGCGGACGACATGACCCGTCTCAGGCAGCGCCACAGGAAGCTGGCGAAGAATCGGGTCTTCAAGTGGTTCATGAAGTTCAAGTGGTTTAGAAAGCTTGCCTTCAGGCTCCTGCTTCCCAAGAAGTCTTCTGGGAAGTTCCCGGACTGGATTTCCAAGACGGATGAGGTCCGTCTGCAGAACATGCCCGAAGTGCTTGAGGAGTACAAGGGAAAGCCCATGGTTGTGACGGAGAAGATAGACGGCACGTCATCCACCTACGGACTAAGAAAGGGCAAGGGCAGGAAGTACGAGTTCGTGGTCTGCTCACGCAACGTCCGCCAGGAGGACATGAACCAGAAGTGCTTCTACGACGACAACTTCTACTGGGTGATAGCCTTCAAGTACAAGATCCGGGACGTCCTCACGGACATCGCAAAGAAGAACGGCGCATCCTGCGTCATATTCCAGGGAGAGACCGCAGGCCCCGGAATCCAGGACAACAAGTACAAGCTCAAGGACTATGACATCTTCGGCTTCAACCTCATCATAGACGGCAAGAAGCTGGACAGCTGCAAGGCGAAGGAAATCATGGCCAGCTACAGCATCCCGTGGGTTCCCGTCCTTGACGAAAACTTCATCCTGCTTCCCACAGTGGAGGAGATGCTCTCCTACGCAGACGGCAGGTCCGTTGTCTTCGATACGCTACGCGAGGGAATAGTGATCCGTGACCATGAGAACACCACATCCTTCAAGTGCATCTCCAACAAGTTCCTGCTGAAGCACAACCTGTAATCCGGCAAACAAGGGTCCCGCCAAACGGCAGGGCCCTTTGACCATACACCTTTGAGCTTAGAGCTAAGTTTGTGCATTCTGCACAACGAAAATCAGCTTATCTATGAAAAATGTGTAAATCATATACATTTTATGTATGTAAAAAGTGTAATGAATGTCACAGGCCCTGCCAAACGGCAGGGTCATTTTACTGGAACAAGCTAAGCGATTTATTGTCACTTTCTCTCAAAAGTGACAGAAAATCATACAGATTGATTAGATTATTGTCACTTTTACTAAAAAATGACAAAAATATAATGCCCAAGCAAGACATCATGACCCCAGGCAGGCTCCGTGCCGTATTTGTCTGGTAAACCTACACTTTAGTACGCTAATGAACTAAAGTTAAGAAACTGTTGTTCGTACTTTTGATAAAATTCACGAAAAAAAACAAAGCCCGCTGCTGTGCACAACGGACCTTGTTTAACGAAATTTTTTTCGCTTCCACAAAATATAACCTGCCGATAATACCATACATCTAGTATATATTTCTGTAATTTCAAAATTATTGAAATAAAATTCCAGAAAATTTCAAATTCATGTTTTAAATACACAGAAAAGTGTTTATATACATAGTGTAGCCACCAATGTGGCAGACTGGTAATTATGCTAAGCGGTTATAACTTGCGGTATGTAATAAAAACAACCTAAAGTTATATTAACATACTGCTTGGTATGATTGCAAGGCATTTCACCAATCTTTGTCACATTAATTTAATGTGGCGAGGAGAAAGCTATGCTGAGTTTTTGCAGCAGCTACAATATTGTGGTGACGATGGACTCGGTTGAAGCGGACCCTTATGCCCCTCCACACATTCACGTTGAATGTGAAGGGCTGAAGGCAATGGTTGGCTTTGATGGTAAAATCCTTTTTGGGGCTTTGCCGCGCAAAGCAGAAATCAAAGTCAAGAGATGGGTCCTTAATCACGGGCCTGAGTTGACTGCGATGTGGCATGCTAAGAAGCCAGTTTTTCTGCTTCGCTAGAGGCTGCCCTGGGCCATAAAGTACGTATCTGTGCAGAATAACTGCCAGTGCAGAAATAACGGCCCGCTCATCTCTCCACAGTTAAACAGGTGCATTTACGTACCTGTCTAGCGGGCCTCCCTAGTAACTTCTGTTCATCCAGAGGCTTTCGCTTTCTAAGCGTTGCCGAGGCACCAGGATTGTACGAGGGGTAGTATCCAAGCCTGTCCTTTTTTGGGCGGGCTTTTCTTTAGCTAACATATAGTTGTACTATGCCGCATCATTTTTCTCGATGGAAAACAAAGCCCGTTGCTGTACACAACAGGCTCTGCTTTGCAATCAAACAGACTGGTAATTATGCTAAGCGGTTATAACTCGCGGTATGTTGATATAATGTACCCACGGTTATATTAACATACTGCTTGGTATGGTTGCAAGGCATTTCAGCAACTGTTCCGGCGTAGCGGTTACCGAATGGCGTCTTGGAATTGGCTTGTCTTGCGCAAGACTGGCGGCTTGTGACGGCAGGCGCGGAATTTTGTGCCGGGGAGTTTTAAAGCGGGCTCATTTCCTTGATAAACCTCCCGGCTTGGGATATAATAAGGCAGGTATGAAATTCGAGCTGCATTCAAAATTTGAGCCTACCGGGGACCAGCCGGAGGCTATAGAGTCCCTTACGGAGGGAGTGCTGGACGGCATTCGCACTCAGGTGCTTGTGGGAGTCACAGGGTCCGGAAAGACGTTCACGATGGCAAACGTCATCAAGAACGTGAACAGGCCCGTTTTGGTCATAGCTCACAACAAGACGCTGGCGGCACAGCTTTGCAATGAGTTCAAGGAGTTCTTCCCCAACAACAGGGTGGAGTACTTCGTTTCATATTATGATTATTACCAGCCGGAGAGCTACATCCCTTCCACAGACACATATATAGAGAAGGATATGAGCCTCAATGACGAGATAGACAAGCTGCGCAATTCGGCCACAAGCTCACTCGGGGAGAGAGAGGATGTAATCGTGGTAGCATCCGTCAGCTGCATATATGGTCTCGGCGCTCCGGAGGAATATTTCAGGCTCGCCATATCCCTTCGTCCCGGAGACGAGATGGAGAGGGATGAGCTCATGCGACGGCTTGTTGAGATACAGTACGCAAGAAGGGACATAGACTTCCAGAGATCCTCGTTCAGGGTGAGGGGGGACATTGTGGAGATATTCCCTGCCTCAAATTCGGAGATAGCCGTCCGCGTGGAATTCTTCGGGGATGAAATAGACAGGATCTGCGAGATAGAGGCCATATCTGGAAACATCGTGTCTGAGCTCAAGCACGTCCTCATTTTCCCGGCCTCGCAGTACGCCGTAGGGTCGGACAGGATGAAGTGCGCCCTGGCAATGATCCAGAGAGACATGCATGACGAGGTCCAGGCTTTCAGGGATGCCGGCAAGCCCCTGGAGGCAGAGAGGCTGGAGCAGAGGACCACGTATGACCTTGAGATGATGCGCGAGATTGGCTATTGCAGCGGCATTGAAAATTACAGCCGCTACTTCGACGGCCGCGCTCCGGGAGAGCCGTCGTTCACCCTTTTAGACTATTTCCCCAAGGGGCATTTCCTTGTTTTCATAGACGAAAGCCACATGACTATCCCGCAGATAAGGGCCATGTACAACGGGGACCGCTCCAGAAAGGAGAACTTGGTGAATTACGGCTTCCGCCTCAAGGCGGCGTATGACAACAGGCCTCTCACATACGAAGAATTCGATGAGCGCGTACCGCAGCTCATCTGCGTTTCGGCGACTCCTGCTCCGTATGAGCTGGGACAGGCCGGGAACATAGTGGAGCAGCTTCTTAGGCCTACCGGCCTTCTGGACCCAGAGGTTGAAGTGAGGCCCACGAAAGGGCAGGTGGATGACCTCTTGAGCGAAGTTAAGAAGGTCATTGCCGCAGGCGGAAGGGTGCTGGTCACAACCATGACCAAAAAGCTCGCCGAGTCCCTCACGGACTATCTCAAGGAGTCCGGCCTCAAGGTCCGCTACATGCACAGCGACATAGACGCCCTGGAGAGGATAGACATAGTGAACGGCTTAAGGTCCGGCGAATTCGACGTCCTCTGCGGAATAAACCTTCTCCGCGAGGGCCTTGACCTTCCGGAAGTGAAGCTGGTCGCCATCCTGGACGCAGACAAGGAAGGCTTCTTAAGGAGCGAGACAGCCCTGGTCCAGACAATCGGCCGCGCGGCCAGGAACGTGGACGGGCATGTCATAATGTATGCGGACACCATAACGGGGTCCATGAAAAGGGCCATAGACGAGACCAACCGCCGCCGCGCCATCCAGGCGAAATACAACGAAGAGCACGGCATAATTCCAAAGAGCATTGTCAAGGACATCAAAAACACCATAGGCATCACGGGCAAAAAGAAGGACTCGCAGGACATCAAGATGAAGGACATTCCTGCCGAGATAGAAAAGCTCAAGGGACTCATGAAAGTGGCTTCCGCCCAGCTGGACTTTGAGAAGGCCATCGAGATCCGCGACACCATCAATGAGCTCAAAAAGCGCATGAAGATGCACGGCGGCAAATAAAACAGCGCACGCAAAATGACTTGTACGGCTCGCCGGAGCCATAGCAGATATACATATGGAAGCAGGACGCATTACCAGAAAATCCATGCTGTACCGGACGGGAGTGGAGTACGGGGATTATACCATGAACCACGTCCTCGGCTGCTCGCACGGCTGCAGATATCCCTGCTACGCATACCTTAACAAGAAGCGTTTCGGCGTCATCCATTCATATGAGGAATGGACCCGCCCTTGCCTTGCGGAAAACACTCTGGACCTTTTGGACAAGGAGATTCCAAGGCTCAAAGACAGGATAAAGTCCGTCCAGCTCTGCTTCACCACAGACCCGTTCATGTACGGATATGAGGATATAGCGGACATGAGCCTGCAGGCCATCCGCAGGCTCAACGGCAGCGGCATAAAATGCATCGTTCTTACCAAGGGCATTCTGCCTGCAGAGCTGGCACAGTTATCACATGATAACGAATACGGCATTACTCTCGTGTCGCTGAATGAGTCTTTCCGTGAACGGATGGAACCGGGAGCTGCCCCCCTTTCTGACCGTTTGGAAGCTCTGGAAAAGCTTCATGACATGGGCTGCGGAACATGGGTGAGCATGGAGCCGTATTCCACGCCAAACATAATGCAGCAGGACCTGGACGCCATCCTGGACAGGGTACAATTCACAGACAGGATAATCTTCGGCCGCATGAATTACAATTCCGCGGCAACGGCATATCCGGAACAGAGGGAGTATTACAATGACTGCGCCTCCAGGGTAATATCATTCTGCGATACGCACGGCATGCAGTGCCATATAAAGGCCGGGACCATTACGGAGCCGCAGATGCCCGCAGCGCAAAACAGCGCATGCAGGGCTGCGCATGCGGCAGTATGAGGGCTTTTCCGGGTCCATCAAAAACGGCCCGCAAAACCCATTTAAATCCGGCATATGACCGCACCAACAGGCATGCAGACAGCAACAAAAACGGCCGCAAAGACGGCAACACATACAACTGCTTAAAAAGTCATACAAATAACCACACGGGAAGCCATACGGCAGGCATCACATGAAAGAAGAGATATACGTAAAGGGCGCGAAAGAGAACAATTTAAAGAACATAGACGTGCACATACCCAGGAACAGCCTGACGGTGTTCACCGGGCTTTCCGGCAGCGGGAAAACGACGCTGGCATTTGACACCATCTTCGCGGAAGGGCAGAGAAGGTACATAGAGAGCCTTTCTTCATACGCCCGCCAGTTTTTGGGACAGATGGAGAAGCCGGACGTGGAGAGCATAGACGGCCTGTCTCCGGCCATCTCCATAGACCAGAAGACCACGTCCCACAACCCCAGGTCCACAGTGGGCACAGTAACGGAGATATATGATTACTTCCGTCTCCTGTACGCCCGTGTGGGAATCCCGCACTGTCCTAACTGCGGCCGTGAGATACGCAGGCAGTCCGTGGACGAGATTGCGGACAGGGTAATGCTCATGCCGGAGGGAAGCCGCATTATGGTGGAGGCTCCTGTCTTCCGCGGGAAGAAAGGCGAGTTCGTGAAGGAGCTCGCCGGGTACAAGAAGAGCGGGTATGCGAGGGTCAAGATAGACGGCATCATGTATGACCTTCAGGAGAACATCGTCCTGGAGAAGAACGTGAGGCACAATATCAGCATCGTGGTGGACAGGCTCGTGATAAAGGACGGGGTTCTAAAAAGGCTCACGGACTCTCTGGAGCAGGCATTGAAATTGGCGGACGGCCTGGCCGTAATAGACTGCAATGACAAGGAGGAGATATACTCCTCCAAATACGCATGCCCGGACTGCGGCATCTCAATAGACGAGATAGAGCCCAGGATCTTTTCCTTCAACACCCCGTGGGGCGCATGCCCGGAGTGCTCCGGCCTGGGGTTCAAGCAGACGGTGGACGCGGACCTCATCTGCCCGGACAAGAACAAGACCCTGGCAGAGGGGGCCATAAAGCTTTCAGGCTGGAACATGGACCCTCCGGCCGTCACTCTCATGTACATCTCATCCCTCGCCAAGCATTACCATTTTCCCATGGACGTACCCGTAAAGGACCTTCCAAAGGAAGTGTATGATCTCATCATGTACGGAAACGGCGGCGAGAAGGTCTCCATGGAATACAACGCCTACAATTTCCGCGGCTCGTATGACACCCAGTGGAACGGCTTCGTGAACAGCCTGCAGCACCGCTACAACACGACGTCCTCGGACGGCGTGAAGATGGACATAGAAAAATACATGCGCACGTCCGTATGCCCGCTCTGCAACGGCAGAAGGCTGAAGAAAGAGGCCCTGGCAGTCACCGTGGGCGGAAAGAACATAATGGAGCTCTGCGACATGTCCGTGGACGATCTTGCGGACTTCTCGGACTTCTCGTTCTTCACCAAAACGGACCACATGATAGCGGACAGCATCATAAAGGAGATCAACGCCCGCATCTCGTTCCTGAAGAACGTGGGCCTGGGATACCTCACGCTTTCCAGATCCGCGGCAACCCTTTCCGGAGGCGAAAGCCAGCGCATCCGCCTGGCCACCCAGATAGGAAGCGCCCTTTCCGGCGTCCTGTACATTCTGGACGAGCCCAGCATTGGCCTGCACCAGAGGGACAACAGAAAGCTCCTGGATTCCCTCAAAGGACTGAGAGACCTCGGCAACACTCTCATTGTAGTGGAGCATGATGAGGAGACGATGCGCTCTGCGGACTACATAGTGGACATTGGCCCGGGTGCGGGAATCCACGGAGGAGAGATTGTGGCCTGCGGAACGGCAGAGGATATCATGAACGAGCCCAAGTCCATAACGGGGGATTTCCTTGCAGGCAGGCGCAGGATAGAAGTGCCTTCCGTGCGCTCCGTTCCGGACGGCAGATGGCTCACTGTCCGCGGCGCAAGGCAGAACAATCTCAAGAATATAGAGGTTAAGATTCCCGCAGGGCTCATTACGGCCGTGACCGGCGTGTCCGGCTCCGGCAAGTCCTCGCTTGTGAACGAGATCATATACCCGTACCTCGTGAACAATCTCAACGGCGCAAGGCAACAGCTCGGGAACTTTGACTCCATAGACGGCCTGGAATATTTTGACAAGGTCATTGCCATAGACCAGCAGCCGATAGGCCGCACCCCGAGGTCCAACCCTGCCACATACACCGGCGTTTTCACGCCCATACGCGAACTCTTTGCCGCCACCCCGGACGCCAAGGCCATGGGATACAAGTCCGGCCGTTTTTCCTTCAACGTTGCCGGCGGCAGATGCGAGCACTGCCAGGGAGACGGCATCATACAGATAGAGATGCATTTCCTGCCGGACATTTACGTTCCCTGCGAAGTGTGCGGGGGAAAGAGATACAACCGCGAGACCCTGTCCGTGAAATACAAGGGCAAGACCATCTCGGACGTCCTGGAGATGACCTGCGAAGAGGCGGCGGAATTTTTCCGGCCGGTTGGCACGATATACAACAAGCTGCAGACGCTCTGCGACGTGGGCCTCGGATACATAAAGCTGGGACAGAGCGCCACAACCCTTTCCGGAGGGGAGGCGCAGCGCGTGAAGCTTGCTACGGAGCTTTCCAAACGCTCCACCGGCAAGACCTTCTACATCCTGGACGAGCCCACGACAGGCCTGCACAGCTATGACGTGGACAAGCTCATAAAGATCCTTCTGCGACTTAGGGGCAACGGAAACACCGTAGTGGTCATAGAGCACAACCTGGACGTCATAAAGTGCGCGGACTGGATCATAGACCTGGGCCCGGAGGGAGGAGACCGCGGCGGCGCCGTAATTACCACAGGCTCTCCGGAAGACGTGGCGGAATGCCCGGAAAGCTTCACCGGCCAGTTCCTCAAGGACATGCTGAAATAAACAGCTCAAGCACATGTTTGTGAAATGTTCATTCCAACCCAAAAAGCGGAAGGAGCGGCTGCAATGCCGCTCCTTTTTCAGATGATTCGCCAGGCACTATGCCTGTTTCAAGCCAGTTTCAAGCCCATATCAGTGCTTTAGCTTGTATCCGTCCTTGAAGGCGTTTCCAACCCTTCCGGACACTTTGTAATACCCGTGGGTGTACGGGTCATAGGCTATGGCCCCGCACTTGTCCATGTCCGCTTTTCCGTCCGTAATCACGGACTCGTCCGCGGACACGTTCACAACCTTTCCGACAACTCCAGCGGCGTACTCTTCATCCAGGAAGGCAACAAACTCGCACTCCATGCAAAGGGGAAATTCCGTTACAATTGGGGCGTCCACGCGGGAGGAGGGGATGAAGTGCAGGCCGGACTTTGCAAACTTGTCCTCCACGTCGTTTCCGGACACCACGCCGAACCAGTCTGCCTCGGTGGCGTGCTTCGCGTCCGGGATGGATACTGTGAAAGCCTTGCGGGCCAGTATGTTCTGCGTGGTTCTGTGGGACTCGCTGATATTCAGCAAAACCATCCCTGTGTCCAGCATGGTGCCCCAGGCTGCGTTCATTACGTCCACGGAGCCGTCCCCGTTGTATGTGGCTATCATGAGCACGGGCATGGGGAAGATGCCGTCCTTTGTATTCAGGTCTTTTCTCATATGATTTTATCTCCAAAATATAATACTTTGTATTACAAAAATGGTCCATGCACAGCCCGTGCGCGGCCCGCGCACGGGACGCATTTTCTGCCGGGGACAGTGTAACACAGCCGGAAGGCATAAGCAAGCGGGAGAAGCCTGGACATGCCTGGAGAGGCATTATAATATTTGGAGAGGCATTATAATAACAGAGGATGCGCGCGGGGCGGGAAACTGCAAAAAAAAGCAGTGCGGGAAAGACCGTGAGACAGCATATTGCAGTTCGTCCGGTATATTGCAAACCTGCCATATAAGTGGCATATTTTGCAGAAATTCCGTATGCCAAAACGGAGATTTCCGCACAAATTGCAAAGTGCGTTATTGACACTTTTTCCCTGTGAGTATAAAATTATGCATGAAGGCCAGACAGGCTTCCCTGGCGCCGGCAGGCGCGCTGCATGAATTGTTTCCCGCCGGGACCTGCGGGCACGGTATGCATATGACAGATGTCGCCATCATAGGCGGAGGGGCAGCAGGCCTTGCTTGTGCCGCAAGCTTCGCCTTATCCGGCAGAAAACTCAATATTCTGGTCCTGGACATGGGAGACAGAGCTGGAAAGAAGCTTTCGCAGACGGGCAACGGGCAGGGCAACGTGTCCAACGCGGATCTGCGGCCTGAGCATTTTCACGGTTCCGTCCCTGCCGGGGACATTGTCTGCTCCGGAGCGTATGACTGGCGGAGCCTTTTCGGCTGTCTTTTTACGCAGGATGACAGGGGCCGCATATATCCGGCCAGCAAACAGGCGTCCTCGCTTACAGACCTTCTTTTGATGAAGCTCCGCTCGCCCGGACCTTGCACCTGCGGCGTGAGGCTGGGCACCCGTGTCACAAGGATTCAGAAGACGGAGAAGGGCTTCAAGGTATATACAGACGGCGGAGTAATTGAGAGCCGTTTCGTTGTCCTTTGCACCGGCGGAGCCGTGGCGCGCCAGTTCCATACAGACGGCAGCTCATATGCATTGGCCACAAATCTCGGGCATACGCTCACGCCTCTGCATCCTTCTTTGGTGCAGCTCAAGACGGACATGACGGACATAAAGCCCCTCAGGGGAATCCGCGTGGATGCCGCGCTTTCCGCCGAAGCGGACGGCGCGACGCTTGCATGCGAGAGAGGGGACGTCATCTTCACAAGCTACGGAGTGTCCGGCAGCGCGGCCTTTTCCGTATCCTCAAGGATAGCGGGGATTATAGAAAATGGAGGCGTGAGCCTCATAATAGACTTCCTACCGGACACCGGAGAGAAAGAGCTTGCGGCCTTTCTGCAAAAGAGGCGGGATGAAGGGTGCGCGGATGAGGATCTGCTGTGCGGAACGCTGCACAACACCTTATCGCGCATGATTCTGCGCAAAGCAGGGCAGAATGCGGGAACGGACGGATTGTCCGTGCATGATATAGCCGGGATTGTGAAGGGCTTCCGCCTTGTTGTCACGGGAAGCGCGGGGGCTGATTTCGCGCAGGTGACCAAGGGCGGAATTCCGGGAGACGAAGTCACGGATGAGCTGGAGAGCAGGATGGTGCCGGGTCTTTTTCTGGCCGGGGAGGTCCTGGACGCGGACGGGGACTGCGGAGGGTACAATCTGCAGTGGGCGTTCTGCTCCGGCATGAAGGCTGCGGAGTCTGTCATGCGGAGAATATAAATACAGTCCCGGATTCCGGGGCTTCAGCCGCACGGCCGGGTGTGAGCCGGAAGCGGCTTAGGGGAATGTAGTTCCAGGCGGAACGGAAAAGGTTGGTGTGATATGGAATACAGGTTGGATAACATCAGGCTCAATCCGGACGAGAGCGAGAGCAAGCTTCATGACATGGCTGTGAAGAAGCTGGGCCATGAGCCGGCATATTTCAGGATTCTGAAAAAATCACTGGACGCGAGGGACAAGAAGAACATTTTCTGGCTCTACTCCATTGTGTTTTCAGACGAAGTGCCTCCGGAGCCGGCGCCGCTCAAAAAGCTGGAAAACCCTCCCAAGGTTGCGATAATCGGCAGCGGCCCGGCAGGGCTGCTCTGCGCCATACAGCTGATCGCCCGCGGAGTAAAGCCCGTTATCATTGAGAGGGGCAAGGCCGTTGAGGAGAGGAAGGACAGCGTCCAGAAGTTCATAGATTCCGGCATCCTGGATGACAACTGCAACGTGCAGTTCGGCGAAGGGGGAGCGGGAGCGTTCTCGGACGGAAAGCTCAACACGGGCACGAAGGACCCCAACAACGCAAAGGTGCTGGAGACTTTCGTGCATTTCGGCGCGCCCAGGGAAATCCTTTACTCCAACAAGCCCCATGTGGGAAGCGACGTCCTCTACACCGTCCTGAAGAATATGCGCAAGTATATTATCTGCAACGGCGGAAAGTACATGTTCTCCACAAGGCTCATGGGCATAAAGGTGAAGGAAGGCAGACTCCAGTCCATACAGGTCCTGGACGTCATGACGGGCCTGCAGAGCGACCTCCGTTTTGACGCCGTCGTCCTTGCCATAGGCCATTCCGCAAGGGACACCTTTGAGATTCTGCACAGAAAGGGCGTGTACATGGAGCCCAGGCCGTTTGCCGTGGGAGTAAGAATAGAGCACGTCCAGGAGGACATCTCCAGGGCCCAGTACGGCCCCATGGCCAAATACCTCCCGGCTGCGGATTACAAGGCCGTGTCCCACGCTTCGGAGCGCAGCGTCTTCACATTCTGCATGTGCCCCGGAGGAGTCGTGCTGCCGTCTTCAAGCGAGTTCGGCGGGGTGGTCACAAACGGCATGTCCAATTACGCCCGTGACGGGCGCAACGCGAACTCCGCCCTCATGGTCCAGATGGGCCTCAAGGATTTCGGCGAAGGGCTCTTTGCCGGAATGGATTTCCAGAGGAGGATAGAGCGCAAGGCGTACGCCGTGGGCGGCCGCAATTACAAGGCCCCCGTCCAGCGCGTCGGAGACTTTCTGGCCGGAAAATGCTCGGACCATTTCGGCTCCGTAAAGCCCACCTACGCCTGCGGCACAGTCTTCGCTCCCATGGAGGAAGTCCTTCCTGGATCCGTCACGGACGCCTTGAGGCTCGCCATCCCGGACATAGACAAGCACATCAAGGGCTTCGCGGACCCGGACGCCCTGTTGACCGGCGTTGAGAGCCGTTTCTCATCCCCCATCCGCATGGTGCGCAATGAAAACGGCGAGTCCGTATCTGTTGCCGGCCTGTACCCCTGCGGCGAGGGGAGCGGCTATTCCGGAGGCATAACAAGCTCCGCCGCGGACGGCATCGGCTGCGCCGAAAAGATCTTTGCAAAGTACGAAAAGTTCTAATGAAATCTAAATGAATTCTTCACAGAATCATCACATAATTTCACACTATTATCATAATAGCTTACTATAATTGCAACCGTAAAAGAGGGCAAATTGCAAAAAAAGCGTAAAATCTTGCAATCCCGCTTTAAATTTTCCAAAAGCGGCCCTCCAAAATGACTTTGATATACACTCAACTTTTTTCATATTCTCTCTAAGGGACGGACCAAGGGTCCGTCTCTTAATTTACCGGGATTATATATCGGGATTTCCGGCAGACCCTGTCTTTTGAAGCCTTTTCCTCTCATGGTCTCAGCCCTGGCCGTATCCGCATTTTCCACGGAAAGGCGCTGTGCAGGCCAGACTGCCGCACAAGGATCCGCACACGCCGGCACCAACACCAGCTGTCTTTTTCAGGTCCACTTCAGGCCTTATTCAGGCCTCATTTTGCAGGGAGCAAAAGAGGGCGTAACAGTTGCTAAACGGCTCTCCGTTGTGGTATACTCATGAACGCAAGCAAAATCTGCGGGACGGCGGCCGAAGCATTTGCATGAATTTTGGCGCAGGTCCTGCTTGAATATACAGAAGGTGAATAGATTATGCTCAATGAAACCAGCGTGGCGTTAGGCAAGGTGCGCTCATCCATACGTGAGCTCTTCGAGTACGGCAAGAAGCGCAAGGCAGAGATAGGGGTGGAGAACGTCTTTGACTTCTCCATAGGCAATCCCAGCATAGAGCCCCCGAAGGAAGTGAGGGAGACGCTCATAGAGCTTCTCAACACCTGCAACCAGGTGGATCTGCACGGATACACATCGGCCCAGGGGGATTTCGGCGTGCGCAAGACCTTGGCGGATTACACCAACAAGCGTTTCGGCACAGAGCTCAATGCAGACTGTTTTTACATGACCTGCGGCGCGGCGGCATCCCTTACAATAACCTTCAACGCCATCTTAAACCCCGGGGACGAGGTCATATTGTTCGCCCCGTATTTCCCGGAATACAAGGTCTTCATTGAAAAGGCCGGCGGAAAGGTGGTTGTAATCCAGGGGCTTCCCGGATCATACCATATAGACTTCGCAGCCCTGGAGCAGGCCTTTAATCCCAAGACAAAGGCAATTCTCATCAACAGTCCCAACAACCCTTCCGGCGTCGTATACACGGAGGATGAGATAAGGCGCCTCGCCTGCCTTTTGAAGTGCCGCTCCACGGACAATCCCATATACTTCATTTCCGACGAGCCTTACCGCGAGCTCGTATATGACAGCTCCATAAAGGTTCCTTACATAATGAATTATTATGACCGCAGTATAGTCTGCTACTCATATTCCAAAAGCCTTTCCCTTCCCGGAGAGCGCATAGGCTACGTGGCCGTGGACAACAGGATGGAGGAGTTCGCGGACGTCTACGCCGGAGTCTGCGGCGCCGGCCGCGCCCTCGGATTCGTGTGCGCGCCCAGCCTCTTCCAGATGCTTGTGGGCAAGGTCTATGACAAGACGTCCGACATGTCCATATACAAGGCAAACAGGGACATGATGTACGACGCCCTCACGTCCTACGGCTATGAAGTGATCCATCCGGACGGGGCCTTCTACATGTTCGTAAAGGCCATGGAGCCGGACTCCAAGGCCTTCGCAGAAAAAGCCAAGCAGTTTGAGCTTCTCATAGTGCCCGGAGACGATTTCGGCTCCAAGGGCTATGAGCGTGTCTCCTACTGCGTATCCCCGGAGACCATAAAGAAATCCCTGCCGGCTTTCAAGGCCCTCGCAGACAGCTACAGGAAGTAATGCCTCCTAAGCCATCATTCTAAGCCATCATTGCCCACAGGAAAGGAGTGGGTGCAACATACAACCGAATATATCAGATCCAGGCCCTGCAGATTGCTCTGCAGGGCTTTTTTTGTTTGCAGCGTTCTTTTTATGTTAAAAAATAACATAAAAATGATAGAAAATATCAAAAAAAAAAAAAATACGTTTGCAAAAAATCAGTTTACATACAGGAGGGGTTGTTACATAAAATGCTCCCATAATTTTCATCGCTACAGGGGAGGATTCGGGTTATATGAAAAAATTTGGAATTGTAACGGGGGTAATTTCTGCAGGCATGACTCTCTGCCTGTGCGCAGGACTGGCGCTGGCTGTCGGCAATTATTCAGCATCCACTGCTTTTGCGGATGATGATACGGTTAGCACCTGGGACGGGTCAACGATAACGACAGATTGGGCAGACGATGGTACTACGGAAGATGGTGTAACCACATATACTCTTTCATCTGCCAGTGATTTGGCAGGACTCGCCTCAAAAGTTAACAGCGGCACCTCTTTCAGTGACTGTGTGGTAAATTTGACTGTCAGCGTTGATCTCGGCAACTATGCCTGGACACCGATTGGCACAACGAGTGATCCTTTCAGCGGAACCTTTAACGGGGAAGGATATACTATTTCCAATCTGTATTGCATCAAAGCAACATCCAGTTATATTGGATTGTTCGGGTATGTCCATGATGCATTGATTGAAGATGTGGCGATTAGTAACGTTAACCTTTATGGAAGAAGCGGAGTAGGCTCTATTGTAGGTTGGGCGGACCAGGCAGGCGAAACAGGTAGTTCTACCATTTCGGGATGTTCCGTTACAGGCACAATTACAATTACTGGCAATTATTGCGTCGGCGGAATACTGGGATGCGGGCAAAGGTCATCCGTCAAATCATGTTCCGTTTCAGGAACAGATAAATCAAGCTGCTATGTGCGTGGCGTATATTACAATGACGGTCTTGAAGGGGATAATGTAGGCGGAGTAATAGGATTCCTTGGCGTGACTCAGAATACTGGACTGATTTCTGAAATATCTGGCAATTCGGCAAGCAACATAACGGTTTCAGGAACCCGCAAAGTCGGCGGAATCCTTGGATATACGGATGTCATGGGAACTGATTCAGGCAGACTTAACATATCAGGTTCGTCTGTCAGCTCCTGCACTGTCGCATTGGTTTATGTGGATGATTATACGGATAATTATGAAGACAGGCTTTTCGTCGGAGCAGTTCTCGGTGAAGGCTTGTTCAGTTTGACCATATCGGACAGCACAATTACAGATGTGGAAGTAGGATACATCAATCCTGCCTGTGTATATGGCGGGGACGATGATTCAGTAGAAAATGCCGGATATTACGGCGGATCCAGAAGTGACAGCACTGTAATAACACTTACAGACTGCACAGGGTCGGCTACTCTTTACGATGTGACGGCTGATTGATTCTGATTGTTTATGTCCTGCGGCAAGCGGCCTGTATTTGGCCGGAAGCCGCAGGACATTCTTATTTGACTGAAAACTGAATTTGGAGGGAAAGATGAAAAAAAGCAAAATTGCGATAGGCTGTATTGCCGTTGCCGTTGCGCTCTGTC
>JAJPZA010000142.1 GCA_021204625.1 Clostridia bacterium | reverse complement strand
GCCCTGTGCCCGCAGCCAATTTCTCCAACACGGCGAGATTCACCGGCCCTCCGGCCTTCGCCCCGTCGAGATCCACGCAGTGCAGTCTCCTCACTCCCGCTGCCTCGTATGCCTTCGCCACCTCCGGGATGTCCAGCCCGTAGGTCTTCTTCCGGCCGTAATCCCCCTGCGTCAGTCGCACGCATTCCCCGCCGATGATGTCAATCGCCGGAATAATTTCCGATGATGTTTTTGATTCACTCATAGTTCCAAGAAATTTTTTAAAAGTATTCTGCCGGCAGATCCGCTTTTTTCGGGATGGAACTGCGTTCCATAAAAATTATCCTTATTCATTGCGGCACTAAATTCAATTCCGTATTCAGTTACAGCCGATGTATTCGAACAAAGTTCTGCCGCATAAGAATGAACATAGTAAAAATATGTTTCAAGGGCTAAATCATGGAATAATTTAAAATCTATTGCCTTTACAGTATTCCATCCGACGTGAGGTATCTTCAAGCCCTTTGAAGACGGCAACCTAACGACATCAGCGGGGAAGATGCCGAGGCAGGAGACATCGCCCTCCGCGCTGCGACGGCACATCAGCTGCATCCCGATGCAGATGCCGAGCACAGGGCAGGTCAGCGATCTGATCACATCGTCCAGACCCTTGAGCCTCAACTGTTCCATAGCCCTCGCCGCCTCACCGACCCCCGGCAGGATCACATGGTCCGCCCGCCGAATAACGTCCGGATCATCCGTCACACAAAAGAAAGACTTGGAGCCGACAGCCTCGCCGGCCTCCTCACAAAACTGCAGACCAAGCCGTTTAAGGGCATTGGCGACTGACCTGATGTTACCGGTCCCGTAATTGATCACCGCTATCATAGTACACCCTTGCTGCTTGGTAACTCATCGGAGGCGACGGTGCGGGCGGCGGCGTAGCGGACGGCACGGGCGAAGGCCTTGAACACGCCCTCGATCTTGTGATGCTCGTTCTCCCCGGTCGCGGAGATGTGCAGGTTGCAGCGAGCCGCGTCGGCGAAACTCCTGAAGAAATGCTCGAACATTTCGGTCGGCATCTCCCCGATCTTCTCGCGGCTGAAGCTGACGTCCCACTTGAAGTCGATCCTCCCGCCAAAATCCACCAGAACCCGGGCCTCGCTCTCATCCATCGGCAACACGAAACCGTAGCGGGCGATGCCGGCCTTGTTTCCGAGGGCCTGCCTCATTGCCTCTCCGATGGCGATGCCCACATCCTCAATCGTGTGGTGCTCATCCACTTTCAGATCTCCCTTCGCGTCCACGAGGAGCGACATCCCGCCATGGTGAACCAGCTGATCCAGCATGTGGTCGAAGAAGCCGATCCCTGTCGAGATGTAGGACGGCCCACGTCCGTCCAAGTCGAGCATCACGGTGATCTGTGTCTCGGTCGTTGCCCTCATCACTGTCGCCGAGCGATCATCAGACGCAATTTTCGACTCTTTGTCTGTCAATTTCTCTTCGGCCGCAATCTGATGCAAAACGTATAACAACCGATCATTTTCCCTTTTAGTGCCAATCGTAATTCTCAAGCAACTTTCACAACCTTTCACGTTTGACCGATCTCGGACAATTATTCCTTCAGAAACAAGGATATTATATATTTTCTTTGCATCAATAACCTTGACCAGCAGAAAATTGGCTTCGGATGGATATATTTTTTGAACCAATGGGTTGGCTTCGAGGGCCTTGCGCACGCGGGCGCGTTCCGAGAGGATCTGCGCCACCTGAGCGTCGCACGGGGTTTCAAGTCGTTTGAGCACAATGTTCTGGGTCAGCGCGCCGAGGTTGTACGGGTATTTGACCCGGGCGAATATTCCCGCGATCAGAGGTGAGGCGAAGGCCATCCCGACCCTCAGCGCCGCCATTCCGCGAGCCTTAGACATGGTCTGCAGGATGATGAGGTTAGGGTATTTGTCGAGTTCCGGCAGCATGCTCCCTCCGGAGGAGAAGTCGACGTAGGCCTCGTCGAGCACCACAATGCCGCCGAAGCGACGGATCACGCGGCCAAGCTGTTCCAATGGAAAGATGTTCCCGGTCGGATTGTTCGGCGAGCAGATGAAGAGAAGTTTTGTGCGGGCGTCGACGGCCGAGAATAGGGCCCCCTCGTCAAGCGTAAAATCCTCGCCCAGCTGCACTTCACGGAATTCCACGTCGTTGGTGTGCGCAGCGACCTTGTACATCCCGTATGACGGGGCGATGGAGACGGCGTTGTCCCACCCGGGGCGACAGAATACCCTGAAGCATAGGTCGATGGCCTCGTCACTGCCGTTGCCGACGAAGATTCTGTCGGGGTTGACACCCTTGATTTCGGAAATGCGTTGTTTCAGGGCCTTCTGGTGCGGGTCCGGATAGCGATTGTAGCCGTTGTCGTTCGGGTTCTCGTTGGCGTCGAGGCAGATTTCCGGCACCCCGTCGAACTCGTCGCGTGCCGTCGAATACGGCTCCATTTCTCTGATGTTTTCCCGCATCAGTCCCAATATCCTTCCGTCCTTTGCATCAAACCAACTTTGGTATGTTTCAGCCAAGTATTCAGTGGGATTCCCCTCATCCAAATAATCGTCATAACCCTCGTCATCCTCCAGGATTCGGTCATCAAGCATCTCCTTTTTCAGCGCCGGATCTGCTTCCCATGGAGGCAGGATGTTATTGTCCTGCATATAGTCAAGGCGCGTCTTGACGGCAAGCCGGTGCGCATCCAGGCCCTCGCCGGCGGCCATGGTCGTGACGGTGTCGCCGATGCAGCGAAGTCCGATCGGCGTCAGTTCCTGAAGGGTCATCTTCCGCATGAAACTGTCGACATTGACTCCGCTGTAGGCCCGCGCCCAGCCCGAAGTCGGCAGGGTGTGGTTCGTGCCCGAAGCGTAGTCCCCCGCGCTCTCCGGCGACCAGTTCCCGATGAAGACGCTCCCGGCGGCGGTGATCCGGCGCGACACCTCCCATGGGTTCTCCATGCTGATGATAAGGTGCTCCGGAGCGTAGCCGTTGGCGAAGTCGACCATCTCCCTAACCCCGTTGAGAATTACGATCTTACTGTTGTCCAACGCCTTCTGCGCAATCGCTTGTCGCGGAAGCCGCTCCGTCTGCAGACTGATCTGCTCCTGCACCTCGCGGGCGAACTCCTCGCTGAGACAAAGCAGAACCACCTGGCTGTCAGGGCCGTGCTCCGCCTGTGAGAGCAGATCCGCCGCCACGAAGTCAGCTCGCGCGCTCCCGTCGGCCATCACCATCACCTCGGACGGCCCCGCCGGCATGTCTACCGCCGTCTGCGTCGCGCCGATAATCTGCTTGGCAGCAGTAACATAGCGATTGCCCGGCCCGAAGATCTTGTCCACTTTCGGAACGGTCCGAGTCCCGTAAGCCATGGCCGCAATCGCCTGCGCCCCGCCGATCTTGAACACACGGCTTACTCCGCTCTGACTGGCCGCATAGAGCACCTCGGGACAGACACTCCCGTCCTTGCGGGGCGGCGTGCAGAGGATCACCTCCCGGCAGCCGGCCACCTGAGCCGGTATCGCGAGCATCAACACGGTCGAAAAAAGCGGTGCGGATCCACCCGGAACATACAGGCCCACTCTCTGAATGGGCACCGGTCTCTGAACGCAACGCACTCCCGGCGCGGTCTCAACCTCAATCTCCTTCGGCTTCTGCGCATGGTGAAAAATCTCGATATGGCAGCCGGCCTCCCAAATGGCATTCCTCATGGCGCCACTTACCTTGGAGGCGGCCGCCCTGAATTCCGGTTTCAGAACCTCAATGCCAATGTGCTTCCTCGCTCCGCCGACCAGCTTGTCGGGAGAACCCAGCCTCACCCCGTCGATCTCCTCCGACAGCTCGAGTAAAGCCTTGTCCCCGTCTCGGGCCACCCTGTCGATGATCCCCCTGACGATGTCCTTCACACTATCGTCGTCGGGCTGCCTCCGGCTCATCAGTCCCGGCCAATCCGCCCTTTCGGGATTTACATATACTTTCATATCTCAATAATTTTCAATAATATATACCTTCTACGGAATCATCTTTTCAAGAGCCAATACTAAAATATCCTCCGCGCCCAACTCCTTGAGCTGCACTATCTTCTCCCAAATCTCCGCCTCGCTGACCACCGCGTGCAGCGAGCACCAGCCCTTCTGCGCGAGCGGCAGCACGGTCGGCGACTTCATGCCCGGAAGGATGCGCACCACGGCGTCCACCTTGCCCTGCGGCAGGTTCATCAGGATGTACTTCATCCCCCGGCTGCGCTCCACTGCGTCCATGCGGAACAGAATCTCGTACAAGACCGCTCTCTTCTCCTCTGACAGACTGCGGTTTGCGACCAGGACGGCCTCCGAGGCCAGCACCGTCTCCACCTCAACCAGCCCGTTGCTCACCAGCGTGCCGCCGGAGCTCACGATGTCGAAGATCGCGTCGGCCATCCCCACAGACGGGGCAATCTCCACTGAGCCGGCGATGTCATGAATGTCGGCCCGCACGCCCTTCTCCGTGAAGAACTTCGCGAGGATCCGAGGATAGGACGTCGCCACCCTCTTCCCTTCGAACCACGCCAATCCGTTGTATTCCACGCTCTTCGGCACCGCAAGACACAGTCTGCACCGGCCGAAGCCCAATTTGCGGACAATCTCGAGGTCAAACGTCCTTTCCGCGACCTCGTTGAGTCCAACAATGCCCAGATCGGCGACGCCGTCCGCAACCGCCTGCGGGATATCATCGTCCCTTAAATAAAGTACTTCCATCGGGAAACTGCTCGATCGCGACAGCAGCATCCGCTTGCTCTCGTCAATCCTGATCCCCGCCTCCGACAGCAGTCTGATGCTGTCCTCATTCAACCGGCCCTTGGCCTGAATCGCTATTCTAATCATATCTGTCAATATTTTTCATTCATCCTGTCAACTACTTACAACCTTCATTTCATACATACACTATAACAATATTCCATCACCATGATCAAACTCCCGCTCAACAGCCACCCTCAAACCCCAGACGCCCCGAACAACCGTCGCAACACGGCGCAAAAAAAAGAAGCCCGCCTCGTGGCAGACTTCGTTAATCGTATATCGTTTCTCAGAACTATGCACAACCAATCGAACGACTACCACAGGTGGACGCTGCAATGATGGTGATGTACATGGTTGAGAACGTTCATATTTCCTTCAATTCGTACGCAAAGGTATGAATAATATTTAACCATCCAAATTTTTAATCACTAAGATAGTACACGACGTTGGTGACGACGCGCACGGTCTTGATGTAAGGAGTGTTGGAGTCGCGGTCGGAGATGGAGAACTGGCCCTGCGTGGCAGTCTTGATCTTCCCGAGCCTGCTCTTGCTGTCGTTGGCAAACTTCTCTGCGGCGGCGCGGGCGTTCTGCGTTGCCTCCTCGATCATTCCCGGCTTGATTTCGTTCAGCCCGTTATAGGAATAGACCGTAGGATTCCAGCCGTCACCCGTCCCCACCGGAACCCCTTGTTCCACAAGCTCTCCGATGTTTTTCCTGGTCTTCAGCACCGCCGGCACGTCATCCGTACAGACCGTGATGACCGAAGAAATCACATAGT